>JAOARG010000003.1 GCA_025210655.1 Bacillota bacterium
GAAGATCCACATTGCTTTTGCAGCATCAATAGGAGATCCGCCACCTATTCCGATTATTACGTCTGGTTGGAACTTGTTCATTGCTTCAACGCCTTTTTTAACTGTAGCAATTGAAGGGTCATGCTCTATACCAGCGAATATTTCTGATTCAATACCAGCCTCTTTAAGGTACTCCTGAACCTTTGGAGCTGTACCATCCTTAATAAGTCTTTCTGAACCAATAACTAACATTGCTTTTGAACCCTTAATATCCTTTAAACATTCAATAGCGTTGTCTCCAAAATATACATCTCTTGGAATTGTAAATCTTTGCATTTTTAATGCCTCCTTTTGTGCTTATTTATCTAATGCCTTTCGACAGTTATTAGTATATAGTCATAAAGCATTTCTGAGAAGAAGGCACTATTCGGTAGTGCAGTTACTAAAAGGTTTGATTTTAGTATTCTAGCCAAAAACTTTTTTTGTTTTTTTATAACAAAGTGTTTTCACTATGAGAAAAAACAAATAGATTTGAATAACTCTAGGGGAAAAGAGGAATCGCACTAGGTTCATTAGTGCTAGGTGAAGTCGTTTTTTTAACAAAAAACTAGGGGAAAAGGAAGTTCTATAATCGTAAAAGCACTTCATTTATGCTCCTATGTCCTTCCCTTTCCCCGAAATTTTGTTTTCAAAATTGTTTCCCCTAGCACAATGAAATATTGTGTGATTCACCTTTTCACCCTAAAGTAGTGCTTATTCCATCAACACTCCAAATATGGAGTTGAAACAACTCTCACTAAACTAACTATAATTATACATCTAATGATAGTTCCTTATTTTTAACTAAAGATTTTTCAAACACGATATGGGCTATTACTCCCACAAGTATTTGAGAAATAACAATTGCTACTAATATTCCTATAAATCCATGACTACTAGATAGTATCTTTGCCAATGGTATATAAACTATAAACATCTGTACTAAATTTACTCCTGATGCTTTTACTGCTTGCATTGTTCCATTGAATGCACCTATGATTATTTGATTTACACCTTGGAATGTATATCCTAATGGAACTATAAATAAATATTTCATTACTATAGTAGACACTTCACTATTTGCTGTAAATAATGATGCTATAAATCCACCTGATAGCCATAATGTCAACCAAGTTATTATTCCAAATATTATTGAAAATATATTTCCTTTTCTTACGGCATCTATTATTCTTGAATGGTTTCCAGCACCATAATTTTGACCTACAAATACTGGCATTATAGATGACACTGCTGACACTACAGCTAGTGCTAAAAACTCAACTCTACTTGCTATTCCATAACCTGCTACTACCTCAGTACCATATGAGGAAATCATGCCTGTTATTACACCTGTACCTAAAGGAATAATCATTTTGGCAATTGCATTTGGTATACCTAGTTTTAATATTTCCTTCCAAGACTCAAATATTTCTTTTAATGTTACCTTATTATAGGAAAGAACTTTTTCTCTTACTATTAGGACATACAAGGAAAATATCATTGTTATAGCACGGGAAATAAGAGTAGCCAGTGCTGCACCGGTAACACCCATGGCTGGAATTAATCCAAATCCAAATATCATTATAGGATCTAAAACTATATTTACCCCAGCAGAAAACATCATTACAAGACTTGGTGTTTTAGTGTCACCTAGGGCTCTTATGATACTGTTACCAACCATAGGAATGACTATAAAAGGTGAACCAGCATACCATATTCTCATATATTTTTTGATAAATACCATCGAAGAACTATCAGCACCTAATAAATCAAATACAGGTTCGATAGTTATTTCTCCTATAATAAAAAACAATATGGCAATTATTACTGAAAGAATAAGACTATCTGTTGAAAGTCTCTTTACTCGGTCATTATTTTTTTGACCAATTGCCCTTGAAATAATAGCTGAGGTTCCTACCCCTAATCCTAGATTAATACTATTAACAATAAGTACTACAGGAAATGTAAAGGTAAGAGCTGCAATTTCAGTGGTTCCTAATTTTCCTACAAAATATGTATCAGCAAGATTAAATGCAACAATACCTAATATTCCAAATATCATGGGTATAGTCATTCTGGTGAGAACTCTAGCTACATCTGACTCCAATATATCTTTTCTTTTATTCATTTTGATCTCCTTATATTTTCTCAAGCATATTTAAAGAATTTCCATATGCTCTCTCTAGAAAAGAGAAAAACAATTCCGTTTCCTCTTCAGTGAAACCTTCTACAATTCCTTCTGAATACATTCTTAGCTTAATCCTTATCTCCGGAAGAATTTTTTTTCCTTCTTCCGTCAAGTATAGTCTATGATTCCTTTTATCATTCTCATCTATTAAAGTATCAACATATCCTAAATCTTCAAGCTTTTTTATCGCTTTATTGGTGGTCCCTTTATTCACATTGAGAATTTTTGATATTTCCTTTTGGTTAATACCTTCATTTCCCCTTATTGTCAAATAGAAAGCATACTGACCACTTCCAATACCGTATTCTTTAAATGAATTAGATAGAATTTTTTTTTGGTTAATAAGTATCCTACTAAATATACGTCCAAAATGTTTCATTTCCACACTCCTTTTTTGGTTGCCTATGCAACCATATTAACATAAAAAAGGTTGCCTCGGCAACCTTTTCTTTTTTTTTCTATTTATCTTTCCATATTTATTTTATTTAAGTCAAATACCCTTAATGATTTTTCTGGAGTTTCTTCTACTGTCATTTCGCAGTAAGTCTCAAGGCTCTTTAAATCTTGTCTCCCATGATGCATTGTCACAGGACCTTTTATACAGCCACCAGAACAAGCCATTCCTTCAATGAAGTTTCCATCTAGTCTTTTGACTTTCCCCATTTTTAACGCTTTGTCACATTCATTAATTCCATTACAAATTACTGGATTAAAATCTATTTCAAGTTTTCTACTACTTATTTCATTTTTAATCGCAGCTGTAACACCACCTGATGCCGCAAATTTTCGTCCAAAGTAAGATGCATTATTAAGGGGCATCTCCCCTATTTCATCTAATTTTATGTCTTTAGCATCAATCATAGCTGCTAACTCTTCAAATGTTAAAACATATTCTATATCTTCTTTCATTATATCTTTTTCTCTTTTTTTAGCAATGCACGGTCCTATAAATACTACAACTGCATCCTTATCTACTGATTTTACTAATCTGGATGTTGCAATCATTGGTGACACTGTTGTTGATATATTCTCTTTTAGTTCTGGATATTTTATGTCGATAAATTTTACAAAAGCTGGACAGCATGAGCTTGTCATAAAATCTTTCTCTTCCATATAATGAACAAACTCTTCTGATTCATGTTTTACAACTAAGTCTGCACCAAGTGCAACTTCAATTACATCTTTAAAACCAAGAGCCTTTATCCCTGCAACAATCTCTTCATGTTTTGCAAAGTTAAATTGAGTAGCAAATGCAGGTGCAATTATTGCGTAGACATTCTGCTTAGCTTCAATGATTTTATCAATAACCTTTACGATTTCTGACTTATCTTGAATAGCTCCAAATGGACATTGATAAACACATGCACCACACTCAATACATTTATCGAAATCAATTACAGCCTTTTTCCTATCATCAATACTAATAGCACCTGTGGGACATACCCTCCTACAAGGTCTCATTACATCAGCTATAGAATCATAGGGACAAGCTTCCTTACACTTTCCACATTCTTTACATTTACTTTGATCTATTTTTGCTTTTCCTTTTTCTATTGTAATTGCATCGAAGGGACAGGAAATTTGACATTTATGAGCTAAACATCCCCTACAAGCCTCAGTAATAAAGAACCTATTAACAGGACACTTGTCACATGCTGTTTCAAGTACTTCTACTATATTGGGGTTACTTTTGTTACCACCTAATGCCATTTTTACTCTCTCTTCAGTTATTGCCCTTTCATGATATACGCAGCACCTATACCTTTCATCAGGCCCTGGATTAACTATTTTAGGTATATCATAAATATTCTCCATCAAGTTTCCCTCAAAACTAAACTTTGCAACGGTCTTCAAAACTTCACTTTTAATTTTTTGAACTTGATTATCATATTTTCTCATATTATCACCTTTTCATACAATACCGATTGATTTCCTTCCCCATACCTAACAAAACCTCCCCCAGCTCATTAAGTATATTAAACTTAATACTTAATTCTGCTGGAAAATCAGGATTTTGATGGGCAGGATTTATTGCTTTTCCTATCCAAAAATTAACATGTGTACAATCTTCAATTAAAGTTTTTAATAATAAGGTAGAACCATCATTTTTATCAAGTCTTGGTTCTTCACAACAATTTGAAAGATCTTTTAGCTTCAATAAGGTATGTTGCAAAGTCAAAACTCCTTCAGTAACCAAATCTAAACCCTTAATTTTAGCAATTGGAGGAATTTTGGGATCAATATAATCTAATGTAGTAATTATTTCTCTGGCTAATTCCCGTGAAAATATATTTGCAGCAGTACCCCCACATACAACTTTTAGACCCTTCGTATTCATAAATTCTTTTACATAATATGAATCATCATCTTGATTTTCAGGTGGTCCAGAAAAAATATTTACGATTCTTGGTTTTCTAATTTTTACTGTTACTGCCGTAGTATCATCCCCAGGTTTTTTTCCATACAGTTGATTGCATGTTTCGATTAGTCTTAAATTATATTTTTCTGCTGATTCTACATGTTGTCTTTGTAAAAAATCAGCTACATGTTTCCATTCCCAACCGTGATTAAGAATGTTTCCTACACCTGCATGTATAACTCCATCACTGCATACTGTAAGGACATCGTTACATGATAATTTCAAGCTAGAAAATTGTACTTTTTTATAACCAAAATCTATTTCTTCTTTCTCTGCTTTTAACAACCTTCCGTTTCTAATAAAAAAAACTGGTGGGTTATCACACTCTATTAATCTACAGTTCAAATCTTTGTCAATTTCTACAATACTAAAGGTAGAATATGCAATTTTTCTTACATTACATACAGGCAAGGTACTTACTATTGTACTTATGGTCTCCTCAATATCTTCCCCACTACTAAGCATTGTTATTGCTATCTTGGAAGTAAGAGTAGCAAGTATATTAGCTTTGACACCACTACCTAAACCGTCTGCTAAAACAATAATTGTTTTATCCTCTGATTTATATATCTCTACTTTATCCCCACACAATTCCTCACCATACTTGTTGAGGCTATGGGTGGAAACATCAATAAAATGTCTTACTGTATCCACTTATCTCCCCCCATTATCAAGCACAATGGACTTCAATTTATTAAGATTTATCTTTGTTTCAGCTGTAGTTTCACCTAATAAGCTGGCAATTTCTTGTGCTACTCTCATTTGCTTGTTTATTACTTCATTACAGGCTGATAATGTCCTCTCTTTTACAAGTTCTAATTCATTTTTACTTTTTTCCTCTACAGTTATGTCAGTAAAAATAACTACTCGTATACTCTCATCTTCTAAAAACACACTGTTAATGTAAAAAGTTTTATCTAAATCCTCAATAAATACTTTTCGTCCTTGTATTTTTTCACCAGTTTCATTCTCCATCAGTAAATCTTCTTCACTTAACAATGCATATATAGGAAAACCTCTCATATTGATAAACCTATCATTGAATGTCCTATTGAATGCTGGATTAACATCTAAAATATTTAATTCTTCATCAACAATACAAAGTGGATTAGGAATATTTTCAAACATTACTGATTGTAAACTCTCTGCTTTTTTCTTAAGGTAATCTAAACATAGTTTACTATCAGAATATCCATTATGAACTGCTTTCGCTTTGTCAATACATGTCTCATATCCACAAGCTTTACAATTAAGTAAATCCTCATTTTTATATTTTCCCATCTCCATTAAGATTTCCTTCAGTTCCTTATCAGAAGGCTCCCTTAATAGTATTGGTTTTTGACTAAATTTCGTCTCCAAATTTATCGATGGATCAATATCTATTTTTTCCACTTTATTATTTTTTCTATTGTTCTTTATATTGTTAAAAAGTAAATTTTCTCTTTCAAAATATGTAGGTGCATTGCTTGGTAAATCTGGACCATTTATACAAGACCCTTTACAAATGTTTATTTCTACACAGTAGTTGTTAATTTTGCCCTTAGACATTGCATCTAATAGCTCTCGGCATTGATCTATTCCATTGACCCTAACATGTCTATATATATTGTCATATCTCTTCTCACCCTCGGAGTCCCATAGACTACCTCCCATTGGGTAAGCCTTTCCTCTTAAAGTGGATACAGAATCAGGATCACTTGCTTCAAGTTTAGAAAGATTAATATTTTCTTCCTCTAGCCACTCTTCAAGTTCACTAAATGTCAGGACGGAATCAATAGAATCAGAAAATTCCTCAGCCTCAGCTTTTTTAGCTAAACATGGTCCAATGAATACAACTTTTGTATCTGCACCATACTTGCCTTTTATATATCTTCCATGTGCAACCATCGGAGAAACAACAGGCATCATGTACTTTATAGTTGATGGGAAATATCTCTCAATATAATAATTTGCTGAGGGACAACAACTGGTTATCAAATTATTTCTAAAACCATTCTTTATTTCCTTAGTATAAAGCTGCGAAATAACTTCAGCTCCAAAAGCAGTTTCTTCAACAATATCGAAGCCTAATTTTTTTAATGAAGTTATAATTGACCCTGGATTTGCTATACTAAATGAGCTAATATAAGAAGGTGCCAAGGATACCGCAACCTTTTGTTCAGACTTGATTAGTCTTTTCACCTTGTATACACAATTTGTTATTTTTAATGCATCATGATGACAATGAATCTCACATAAGCCACATTTAATACATAGGTCATCAATTATCTTTCTATCTGATTTGCAAAAGGCGATGGCCTTTGTTGGACATACCCTCAAACACTTGTAGCAAGAATCACACTTATAAGGATCAAATTCTATAAACTTCATTCTACTCACCCTCTAAATATTTAAAAAATACTTTTTCTGCTTCTTCAGGAAATACTGAAATAACATGCTCATTATTAATTCTTACTGATGGCCCATCAGAACAATTTCCTAAGCAAAATGAAGACTTCAACTCTACCCTATCTTTAAGTCCATTTTCTTCAACTAATCGTTTAAATGTATTAATAACTTCATAAGAACCTTTCACATGACACGCACTACCAATACAAATTTCAATAACCATAATTCATCCTCCTATATCTATCTTGATAAAGAAAAATACTATAAAGTCAACAATAAAATTAATAATAGAAACTTTTTTTAATATTGTTTGATATCAAATCTTTCTATTTCACATTTTAGTATACTTGTGTGTTATTTTTTTGTCAATATATCTTGAGAAATCAATAGTATTTTTTTAAATACAATGTGCTTATCCCAGTATTATTATTATAAAATATTATCAAAAACCTACGATAGCCAAGATTTTCAAGATGTATAGTTTTCGTACACTGTATACAACAAGGTATTTCAGTACTTTTCTTTTGTTAATATTTTAACACAAATAGCTCTTTTATACAATAAAATAAGATATCACAAAGTGATATCTTATCTAAGTTAGTCTCTATATTTATAATATACTTCTTCTATTTTCTCACGAACCTCATAAAAGGCTTCCACAACATCAGGATCAAAGTGACTTCCTACAGTCTCATCAATTATAGCATAACTCTTTTCAAGGGAAAAAGCTTCTTTGTAAGGTCTCTTTGATGTAAGTGCATCAAATACATCAGCCAAAGCACATATTCTTGCACTTAGGGGTATTTCCTCTCCCTTAACACCATTTGGATATCCACTACCATTGAATTTTTCCTGATGATATAAAGCTATTTCTCTTGCCATATTGAAGTAGGTAATATTGTACTTAGAAAATCTGTCATGCATTTTCTCTAATACCTTTGCCCCTATACTGGCATGGGTTTTCATTATATCAAATTCTTCATCCGTTAGCTTTCCGGGTTTAAGTAGTATTTCATCAGGTATACCGATTTTGCCTATATCATGCATTGGAGCTGCTAACTTTAACTCATCAAGATAACTTTTGCCAATTAAATCTTTGTATTTATCCTTTTCTTTCAGTTTTTCTCCAATGATATATGCATAGTTACTCATTCTTACTAGATGTTGTCTTGTTTCGTTGTCACGATACTCTGCTAAATCACTTAAACTATTAGTTACTATACTAAGTAAATCATTAAATAGCAAGCTCTTGTAAAAGGCCATATTAATTTTGTAGGATATATTTTTTATAAACTCAACATTCCTATCTACGATCTTAGAACTGGATATAATCCTTGTATATCCAATGTACCGATCATTTACCATTATAGGTACACATACTTCACTATCGGTATGCTTGACCTCTTCAACTATGCTTATTTGATCTATTGATTTCCTATCGAATTCAAAGCCATCATAGGATATCATATAATTATCATTTCTTGAATCAGAATAAAATATATCTATGGATTTCAAATCAATATATTTATCAAATTTTTCTTTCATATAAGACACAATATCATAAATATTATCCTTAAAAATTATCTCATCTTCTATGTGCTTAACTTCTGCAAGGTTATCTGAAAATCTATTGAATTCATTAAAGACCAGCTTAAACTCATCATTTTCTTTTCTGTCTAATCTCACATTCATTTTCCCTGAACCCATTTTTTTGAAAACATCTACTATTTTATAAAGTGGTTTTTTGAAAGAAACTTCCATTGTTTTAATAAGAAATAGAAAAGTCAATCCAGATACTATAAATGATATTATTTCAACGGTTTTAGCATATCTATTGTTTCTTTCAGCCTCTTCCCTACAAAGTCTAATCAATTCATCTTGATGTTTAAATAGACTCTCATTGTACTCTTTATACTTCTTCAGTACATTCTCGTAATTTAGAGATTCTATATTTTCTTTATTTAAAAGCCACTTAGCTGTTTCCAAACTTTGATCCCAGTTTTCACCAAAGTCTTCCAGCGCCTCCATAAATATTACTAAAAAATCACCTTTGAACTTCAGTGGTATAATCTCACCATCTTTCTCATATTGCAAGTTTCTTATACTGTTATTAATAATTTCGAGTTCTACTATTGAATCTTCAATTTTATCAATATTTTCTTCCCTTTGAATATCAAAGTACATCATATTAACAACGGCAGTATTACCAACATTAACAGTATTTTGACTAATCCGCTCTATTAAAAGCTTTTGATTAAGGAAGATATCATTTAATACTAAATGCTGATGTTGAGCATCAATAGCAACGTATGAAGAATAAATACTGACAATCAATATAATTAAGAAAAGTCCATATACGAGCAATAATTTTCCCCTTATAGTTTTCATATACACCCCCGAAATTTATATAAAACAATTACTGATTTTCTTCTAAAATACCGTCATTGTCTACACTATGCTCTTTTATTTTCTTTTTAAATATCTCATTTACATCTTCAATAAATTGACTTAAACCTAGCTGATCGATAAAATCTCCCAGTTTTAAACCCATCTCTGCCTTATCATTGTAATAGTCATAAATAGCTTCAACCATGTAATATGCCCCGTCTTCATTTAAGTTCTCAGCAATAACATCAGCTAGTCTAGGATGAAATCCAGCACTTCCACCAGCTTTAATTACAAATCCCTTGTCAAATGTCCCAATAACACCGATATCCTTTGCATTGACAGAACCACATGCATTTCTACATCCTGAAACCCCTATTTTTGTTCTATTGGGAGCACTTTGTCCATAATATCTCTTTTCTAATTTCATACCTAACTTTAAAGAGTCTAGTTTCATTCTTTTACAGAAAGTAGCTGGACACATTTCAACATTTTTTACTGAATAAGTAGATAAGACCCCTGGCTCCATTCCAAGATCAGTCCATGCTTTTTCAACATCTTCAGCTTTTAATCTTAATATAGCAATTCTCTGACCGGAAGTAATCTTAAGTACACCTTTATACTTCTTAGCCACTTGGCCTATTTTTATTAGATTATCTGGTGATATGAATCCCCCAGCAATTCTTGGTGTGATTCCATAAGTTCTTTCACCATTTATAATACGCTGTAAAACTGCAAACTTTGGTTTTTCCATAATTTCATCTCCTTTGATTTTTCATATATACCCTTATTTTATAACATCCTTTCAAGAACTGCCTTAAGTTTCAATAAAAAATTTAAGTATACAATAATTTATTTGAAATGGGGTATAAATATAAAAGCTAAGTACTATAAGGAGAAAGGAATGGTTATATGAAAAGGTTGGGAATTTTTATAGGGCTGCTTTTAATATTTAGCAGCTACACTTTTGGTGATATTGCTATTGAAACTATTTCACCAAATACTTGGATTACTGCTGAAGCTCCATCAGAAGTAACGGACCCAGATGAGTTCAACGATAATTTTAGTAATTTATTATACTATGATTTTGCCCCTTACTACAAAGTTTATCGATTACCTGTTTCAATATCAGATTACACAATTTATATGAAGCATCCTGGTGGCGAATACAAAAATATTTTAGTTTCAGGGACTAATCCACTACCGGGAAATACTAGAACCTTCAACAGTTATGAAGTTCAAGCTATGGAATCATTCTTCTTATTCTTCCAACAACCATACCTGGAACTTCCAGAGAAGAACACCCACGCAACAAGAGTCAGCTTTAGTATTCATCCAAAAAGTGATAGTAGAAATATATATTTCATTGCTTACTTCAATAAAGCAGGAGATGACTTTGAGTTTATGGTAAAATCCCCTGCTGATCCTGCTAATGATGTTGAAAACAATACAGAAAATCCATATGCTCCATATTTAAAAGGACATTACTGGGGAATCGTTCACGAACTTCCTGTATATCTCTCTAAGGATAATTATGTAGATGACAATCAATCTTTAAATGTTACATCACAGCCTGATCAAAGTAATTTAGATAACAAAGATTACTCAGATACCCCTGCTAAGTGGGCAGACCAATGGATTAAGGAAGCAATATCATTAGGTCTCATACCAGATAACATGAGAAATAGTTATGACAAAGCTCTAACGCGTCAAGATTTTGTCGATGTATATGTACCTCTTTTAGAAAAACTTAGGGGTTTAAATTATCCTCAAAGCAATATGCTATTAAAGGATACAAGCAGTATGAATGCTAAAATTGCCGTGGAAAACCGAATTATAGCTAAGTTCTCAGGTGATTTATTCATTCCAGACGCTGCTCTAACTAGGGAAAAAGCAAGTTTTTATTTATATGCTGGAATTAAAACACTCTACCCTTATGAAAAATCTTTAACAAATGTTTATTTTGCAGATGTACAGACTGTAGAGCCTGTATACCTTGATTCACTTTTCTACTGGGTTGAAAAAGGAGTATATAGTAAGTTTTCAGATGGAAGAGTTGATCCAAAAAGAGTTATGACAAGACAAGAATTTTATGTATCTGTTTTAAGAATTTTTAAAGCTTTTCGTTAAAATGATTTATTAATATTATCTCAGTATAATTATTTTGATATAATTATATTGAGATAATTTCTTTTAAAGGAGATATGATATGAACCCTTGGAGCAAGATATACTCAGATTACACAAATAAATTGTTTTATTGGAAATACGATCATTATGAAGGAATACTATTAAAGATTCCTAGGGAAAATAATGAATGGGAGCTTACTAAATATAGTATTAGCCAAGTTGAAAAAACTCTCAATTATATATTCAAAAACGAAATAGTTGAAGTAAACAACAACATAACAAAATTAGAAGATGGTTTTGAAAAAAGTGGCTTAGGTACTTTTTTTTATGATTCTTTTTCTGATAAAGTCCAAATAAATAACATTTTACATCTTGTAGAAATACTGCTTGATTTAGAAATTCTAAATAGCAATAAAGATAAAGACAACTTAAAAGTGTGGCTTAAAAACATTGACTGGAAATCAAGAATTGAAAAAAAGATTGATTTTGCAAATGTATTCCCTATTTTGAAACTGGAAATTAACCATATTACATTTGAAGTTTCTGATTTAGACAAATCAGTTGATTTTTACGAAAAGCTTTTTGATAAAAGTGTAATCGCACTTGGTGATAAAATGGCATACTTTGACTTAGATGGTATTTGGTTCGCCCTAAATGAAAAGCTTACAAAGAAAAAGGACAGCTATGATCATATAGCATTTTCGGTCCAAGAAAGTCAGTTAATCAACCTAAAGCTATATTATGATAATAACGGAATCGAATATCACAATGGCCGAGAAAGATTTAGTGAAGAAGGAAGTTCTATTTATATCAATGATCCTGATAAGCACTTAATAGAATTTCATACAAAATCACTTAATGACAGATTGGACTTCTACTCAAAAGGAAATAAAATTAAAATATTCAAATAGACAAAGGGAGGTTTATATGAGAAACATTAATGTAGGGATTATAGGATATGGTCTATCAGGTAGAATTTTTCACGGAGCAATAATTAAATATGTTGAGGGATTCAGTGTTAAAAAAATTTCTAGCCGTTCCCCTGAGAAAATACAGAGTGCTAAGGAAGACTTTCCTGATGCTGAAGTGGTAAGTTCTTTTGAAGATATAACCCAAGACCCAAATATAGACCTAGTTATAGTAAGTACACCAAATATTCATCATTTTCCAATTGCTGAAAATGCTCTTAAGAATAATAAGCACGTAATTATAGAAAAACCATTTACAGTAACATCAATAGAAGGTAAACTTCTAACAAAGCTGGCAATAGAAAAACAATTACTTATTTCTGTTTATCAAAACAGAAGATTTGATAGCGATTTATTAACTGTAAAAGAAATTATACAATCTAATGTACTTGGTGATATTGTAGAATTCGAATCTCACTTTGACAGATTTAGAAATGAAATAAAGAAAAATTCTTGGCGAGAAGAAAATACACCTGGTTCTGGTGTACTATTTGATCTAGGTTCACATTTAATCGATCAAGCCCTTTATCTTTTTGGGATTCCAGAAGAAATTTATTGTGATATTTCCCATCAAAGAAATGGAAAAGTCGATGATAATTTCGAATTGATCATGTATTATGAATCTCTAAAAGTTACTTTAAAAGCCAGTAGCCTAGTTAAAGAGCCTTTACCAAGATTTATTATTTCAGGGAGCAAGGGGAGTTTTCAAAAGTATGGTCTAGATATACAAGAAAGTGATTTAAGATCTGGAAAAAGGCCAACATATCCAGAATGGGGAAAAGAGCCCGAAGAACTGTGGGGAGTTCTTAATACTATCGAAAGTAGAAAAGTTTACGAAAGTATTCCTGGAAACTATCGCCTTTATTACGAAAACGTACATGATGCTATTTCCAAGGGTTCTGAATTAATTGTAAAAGCAGTTGAAGCTATGAATGTAATTTGGATAATAGAGAAAGCCATTCTTAGCAACTTAGAAAAACGAAGAATTTCTTGTTATGATATGAAAAATTTATAAGAATATAATGGGGAGTCGTTATTTAACGACTCCCCTATTTTTATCATTCTTCAAAGATTCCTATATCAAATGTAAAACTATCTTCAAATATTTCGTCATAGCCAAAATCATTGAAAAGAAAGACTCTAATGTCTGTCTCATTCCAATAACAATATATTTTTCCAAATATTGCTCCAGCTTCCTTACAAAAATACATCTTCAAACCATCAAAATATCTTGATTTATATCTTGAAGCAACAAAATCATCCTTATTCAGATGTATCATCCTTATATAGTTCATTATATTATACTTTAATAACTCATCCTTCGATAAATTATCGACACCTTTTTTAAGCATTCTTCTAAGACTAAGTTCTGAATACATCATAAAGACAACCCCTTAAGTAAAACTTTTATTTCATATATGTAAGTAAAACGGGAACTACTAAGCATCAATACAATATGTCATAATAATTATACCATAAATATGTCATCAAGCTGAATAAATGATTTTGAATTTTATTTTATACACTAATTCTCATAACTTACTTTTAGGAAAGTTCCTTTCAAAAAAGTGCATTATTTTTTATTTTGTGGCTATATATTATAATGTATTTAAAATAAAAAATTAGGAGGTATCATGGATACTATTAAAAGTATTATCGAAAGAAGAAGTATTAGAAAGTATACAAATAAAGAGATAAGCGAATTAGAATTAAATAAACTTTTAGAGGCTGCAATGTACGCTCCTTCCGGTGGCAATGCTCAACCTTGGGATTTCGTAGTAATAAGAGATAAGGAAAAACTGTTGAGAATTACTGATGTACATCCTTACTCTCATCCCCTAAAGGAAGCAAATCTTGCTATTGTAGTTTGTGGTAATATGAAAAAAGAGAAATTCCCAGGACTATGGATTCAAGACTGCTCCGCAGCAACACAAAATATCCTCCTAGCTGCTACTGATTTAGGAATAGGCTCAGTTTGGTTAGGTATCTATCCAGAAGAAGACAGAGTAAATGGATTGAAAGATATTATAGAAGCTCCAGATCACATTATTCCATTTTCTGTTGTTTCATTAGGTTATCCTGATGAAAAGAAAAAGACACCAGAAAGATTTTCTCAAATGAATGTACACATGGAAAAATGGTAAGTATCATTAAAAAAGTTATTACTGTCTTCCCCCCACATATGGAAGATTATAAAGATCCACAAATAGTAAAAGTAGTATCCTTATTAAAGGGTACTACTTTTTTCTTCAGTCATAATAAAACAAGGAATAAAGTGTGTATTGTTATTTTAGAAACATTTTAAACATAATATATAGGGGTTTACGTTTAATATGTGTATACTATGACTGATATTGACATTATAACAATATTTTCTGAAAGTCACATTGACAAAACGGGGTATTTATAGGATTTTAATATATAATTATCTCATTATATTCATTTGATCCTTTATCAAATTTTTCCCTAAACTCAGATGGGGTTAGATCATAAAACTCTTTAAAATACTGTATTAAGTACTTTTGATCAGAGAATCCACAATGGTCGCTGATATATGTTATTGAGTAATTACTAGTAGCAATCATTATAGTAGCGTGCTTTATCATTATTGAATATCTCAACCATTTGTAACCAAATCCGTAACGCTCCCTAATATCTTTTCTCATATGACCATAGCTAATATCTAAATTCTCACATACATCTTTCAGAGAGCTTATCCCACTACTATTCATTTCAAAGAGACTTTTAAAAACATAATAGTATCTATTAATTATTTTTTCACTATACCTTTTGAATCTAATTCCACACCTCAAATAGTCGAAATTTTCAAACAAATAAGAAAGGATAACTCCTGAACAAGATACTAGTTTTTCAAGTTTCTCTCCTGTCTCAAACATGTAGGTAAGCTGTTCGATATATCTTTGTAAAACTTGATACTTTTCTTGATTATTATTTCTATAATAATACGTATTACATAAAATAATAGTTGAAAGTCTATCGGAAGTATATTCTTCAACAAATGTGCTATCAAAATATATAAAAGCCAAGCTATTATCTTCAGTCAGTCCTTCTATTTCATATGTTTCATATGGATTCATTATAATGAAATCTGAAACCTCAAGATAGTTCTCCCTTGCCCATACCCTTACTCTTACCTTACCTTTTAACACTTTAATTATCAAGAGGTTATCATGCCATCTGTAATCCATTTTCTTCACATTATATATCTCCAATCTCACTGGAGATTTACCGTCATTATATTGTTTTTTGATATTTACCCCTCCAATATATCTTATTGTAGCCCCTAACAAGACCACTATAAAATTTGTCTCTATATCAGTACATGTAATTATATATTATTTCTATTATTATTACTTTGACAATTAGAGGTATTTTCACATTTACTTCACTCTAGAACTGCATTTACAAATCTTAGTTTAATCTTAACCAAATATTTACCATGTAAGCATTTACATATCATATGACAAACTATTATAATGGTAATACATGACAATAAGGAGATTAAAAACCATGAAATACATAAAGAATAAAAAAGGCTTCACACTTATAGAATTAGTTATCGTAATTTCTGTTTTAGGGGTTATATTATCAATAGCAACTACTAAATACGGAAATGTTTTTGCTAATGCTAAAATTAAATCAAATCAAGCTAACTATGATTTTGTTAGGGAAGCATGTATCTTAGCACAAGCAAAGGACGATTTACCAGATGACAAATTTGATTATGTACATGAAACTGATGAAGATTTACTCTCTCACATTATTTTAAACAACTATCAAAGTATATTAGTTCCAAAATATATCGATAAAATCCCTTCTTATGTAGATGGTGATATTGTTCATGGAAATTCTCTATCAAGCAGTATACCAGAAGCATCAAATTACTATAACAACTTAGAAGAAAGTAATACTAAATCACGTTTCGAGGTAGAGGAAAGATATTATGATTCTTCAAAACAAGAATTCGTACCTCTTACAGGTGATGTAGAAAGACTACATGAAGAAAACGTAGCAATTTTACTGGAAGCCTTTGAAAAAGAAGCTATAGCGGGAAATGTAGAAATAAAGAATGGTGATTATGGTAGGGCTATACTATCAGTTGATGGTAATGAACTAACATCAAGGGATGACTTATCCTTACTAGGAATTAATCAAAGTCAACTAAATGAAATCGATGGGGAATCATACACCTATCATTTTATAGCATATAACTCAGGTGGGCATAATTTCCTTGCCCTGAATGCTTCTAAACTTGATTCAAATGGAAATCCAGGTTCATTTACCAGAATAGCTCAAATCGACAATTATTTCGATTAGATCTCACATAAAAAAGGGGCAGTCTATTTAACGACTGCCCCTCTTTTTTATGTAATTTACATATAATGGGGTAATTAGAGCTGTTGTAATCATTGCAGCCATAACTTGAGGTGTTGCTATAACTGCCATTTTATAAAGACTAGGGTCAACCATTGCTACTGCCATAGGTGTAGCTACTGCATTTCCAGCTACCGACGAAATTGATGCCCCCGCAACACCTGTACCTCCTGAAAATCTATCCACTTTGACATTGAAATAACCACCTAAAAACACCGTGACAAGACCCAATATAATTCCTGGTATACCTCCAACAATTAGCATTTTTAGGTCTAAATTTGCTCCTAATGCAAATGAGAAAAATGGTATAACCATAGTAGCACCTACAGAAAACATTTTTCTTAGTTCTTGGTCCAAATTTCCAGCAAGCATACCTATAAGTATAGGGAGAACTATTGCTATAAAGGACATAATAGGTACCGATGCACTTCCAGACATCCCCAAAATGATCAAGGCAATAAATGGACCACTATTAATAACAATAACAGCAGTAGCTGCCCTATCATTTTCATCACCAAATTCAGAAGTAAGAGCTGCGTATAAGCCTCCATTACCATTTGTCATCCCTGAAATTACTGCTAAATATGATAATCCTAAAATTCCTTCTCGACCAAATATTTTCATAACTAATATTCCTACTATAGCTCCAATACCTATTTTACTAATAGATACCATTACACCTCTTTTTACAGCTATTCCAGCCGATTTAAAATTGATACTAGCCCCTGTACAAAATAAGAAGAGACCTATCAAAGTGCTACTTCCACTCTTTAGCAAAGGGGTAATAAAACCACCTATTTCAAGTACAGCAGGCCAAAATGTATTAATTATAGCTCCTGCAATTAAGGGAACAACCATCATTCCACCTGGAACTCTTTCAATTGTTTTTTTTATATCCATGATTCACTCCATCTCTTAACACTGCTAATGGCCTAGAAAAGATATTCTGTGATAAATTTTCATCTACTACTTCTTCAACAGTTCTATGCTTCTACAATTTTATTTTTTCCTGATTTTTTTGCTTCATACAAAGCATTATCTGCTTTTATTGATATCTTATCAAAAGAACTTATATCACTACCATAAGCTATACCACATGATATATTAATATTTATTTCAAAGTCATTTTCCTTATTTAATTCCTTAATAATCCTCCTAATAGTTTGCAGTGATTCTTTGTAGCTCTTTTCATCAAACAAAAACATAAACTCATCCCCACCGATTCTTGATATTAGGACATTATCATCACAATTTACTAAAGCAAGATTAGAAAAATATTTTAAAGTATCATCCCCTACATCATGACCATATGTATCATTGATATCTTTAAAATCATCTATATCCACCATAGCAACTGCAAAGGCTTTATCAAATCTTTCTGGCATCTGTGAAACAATTTGCTTAATACCCCTCCTATTGTAAAGACCTGTAAGATAGTCTCTAATTGATATTTCATTTAGAGTTCGATTTAATTCAAGAATTTCTTGGTTTTGCCTATATATTTTATAATTCTTAAATATAAAAAGAAGTGAAAAAAGAATAGAAATCAATATAATTGCTATGTGAATAATTAGGTTATCACTTTCTTTAACACTACTTATGCTTATATTCCATTTTGCCCCTGGTAAATATATTGGATAGTTTATTTCAGAAAATGTAGTATCATCATCACTCTTATAAACTATTGGTACTTTTTCTGCATCAGGATCATCTCCTAATATAAGAATTTTATAGTTTTCCTCATCTATTTTACTAGGTATAATATCGTCAACATAAATAACTACAATAGAGAAACCCCAAAATTCTTCATTTTCTTCAACTGTCCTAAAAATTGGTTTCCTTGAGATAACCGCTCTTCTTCCATTTTGAATCAAGGTAACAGGTCCTATAAATTTAGTATCCATAGAAGCAATGGTCTCAATTGCCCCATCATCTCTTCTCCTATCTTTCAACAAATCATGTCCTATTGCTTTTTCATTAGTTTCCAGTGGATAAATGTATGAAATTATGCCATTTGGGGCTAATTGAATTGACCCAATACCTTTTTCGTTACTATAGATTGATGGCGCCCAATCAGAAAACTTCTTTTCATCATACATTGTTATATCTAACAACGTTTCCAATGAATCTACCGTATAAATTTTGGATATCAAATTCTCTTGAATATTTTGGGCATAATACTGAGCAATCAAATGCATCTGCTCATCTTCCCCTTGGCTAACCCTAGAAGAATATACCAAAAAAGACATTTGTCCTAGAAGTAGAAAAAAAACTATCAATAACATACTATAAAGGTAATATTCTCTTTTATTTTTCTTTATTTTCATTATGATTCCCTCTTTATTTATGACTCTAACAGCACACCACTATACTTCAAATATTTTCTTTTAAACATACACTTTATATTTATGATTTCTTCCAAATCATATAAGAACTGAAGCAATATAGATCTATCTTCAAACTCTTCTCTAGTTTTAGGTAAATCTTTTTCTTTGAATCTTCTCTTTAATCTACTAAGCTCCTCTAAATCTTTACCAGCTGTGGCAAAATCGAAGAGACTTTCAGATACTTTTATCGTAAATTCAGCCAGAATTTCTGCTTCTTCCCTAGAAATAATGAAAGTTTTAAAATGTCTATCCATATGCTTTATTATGTGAAACATATTTTCACACATATCCATATATGACATATAATATGTATTATCAACTGATACATAATTATTCAAGAACACATCTGCTTTATACATGCCCATACTAATCAACTTTTCTGCTTCCTTTATCATATCATGGTCCTGACATTCATCAATTTCACATTGGTTTTTCAAAGCTAAACTGAAGGACACAAGCATAGCTTTTAGTTCTGCTTCTATATCTTTTTGAAGTCTAATAACCTTATGCTCCATATTAGGCATATACATATTCGCCCCTACTCCAACACATAGACCGATTAACATAAGGGCTAGCTCATTTCCCAATACTCCCCATGTAATAGTATCACTCAAATACAAGTGGGAAACTAAGACTGAATTAATTATCAATGACATGGTCATGCCCATCCTCACTAGAATAGGTGTGAAGAAAATAATAAATAATCCAAATATGGCTACATGATGTCCCAATACTGTAAATAATATTGTACTCATAGACATTGCTATAAAAAAAGTCAAAAGTCTTTGCCATGCTAACCTAATAGACTTACGTTTTGTGTTTTGAATAGAAAGCATAACAATAATTCCAGCTGAAACTGAATAATCTAGATTAAGATATTGTGCTACTGCTATTCCAATTACGGCACCAATTGCTGTTTTTAGTGTTCTATATCCAACTATATTCATTATACCAACCCCTTAAGACAATTATTTCTAATCGAAATATCTTTTACCGTATTCATTTGCAAATACTTTCTCAAGTTTTAACTTTTCCTCTTCCTTTGGTCTCTTTTCTTCTGCAGCATAACCAAATGCAATTATTGCTTCCACCCTAATATTCTCAGGAATACCAACTATTTTTCTTACATATTCCTCTGAAGAAATTCCATCAGCAGTATTTCTCCCTCTTATTTGAATCCAACATGACCCAAGACCTAAGGCATGAGCTGATAAATGAGCTATTGTAGAAGCTATTGATACATCTTCTATCCAAACGTCTGTTTTAGACTCATCAGCTAAAATAACAATGCACTGCTTTGCAGCTGATAAGAATTCTGCACCTTGAGCCTTTGCATCGGCTAATTTACTAACTTTATCCTCATCATTCAAATAAACTATTTCCCAAGGTTGAATATTTTTTCCCGATGGAGAAGTTAATATTGATTTAAGTAAAATACTAACTACATCTTCTGGAACCTTTTCATCTGTGTATTTTCTAATACTTCTTCTGTTCTTTAATAAGTTAAACATATTAATCCCTCCTGAATAATTTAAAATTTATGTATTTATTATACTACTTATATCTTGTTACTTATACCCCCCTATATCATGTCCTACTTATTATATTTTATTATTTCAAAAATGCTATAATATACTTGTCCATTTAGATAGCTATGAATCTTTTACGGAGGTAATTATGAATTATCATAGATACAACAGCAAACTAAAAAACGAAAAAAAACTTAAAAGTCATATAGGCAGTCTTAAAAAAATTCAAATTATATATAATAAACTTCATAGGGCATATGGAAATCAAAATTGGTGGCCATCAGAAACAACATACGAAATGATGATTGGAGCCATATTAACTCAAAATACTAGCTGGACAAACGTAGAAAAGGCTATTTCTAATTTTCAGGGTGACCTATCACCTGAAAGAATTCTAAATATAGAAAATGAAAATCTCTCTGCAATAATTAGACCCAGTGGTTTTCATAATCAAAAAGCTCAGAAGTTAAAGAACTTAACTAATTGGTATAAAAAATATAACTTTAATATAAAAGATGCACAAAATAAAGATGGAGAATTACTCCGAAGTGAGTTGCTTGATATTAAAGGTATTGGAAAAGAGACAGCAGATTGTATCTTAACATATGCATTAGAAAAACCTTACTTCGTAGTTGATACATATACTAGGAGACTTTTTACAAGGATAGGAATCGAAGTACCAAAGGATTATGATAGATTTAGATTACTTATAGAAGATTGGATTGAAAAAGATCTATATCTCTACAATGAATACCATGCCCTTATTGTTGAGCATGGGAAAAGGCATTGTAAGAAGAAAGCGGTATGTGAAGGTTGTCCCCTTATTAAGTTGTGTGAGTTTGGGAAATTGAAAGAGGTCAGTCATTAAAAACGACTGACCCTTTTCTCTAAATTTCCATTCCAACTAAGATCTTATAAACTAAAACAACCCATTTCGAACCTGGTATAAATAGTATTTGTGCTATTATAGTTCCCAAAAACTTTGACATTACTAGTATCATTACTAATAATTTTAACTCTTCATAATTTTCTTTTCCTTTGTAAACACTGTCACATATCATTGATACCCTAGGCTCAATTAGAAATATTAGAACAATTGAAGCTATTGAGTTTATGCTCCCTGAAAAACCTGCTATTGATAGTCTAGCCTCTGGAAGATATAAAGCTCCATAATAGGATGACAATATTCCTATTGTATGAATCCCTGTGACCAATAGGTTTAATAAAAGAATCCACTTATACTTACCTAGATCTAAAATTTTTAGTGCATCTAGGAACTTTGGTTGTCTAATTAATCTTCTTATACCTTTAATACTTTCTGGTTTTACTACTTTTATCCCAGTTTTTATTAAAGATCCTTCTTTTGATGTATAATCTACTACTTTTGTAAATATATTAATAAAACTAGGTAACAATATGATTGCAATAATTACTCCTAGACTTGCACATAGAATAATCAATCTAAAATCCTTTTCAGGAAAAGTATTTGCTCTAATATTTATATCAATAAGCATACCCAACAAGGGTGCTTGAAACATAAGAGCAAACTTGGAGAAAAAACTCACTATGTTAAATGTTGCCCCAGTCAATGAATACTGCTTATTCCTATAAATTACTAATTTTAATGAGTATGCAAATGTATCAATTAGATAGACTGTTAAAGTAATTATACATAACATAATCGTTGCTTTTAACATTTACTCACCTCTACTAAACAGCTACTTTCAAAATTTAACACAATTTCTTCCATCGTTCTTTGCTTCATATAACTTCTCATCAGCTTTTAAAATTCCTTCATTAACATTTCCTTCATTATAAAATGATATGCCCGCCGAAAAAGTTATTGCAAAAGGATAATCTTCTTTTGCTACTGACTTTCTAAAGTTCTCAAGTCCTTTATATACTTGATTAACATTTTTGTGTTCCGTATATAAAGCAAACTCCTCTCCACCATATCTACATACCGTATACTCACTAAAATTTCTCTTTAGTTTTCTTGCAAATACATTAAGAACCGTATCACCTTGAAAATGACCATAGTTGTCATTTATTCTCTTAAAATGATCAATATCAAGAATTGCAAAAACCCCTTCTCTACTATCGTTTATTTTCTCCATGAAGCATCTTCTGTTATACAATCCTGTAAGGGAATCTTCGTTCGCAAATATTTCCAACTGTCTTTTTCTCAATTCCTGCTCTGTTATATCGGTAATAACAAATATTCTACCATTATGTTTTTTCTCATCTATTATCTTAAATTTTAATGTTCTTTCATCAATTTTACAAACCAAACCATCTACAATATCATAGGATTTAAGTTCCATAATATTTTCTATACCTTCACCTAATTTAATTTTTTCTAAGGATTTAAAGTATATTTTAGAATTCCTGTTACAACTTACTATAAAATCGTCGTTGTCTACAACAAATACTGCTTGATCCATAGAATCAAGAATCATAGAGTGGTTTATCGGCACATAAAACAAAGTGCTATAATTAAAAAATCCGAATATACCCATTGCGCTCATAAGTAAATATGCAAAGGGACACAAATCTATATATGCAGGACCAAATCCTAAAAAATATATAAAAAAAGTAACCATAGGAATGGAAAAACCCGCAATCATAAATCCTATTCTTTTCTTAAATACCCCTTTTGAGTTCATATAGTTTTTAATAAAAATTACAAGGGCATAAATAAAAGAAAACATTAGAATAATTGCATGGATATTATACCAAACTCCTTTTTCTATAGCTAATGTGTTAAAGCCATAAGTATTATCAACACCTAATGATTTATAATAAAAAGTATGATATTTACTTGTAAATACCAAAAGCAATGTAAATAAATTCTCTATTCCCATTATCTTTACAATTATATTATTAAATAGTTTAGTATCGTCAGTGTACTCCCTAACAAACAGAATCAAAAAAAATGGATAAAAAGAAGCCCCAATGTATTCCATCCTTATCCAAAAAAACATTCCCTCAACAGTAGAAGCAGTCAACTCCATAGCATAACTCAGTGTATGTATTACCATAGCAAGTATTAAATATCCGAAATATCTGGCTCCAGGTATCTCTCTTTTTCTATATCCATATACTGCAAGGTTAATTAGTAACAATGTAGAGATTATCAAAAAATTGCTAAGTATCTTGTTGTCCATCCTATTACCCCTTAAAACTATATTTTAAAGCAACTATAATAGCTGTACTATCAACATATTCTATTGATTATCTTAACATAGATTTCATACTGCAACAAGAAAAACAGCCTTAGATTCCAAGGCTGCTTTTACTTTAAACTGGATATACTTTATCCTTTATATTTAGTAAAGTACTATCGAGTTTGTACTTTTTCGCTTGTCTATATTTGAAATAATTTTCAGCGACTTGAGGAAATAAAATATATGATAATACATCTTCATCATCCTCATAATACATTGCAATTTCTTTCTTTTTCTCTTCAAAATCAGATGTAAGCAAATCAGCCGGCCTGCAAGAAATTCGATCTTCATCAGCTATTATCTTTTTAACAACTTCATCAGAAATCTCTACAGGAGACTTTCCATACATTCCCTTCACATACTGTTTAACTTCCTTTGGAACCATTTTATATCTTTCCCCAGTCAAAACATTTAGCACAGCTTGTGTTCCTACAATTTGACTAGTAGGTGTAACTAGTGGAGGGTATCCTAAATCTTTCCTAACCCTTGGAACTTCATCTAAAACTTCATCCAATCTATTTTCGGCACCTTGCATCTTTAACTGGGAAACAAGATTAGATAACATTCCTCCCGGAACTTGATAAATAAGGGTATTTATATTGACCCCCAATACCTTGCTACTCATCAAACCACTTTCAAGTGCCTTTTCTCTTATAGGCCTGAAATACTCTGCTATTTCATTTAATCTACTTAAATCCATAGCCGTATCATAATCACTTCCTTCCAGAGTTGACACTAGTGGTTCTGTTGCAGGTTGTGAAGTTCCTGTTGCAAAAGGTGATATAGCAGTATCTACTATATCTACACCTGCTTCTATAGCCTTTAAGTAGGTCATAGAAGCTAATCCACTTGTGCAATGGGAATGTAGTTCTATAGGAATACTAACACTTTTCTTTAATGCCTTCACTAACTCATATGCATCATATGGTTTTAATAGACCGGACATATCTTTTATACAAATCGAATCTGCTCCAATTTCCTCTATTTCTTTAGATAATTTAACAAATGACTCGATTGTGTGAACAGGACTGACAGTATATGAAATTGCACCCTGGGCATGTGCACCTTCCTTTTTAGTTCTTTCTATTGCAACTTTAAGATTTCTGACATCATTTAATGCGTCAAATATTCTAATAATATCAATACCATTGTAAACAGACTTTTTTATAAATTCTTCTACAATTTCATCGGGGTAATGCTTATAACCCAGAATATTTTGCCCCCTTAACAACATCTGCAATTTTGTGTTTTTAACATTTTTCCTTATTAACCTTAGTCTATCCCATGGATTTTCATCCAAAAATCTTAATGAAGCATCAAAAGTGGCACCACCCCACATTTCAAGTGCGTGATATCCTGCATTATCAAGTTTATCTAGTATTGGAAGCATCTCCTCAGTTTTTAATCTTGTGGCGATTAAGGACTGATGAGCATCCCTAAGAATAGTCTCTGTAATTTTTACTTTTGACATAATATCTCCTCCATATTTTTAAATCATAATGAAAAATAATATATTTACTCTTATTAAAAATTCGAGTTATCAGTAAAACACTTAATATTTTTAACAATATTAAGGCTTTCTATTTATTTATAAAACATTTTCTCTAATTATCTTAATTTTAACACCTGTTTGTTTTTCTGTACATAATTTAAAACAAGTGTTAAAATTAGTTTAGTTAAAATAATAAATCAAATAAATATATAAACTTTATTATATTAGGAGGATATATGGACAGTACAGATAGAAAAATACTTGAAATATTGCAAAGAGATGCTCGTATTTCTATGAAGGATCTAGGCAAGGAAGTTGCCCTTACATCTCCAGCAGTAACAGAAAGAGTAAAAAAACTTGAGGACAGCGGGATAATTACAGGCTATAAAGCGATTGTAAATCCAAAAAAACTAAAAAAGCATATTAGAGCCCTAATAAATGTTGGATTAAAAGTTACTAACCACAAAGCATTTTTACAGCTTGCTAGTGAAGAAAATACAATCATTGAATGTCATCACCTAACTGGTGACGATTGTATGCAAATCAAAGTTATTGTTGAAGATACTGAAGAATTAGAAAGACTGCTTGATAAAATACAAGCTATCGGGAGCACTAAAACAACAATAATTCTTTCATCTCCCCTAGAAAACAAGCCGATTTTACCATAAATTATTTATATAAACTAAAAAAATAATAGGAGTGATAATATGTATTCTTTTAGAGATGATTACAGCGAAGGTGCACATAGTAGCATATTAGAGGCATTAATTAAGTCTAATATGGAACAGGAGCTGGGTTATGGCAATGATAGCCATTCTATCAATGCTAAAGTTTTAATAAAAAAACATCTAAAAAATGGTGATTGCAATATTCATCTAATTGCTGGTGGAACTCAAACTAACTTAATAGCAATTAGTTCTTTTCTTAGACCTCATCAAGCTTGTATTGCTGTAGAAAGTGGTCATATTGCTACACACGAAACTGGAGCTATTGAAGCTACAGGTCATAAAGTAATAACAGTCCCTACAAGTAATGGAAAAATTACAACATCACAAATTCAAGGGGTAGTTGATGATCATACAGATGAACACATGGTAAAACCAAAACTTGTCTACATATCAAACCCTACCGAAGTTGGTACAACATACTCTGGAGAAGAAATGAAGGAAATATACGAGTTTTGCCAGAAGAATAATCTTTTATTATATGTAGATGGAGCAAGGCTTGGATCTGCAATTATTGGCGAGAATGGAAACTTATCATTAGAAGATTTTGCAAAATACACTGATTCCTTTTTCATCGGTGGTACAAAAAATGGTGCCCTAATTGGTGAAGCCTTAGTAATCAATAAAAAATCCCTTAATGAGGATTTTAGATTCTATATAAAACAAAAAGGAGCTTTAACAGCTAAGGGTCGTATACTGGGAATTCAGTTTGAAGAATTATTTAGAGATAACTTATATTATGATTTAGCAAAACATGGATGTGATATGGCTCAAAAATTACAAAATGCCATTATAGAAAAAGGTTACCCACTCCTTGCAAAGTCTAATACCAATCAGATTTTCCCTATTTTTTCAGACGAAAAGATAAAAGAACTTAGGCAAAACTTTGATTTTCATATATGGGAAAAAAACGATGCAAATAATTCAGTAATTCGTTTAGTCTGCTCTTGGGCAACTGATGAAGGACAAGTTGATAAATTTATAGACAGTATATAAATAATGGGTCTGTTCAACATATATTGAACAGACCCATTCATTTACTTATCTTTATAAAAACTATATCCATTTTTACCTGAGTATTTCACATCGTATAATGCTATATCCGAATTTTTTAATAATGCTGTATAGTTTGTACCATTTTCAGGGTACAAACTTACTCCCATACTTGCGCTTATTTTGAATTTATCTTCTCTTATCGTATATTCTTTGCTAATTACATTCTTAAGTCTATCTAAAACCTTAATAAGATTGTCCTTAGTTTCATAATTTCTAACTAAGACTGCAAACTCATCCCCGCCCATTCTTGCGGCAAAGGCCATAAAATCCAACTCATTATTGATTCTATAAGATACCATTTTAAGAAGTATATCCCCTACATCATGTCCAGCTGTATCATTGACATTCTTAAAACCGTCTAAATCTATAAACACTACCGCAAATTCTCCTGTAGTATCAAGTATTTCCTTTTCTACAGTTTCTTTAAAATAATGTCTATTTGGCATATCTGTCAAACTATCATGATAAGCCATATACTTTGCTTTATTTTCTGACTTTCTCATTTTAGTAATATCATTAGCAAATATAACTATCTCCTTAATCCCATGGGAATCTAATTGGATAATCGGTTCAATTCTATTTTGATATATCCTATCTTCAGTTTCAAATTCAAACTCACTGGATATACCTCTAAAGCCAAGATTAATTCCTTCTATTGATTTCAAATAATAATTTTCTGGAAATACTTGTCCAATTGGCATATTAACAACTGTATCATTATTAATACCAAGATGTTTTATAGCTTGACCCTCACAATGCTTTACCAGTATCTTATTATCTACCCAAACAAGTCTAAAAATCATACTTGGAAGTATTCTTACAGTATGCTTATACTCTTCTGCTAATTTAAGTCTGCTCCTTTCAACATCAAGAAGCTTGGAATACTTGGATATAAAAACTCTAATAACTATAAAAGTAACAATCGCAATCAAAATTATTGCAATCAATATAATTCCAAGAACATTCATTCTTAAATCAAGACGATCATCTTGATTTAAACTATAAAGCAAAACCTTATTTTCCCTTAGTTTTGAATATATTTTTGTTTTCTTCTCCCCCATAATTGTTTGCTCTACTATTAAGGGTTCTTTTCCCTTATTCACCCTATTTAAGTAATAGGTATCTTGGGGAGAAAAAGAAGTGTAATAGCCATATTCTATAGTATAATTTTGAAGTTTAGATCTATTTTCAACAGTAAATCTTTCATTCCAAGCCTCAACATTTATTAAGGCTACTTCATCTATTAATGTAGATTCCCCTACTAGTTTTTCAAGAAACGTATTAGGATCATTGGACTTAACAACCCCAAAAGCTTTTTTATCATTTACATAAAGATTTAACAAATAATTTGTTCCTGGAATTTTATAGTAAGTAAAAATATAATACCCTTCCTGCTCAAAGGCTAATGATCTAGGTCCCGCCCAAAAATATCCATCACTGTAACCTTTATTTATTGATACAGTATCATCATCAAAAAGTTGTCTAAAGGCTGTATACCAAAATCCCCACTTTTTTGTTGATAAACCAATCTCTTTTTCAAATGTTGATTTTTCAATTATTATATCGTCACCATAATCTTTAAATAGCGCTACACCTGAGAGTTTATTTTTCTCCTTTAGATAGAATAAATTCTTATCACTAAATTTATCAAGATTATCTTTTCCAATCTCTTCAACTATTTCCTCGGATATTACTTTCAACTTATCATGAAGATATACTTCGATTAATTCTTCTGTTGAAACGGCATTATCAATGTTTGACTCTATCAGTGCTGATAGTTTTGCAATCTCTTCATTTTGCTGATTAATCAGAATACTGTCATAAGCCCTGATTGTTGTGAAAATAACACTCAAAACAACAGCAATCATGAGAAGTACAATCCATCTGTCAATTTTTGAAAAAAACTTCTTCATAAGGCCCTCCTAAAAATTTCTTTTTTCAGGAGAAACTGTAGCCCATGTTGATATTGTCATATCAATAATTTTTTCTCCAACTATATTAAAAATTATATATGATACTGCATAACCATCTTGATGATTTACACTACTAGCTCTCACAAGTATATATAGTTTATCACCCTGAGGTGTTTCAAATACCGATACTTCTGGTTCGTAATAACCTTCTGATTCCATATTTTTACGAAATTCTAATAGTTTATTAGTTATTTCAGAATTAAAATAGTTTTTGTCTTCATTCTCTATTATTGTATATTTTACATTTTCTAATATCTTTTCTGAAAAAGATTTTTTATTAATTAGTAAAACACTCAATATTAAAGTAATTAGTAATGGGATTATAATAATTTTCTTTTTCATAGTTTTCTCCTAGATCTAAACATGAATTTATATAAATATATTATAACATTATTACTATATTCTTGCTAATTATAAAACTATTCTGAATTTTATATCTTTGTATATGTTTCACATAGAATTATTTGTCCATAGAATACAGGGCATAAACTAGTTCAAACAGGTCATACAACTTACGAGGATCCTTACCTGTTATTTCTTTCACTTTCCCTAATCTATAGGCCAAAGTATTCCTATGAATTCTTAGGTTTTTTGATACTTTGGAAATGTCACCGTCATATTCATAAAAAGCTTTCAAAGTATCTTCTAGTTCCAATTTTTCTCCATGGGATCTAATTTCTGAAATAAATTTTGCGGTTTCACCTGAATTTCTATATCTTAGTTCCATCAAAAATTTTATATCTTCATAGTATACGATTTTACTATCCTTGAAACTCTTTTCCCCGTATTCTAGAGCCTTTATACTCTGATCAAAGGAAGTGGAGAAGTTTAGTTCACATCTTCCTATACCAATCATTTTTACATTTTCATTGCTTTCAAAGTATTTCATTATTCTTTCACTATCAAAATTCTTTTCAAATATTACAAGGTATCTATTGGATTCTATTCTTAAGTACTTAATATTGCTTGGTAGCATTTTTCTGAGATAATTTTCAAACTTTTTATTATCCTCTACAATATATATAACAGAATAAAGCTTCTTATTAAGATCTATTTTATATTCCTTGGCCATAGCTATAAATTGATCATCATACTGCTTCTTTCTATAGGCTAATTCATATAAAAATTCCTCTAATCTTTTCTCTTTTTCCTTGAATTTTTCTATATTCTTCTTTTGATTGATTAACAAAGATGCCGTAATACCTACAAGTTGACTAAGGGGCTTAACATTCTGAGGACTACCTGTTATACCTACTACACCAATAACCTTGTCTGAAATAATTATCGGAAGATTCACTCCTGGCAAAGTATTTTTACCCGGTTTATCAATTTCAATTAATTTCTTTGAAGAAATCGCCTCAAGTGCCCCTTCATGTATACTTCCTATTCTTGACTTATCACCACTACCAATAATAACTCCTTTTTCATTCATTACATTCACATTATATGGAATTACTTTCATCATTTCATCAACTATTGCTTGTGCCAATCCTTTAGATAATTTCATGATCATCATCCTCTCCATGGCAAAATGGTACTAAAAATCACTTGAGATTTTCAGTACCATTAGCTATTATTTAAATATATTTATCATTCGTGTAATGTTTTCGCTTAAATTCTCTAAATTTTTCTCGCTTCTTTCAAAAGCGTCTTCCAAAGTCATGGCTCCCGTTACCATACTAAATATACTATCAATTCCGTTTTCATATAGCATATCTACTTTTTCGCCTATTGCTCCTACCAAAGCAATAACTGGTTTATCATATTTCTTAGCAAGTTTTGCAACACCATATGGAGTTTTGCCAAATACAGTCTGATTATCTATACTTCCTTCTCCTGTCCAAACCATATCAGCATCTTTTATCTTATCTTCAATTCCTGAATACTCAATAACCATATCAATACCTGGCTTTAGTATTCCGCCAAGAAAGGCCATAAGACCTGCCCCTAAACCACCTGCTGCACCTGCACCAGCTATAGTTATTATATCTATACCCAATGATTTATTAATCACTTCTCCAAAATGTTTTAAACTAAGATCTAGTTCTTTAACCATTTCTGGAGTAGCCCCTTTTTGAGGTCCAAAGATTTGTGACGCTCCATTGTCACCTATTAGAGGATTGTTAACATCACATGCTACAATTATCTCAATATCTTTCAGCCTCTTGTCAACTTGGGAAAGATCAATACTTTCAATATCTTTTAAATACTTACCACCCCTTTCAATAATATTGCCACTTTTATCAAGAAGTTTCCCACCTAGGGCTTCAATCATTCCTGCACCACCATCGTTAGTAGCACTGCCACCAATACCAATTAAAATCTTTTCAATCGGATGTTGAAGACATGCCTTAATAAGTTGACCGGTTCCATATGTGGAGGTAATCATTGGATTTCTATCTATAAGTGAAACTAGTTCTAATCCACTTGCACTTGCCATTTCAAGTACAGCAATCTTTCCTCCTCCAAGTATTCCGTACTTTGCATTTACAGGCTTACCTAAGGGACCGAGCACCTCTACACTTAATAGTTCTCCTCCAGTAGCATCTACTAAAGATCTTGTGGTCCCTTCCCCTCCATCTGCCATAGGAACTTTTATACATTCAATATTTTCATCTATTTTCTTTATGCCCTTTTCCATTGCATCACATGCTTCAAGAGCAGTCATGCTTTCCTTATATGAATCAGGGGCCAACACAATCTTCATTTTATTTTTCATATTCCTACTCCTATACTAAAATATAACACCATAGATGACTGTAGACACAAAAGCAAGTGTTAGACCAACAAGTGATTCAAAAGGTACTACCTTAAGTCTACTTTTAATATCTAAATATACACTACCACCTGTAGCGTGGAAGAAGCTACCATGTGGTAAATGATCAAGTACTGTTGCTCCTGAATGAATCATTGCTGCTCCTGAAAGTGGTGCAACACCAAGTCCCAGCACAGTACTACCAAATACTGAACTAGCTACCGCCGTCCCTGCAGTTGTAGATGCTGTAGCAGCAGACATCAATATACCAGAAATAGGTGCCAATAGGAATGCTGGAAGTGCTGTAGAAGTTAGACCACTGATAATTACGTCTTTCAAAGCAGAATTACTTATTATACCAGCTATTGTTCCTGTCCCAATTAGTAGGATTGCAACTCCACTCATTTTGCTCAATCCAATTGTTGCGTATTGATTAATATTTTTAATTTTACCCATAGCTAGAGACCCAACAATACCACCAATAGGAAGGGCTAATAATGGATCTACTTTTATACCTACCATTGGTCTAAGTGATAACAATAATATAGTAACCAAAGGCCCAATTATTGCTCCAAAGAAATTCGGTTTATCTTCTTTAAGAACACTAAGTTCCTCTACTTTAACTTTCTCTCCTTTATTGATTAAGGATTTTGCTAAAATAAAAGTCACTATTAAACCAAATATAGCTGGTACTATTCCAGCCGCCATAACACTTGATAAATCAACCTTAAATGTTTCTGCTGCTGCAATCGTGTTTGGATTCGGCGACATTATATTTCCTGCCTTACCTCCTCCGATCATTGCTAATAATACCGATGACTTTGACATTCCAGTCCTTTGTGCAATTGCTAAAGCAACTGGTGATACAGTAATAACAGCAACATCAATAAATACTCCCACGGCTGTTAATACACATGCTGCAATAATAAGTGCTAGTAATGCTTTGGATTCACCGATTTTCTCTATTATTGTTTCAGCAATTTTTGCTGCTGCTCCTGACTCAATAAGAACACCCGCTAAAATTCCTGCAGTCAAAATTCTAATTACTGCTGGCATAATATTTTTGGCTCCAGCAATCATCAGTCCAACTGTATCAGTTAATCCTGCCCCTCCAATTAGACCACCTAGAAGTGCTCCAATAATCAATCCATATGCAGGTTGTACCTTTTTAAGAATTAAAAATATTGCGATAGCCAAACCAAGTATTGCTCCTAAAGCTGTAACTTGCATTATAGTCCCCTCTTTCAAAATGTATTTTTATTGACTTAACTCATGTTACTTCATGCATAAAGATAACGTTTTCTTATAATTCATTATATATCCTTCTGAGAATATTTTAATTACTAAAATAACTATTATTTTTATGCATTTGCACAAATTTAATCAAACAATGAAAGTTGAACTTCTTGTGTCTGTCCAATTTTTTCTTCATAGACACGGCTATAACTATTTGATATCCCTAGTTTTTTCCTATTGTGATTGAACATATTATAAAACTCATCTTTATAATATTTATCTACTCCACCTTTTGAATAAAGTTTCTGTAATTCATCATATAGCTCAGGATAAAAATCACTTATTGTCTTAAAAAATGACCCTCTGAATTTTCCCCTTAGATATAAAAATCCAGGTAATACATAATCTATATTTGATTCTTTACCTTTCTCAAGTAACTGGATAATATTTTCCTTATTATCAGTTAATCTAGGTATTATAGGCATGATGTGCATCCCCACAGACGCATTTGTTTTGGAAAACTCACTTAACATTTTAAATCTTTTCTCTGATGAAACCCCTAATGGTTCCAAAATTCTTCTTTGGTCTTCGTCTACTGTTGTAATAGTAGCAGCTATATTTATATATGTAATTTTAGAAAGTTCGTCAATCAAATCTATGTCCCTTAAAATCAAATCAGATTTTGTAGAAATTATTGCTGGGCTTCTGTACTTAATTAAAAGCTTTAACACATCTCTCATTATTTTATATTTTGCTTCAACCGGCTGATAACTATCCGTCACACCACCAATATTAATCACATCATACTTCCATGATTTTTTCATTAACTCTTTCTCAAGTTCATCAACTATATTCACTTTTACACTTATATCCCTAAAAAAGTCTTGATTTTCAAGATATTTATTAGAGTTTATTGCATAACAATATACACATCCATGCTGACATCCCCTATAAACATTGAGATCCCATCCATAAGGAATTTTTCTCTTTAATTTATTCAAAGCAGAACTACAATGTATTTCATTAATACTTAAAGTCCTCATACAATCATACCTCTCTAATAATTTAAAAAGCCTGTTTTAAAAAAACAGGCAAATAAACGACCTACGAACCACGACCTACGAACCACGGCACTTATTTACCATCTATTCAAAGCTTGTTCATAATCTATTAAAATTTAAGTCCTATAATAATTCTATAAGTAATCTTCCACCTCTTAAGTATTAGAGGTTGTCCTCCCGACGTTGGAAGTGTTGTCCCCTAAGGAGCCCATGAAGGCTCCTTATTTACTTTCTAGTATCATATTTAATAAAAGACACTTTTTCTAATATTTCTATACATTTTATAGTCTGGAATAAACTCTTGTAAAAGAGCCCAAAATTTGCTTGAATGATTCATTTCATAAAGATGACATAATTCATGTACTACTACATATCGAATAAATTCTTCTTCCATAAGAATCAAATCATAATTAAAATTTAGATTTCCTCTAGAAGAACAGGAACCCCATCTTTTTTCTTGCTTTTTTATTTTAATATTGTTTATTTTATCTTCGAAAAAATCTGAGTACTCATCTACTAACGCCCTTACCGCTTTACCTGTTTCACTTCTAAGGAACTCAATGAATTTCTCTCTTATAAGCTCTTTATCATGTTTCCCTACGTTTAGAATCAGTTTCTGATTATTTATTTCATAATTTCCCTTAGCTATTCTGATTTCAATAGTAAGCTGTCCACCTCGATATGGAATATTGAATCCTGTATCTAACTTCAGCAAATTTCTATCATTCTTTAACAAATTGTATTTTTCAATAATAGAATCGTAGTTTTCTTCATATATTTTTTTAAGATACTTTTTACTACACCGTTCAGGTGCTTTTATAATGATATCCCCATGACTTGATATTTCAAATGATATTTTTTTTCTATTTTTATTTTTTCTGATTTCTATATCCTTGAATTTCATTGTTTAATTATAAATTTCTCTCAAAGACTCTTTGACTTTTTCTATTGTAAGCTCAACATCTTCATCAGTATGAGCACTTGATAAAAACCAACCTTCAAATTGTGCAGGGGGTAACAATATACCTTTATCAAGCATTTTTTTAAAAAACATAGCATATTTTTCTGTATCACATTTCATAACATCGTCAAATGATTCAATATCTCCATCTGTGAAGAATAAACAGAACATACCTTTAAATCTGTTTGTTCTTACAGGAATTTTATTTTCATCTATAAAATCTTGTATCTCTTTTTCTAAAATAGTAGCTTTTCTTTCCATCTGTGAATATATATCCTTATTCTCTTTCAATATTCTTAATGTTTTTAATCCCATATGCATTGCAAGTGGATTTCCTGAAAGAGTTCCTGCCTGATATACATTACCTATAGGTGATACCATATCCATAAATCTTTTCTTACCACCATAAGCACCAACAGGTAGTCCACCACCAATTATTTTCCCAAAACACGCCATATCTGGCTCTATTCCAAATACTTCAGCCGCACCACCATAAGATAATCTAAAACCGGTAATAACCTCATCAAATATTAGTACTGTGTTATTTTCAGTACACAATCTTCTAAGTTCTTTCAAAAACTCCATACTAGGAGTAACCACTCCCATATTCCCAGCTACAGGTTCTAAAATTACTGCCGCAATATCATTATTAGCTTTAAATATTTCATTTAAATTTTCAATATCATTATACTTTCCTACTAGAGTATCTTTTACTGTGTCAGCAGGTACTCCAGGGCTTGTAGGTACTCCGTAAGTAAGTGTACCAGAACCAGATTTAACTAAAAGAGCATCTGAATGTCCATGGTAACATCCTTCAAACTTAAGTATTTTATCTTTGCTTGTATATCCCCTTGCGACTCTTAAAGCACTCATGGTTGCTTCAGTTCCCGAATTAACCATTCTTACCATATCAATTGGACCATAAGCTTCACAAATTTCCTTAGCCATTTCAACTTCTATTTTAGTTGGCACACCATATGATGTACCACGGGCTACTACTTCAGCAATTCCTTCAGTAACTAACTCATTGCTGTGGCCTAAAATAAGAGGTCCCCAAGAACAAATATAGTCTAAGTATTTATTGCCATCAACATCATATATATGTGCTCCTTTTCCCCTTTCAATAAAAACAGGATCTAACCCTACTGATTTAAAAGCCCTAACAGGACTATTAACCCCTCCTGGAATATACTTTTTTGCCTCTTGATATATTTCTTTTGATTTATTCATAAAAAGACTCCTTTAATTTTTTAGCTAGATATTTTGCAAAATATGTGATAATTAAATCTGCTCCCGCTCTTTTTATTGATATCATAGTTTCATAAATTGCTTCTTCTCCTAAAATACCATTGTCTATTGCCAGTTTTAGCATAGAATACTCACCGCTCACATTATAAGCAGCTACAGGAAGGTTAGTATAATTTCTTACATCCCTTATTATATCAAGGTATGCTAGTGCTGGCTTTACCATTACTATGTCTGCGCCCTCGCTTATGTCTAGTTCTACTTCCCTAAGAGCTTCTCTTCTATTCCTATAATCCATCTGATAAGTTTTCCTGTCACCAAATCCAGGTGCTGAATGTGCTGCGTCTCTAAAAGGACCATAATAACTAGAGGCATATTTTGCAGAGTAGGACATTATTGATTTGTTTTCATATCCATTTTCATCCAATTTTTTTCTAATACTATCTACTCTAAAATCCATCATATCTGAAGGTGCAACCATATCTGCTCCAGCAACAACATGACTAAGGGCTACTTCTGCTAAATGCTTAATTGTTTCATCATTATTAACATATCCTTCATCGTCAATTACTCCGCAATGGCCGTGGGATGTATACTGGCACATACAAACGTCAGTAATTACAAAAAAAGTTTTATCAATTTCTTTAATTTTCCTTACTGCTCTTTGTACTATTCCGTTTTCAGAATAGGCTCCTGAACCCATTTCATCCTTTTCATCAGATACACCAAAAAGGATAATCGATTTAATTCCTAAATCTTTAATTTCCTTGATTTCCTCTTCTAACATATCTAGTGAATAATGAAATACATCTGGCATTGACGGTATTTCAGATTTTATTCCTTGTCCTTCTACTACAAAGATAGGATATATTAAATCATCTACACTAATATCAAATTCTTTGACCATGGATCTAATAGCCTTACTATTTCTTAACCTTCTCATTCTAGTAGTTTTCATATTTACACACCCTTATTTTTTAATCTAATATCTTCTCTTATTGTATCAATTACACCATCTATATCATATTTTTCAGACTGTATATAAGTATATCCTTTACTAGCTAAGGTTTTAGATGTTATAGGACCTATAGATATATTTTTAGCAGTAATTGGTAAAATTATATTTCTATCTTTTATTAAGTTATGAAAATTATTAACTGTAGAACTACTTGTGAAAGTAATATAATCGATATCTATAGTACTTAAAAACTCATAGTCACTCTCTGAAATGTCTCCAACAATATTTTCATAGATTTTTATTTCATTTATGTCATAATTTTTACCCAATCGATCAATCATATATTCTCTAGCTTTCTTTGCCCTTGGTATTAGTATTTTGGCACCTAAATCAAGGGTATTTTCTACTTTGTCACATAAACTTTCTGACACGTACTTTTCTGCTTCAAAGTCTGGTCTTAAGCCATACTCATTTAACTCCTTTGTAGTTCCAGAACCCATCGAATATATTTTTACTCCCCAAAGACATCTAATATCAAGTTTTAGCCTAGTAAGTTTATCAAAGAATATTTTTACACTATTTGAACTTGTAAAAATAAGAGCATGGTAGTTCCTTATATTTTCAAACTCTGCTTCCAGTTGATTATCTCTTATTTCTGATATTCTAATTGAAGGTGCTTCAATAACTCTCGCTCCAAGATTTTCAAGCATGGATACCATTTGACTACTTTGTGCCCTGGATCTTGTTACTACAATATTCTTGCCATATAACTCCTTGTCTTCAGGATTAAAAAAGTTAAGTTGCTTTTGTAATGACACCACTTTCCCAACCACGATTATACTCGGTGAAGAAATATCTTTTTTCTTTACCTCTTCAACTATAGTATTTAAATTACCCACAGCTACTTTTTGATAAGATCTTGTAGCCCACTGAACAAGAGCTACATCAGTTGAAGGGTCCATACCGTTTACCTTTAATTTATCTGTGATTTTCTGTAAATTTGAAACACCCATTAGAAAGACAATTGTCCCATTCAACTTAGCTATGGAGGACCAATCATGCTTACTAGTATCATCTTTTAAGTGTCCTGTAATTACATGAAAACTTGAGTTGAAGTTTCTATGGGTAATAGGAATTCCTCCATAACACAAGCCTCCGATTGCAGATGTTATACCAGGAACCACTTCAAATTCTATATTATTTTTTAATAATTCTTGGCATTCCTCACCGCCTCTTCCAAATACGTAAGGATCACCACCTTTTAATCTAGCAACAGTTTTCCCAGCTTGAGCCTGCTGAACTAATACCTGATTAATATCTTCCTGTTTCATGTAGTGGTTTGAAGACTTTTTTCCAACATAGATTAGTTTAGCACCCTCTTTTGCCAGACTAAGATACTTTGAACTTGCAAGTCTGTCGTAAACTATTACATCAACTTCTTTTAATAATCTGTGACCCTTTAAAGTTAGAAGTTCATAATCCCCAGGACCTGCTCCGATTAAATATACTTTCCCTGTCATATTACATCTCCTCCAAAACTTTTATAGCCATACTTTTACCAAGAGTTTTATATTTATCAATACTTTCCTTGCCTGAGATATTTACTAATTTTTCCCCATCTTCATCTCCAAATAGAACTTTAAGATTTACACAATTATTTTCTATGAAACAATAGGCCCCTACAGGAAGGTGACAACTGCCTTCAACATTTTTCAAAAATTCTCTTTCCACGTATGTTGTTAAGGTTGATTCTTCATGGGAAATACTGTTGAGTAGTTTTTCAACTTCAAGGTCCTTTTCTTTGTACTGAATACCTAAGGCCCCTTGTGCTGGAGCTGGTATGAATACTTTGGGATCTAAATACTCACTAATCTTATCTTCATGACCATTTCTAATAAGACCTGCAGCCGCAAGAATTACCCCATCAAGATTCTCACTCTCAATCTTTCCCATTCTAGTTTCAATGTTACCCCTTACTGGAATACATTCTATATCTGGTCTAAGAGATTTGATTTGATATACCCTTCTTTTACTTCCTGTACCTAGTTTACCTCCAAAGGGAATATCATCTAATGACTTGTATCCTTTTTTAAGTACCAGAGCATCCCTATTATCTTCCCTTTTAGGTATCTTTGCAAAAACCAAACCTTCTGGATTTTCAGTCGGCATATCCTTCATGCTATGAACTGCAAAATCTATATTTCCCTTTATCAATTCTGATTCAATTTCCTTTACAAATAGACCTTTATCACCAATTTTATCAAGTGCTTTGTCAAGAATCATATCACCCTTGGTCTTTATAATTTTTACTTCGATTTCCAACTCTGCATTTACAGCTTTTAACTGTCTAACAACCCAGTTGGTTTGAGTTAAGGCAAGCTTACTTCCTCTTGTTCCAACAATTAAATTTCTCATTTATTACTTAATCCCTCCAATTATTTTCCTATAATAATCTTTCGATAATTCTTCAAGTAATTCTTCTTTATTATCAGGACTATCCATTTTAATTTTTTCCTTTAATTCACTGTATTCTTCAATCAGTAGCTCAACTCTTTCCCCAATCATATCACCTAGTAAATCCTTTATGGCAATGGAAATTCCAGGACTTAAACCTTTCGTTGAAACCCCTATTTCTAGTCTTTTAGATTCATAGACTGAAACATTATAAAATGATGACAACTCCTTATTTGATACATTATTTACAAGTATTCCTCTAGCATTACATTTTTCCGATATAAGCTTATTCAAGCTGGTATCATCTGTTGCACATATAACCAACGTCTTACCATCAAGGTATTTATCAGAAAACTCATCTCTAATCAGCTTTACATTTTCAAGATTTCTCATTTCATTGAAACTTTCGATGAACTCAGTTGAAACAACAACAATTTCACCACCATTGGATGAGATATTTTTTGCCTTTCTGTATGCAATTTTCCCGCCGCCAATTATTAATGATTTTATCTTATTATATTTCACATTAATTAGACTCATTTATTCTCCTTAAATCCATATAATTTGTTTAAAGTATCAATATAGATGTCTAATTTTTCATTATTAGCTTCATCTTTTAAAGACAGTATTGGTTCCCTTATCATTCTTTTCAATGAAGATACTAGCATCTTCTCAATAATAGCTTTCTCAGAACAATTCATATCTAGTTTTTTATTGAAGAATTTCATTGTATCTTCTTTTATTTCATCTATTTTCAAGTTCATATTCTTAATGACATCATCTGATTTTGAACTCTTTAACCATTTTACAAAATCATTTACATCAATATCTATTATTTCTTTCGCCTTACTAGCAAGTGCTTGCCTTTTTCTCTGATTTTCTTCTGAAGTTGTTTTTAAATCATCAATATTGATAAGTGTAATGTTATCTCTATTTCCTATGGAGTGATCTATATCCCTAGGCATTGACAAATCCAACATCACACAATCCCTTTCACAGACAAAATCCTCACTTTTTATTACAGTGTGTGAGGCTGCAGTTGATGAAATTACTATATCCATGTCTTTCAAAATATTATATTTGTCCTCAAACTTTCCGTATTTTATTTTAGGATATTCTTCCAATATATCTTCAACCCTATTGTAGGATCTGTTAATAACATATAACTCTTCTGGATTATCCTCTATAATATTTTTAAGTGCCAGTCTCCCCATCTTTCCGTAACCAATAACAGCTACTTTTTTACCTTCTACTGTTCCTAAAATTTCTTTTATATATTGAACCCCAATATAACTTAATGATAAAGGGTGCTCTGAAACCTTTAAAGTTGTCTTAATTTTTTTTGCAGTTGTCACTGCTTCCCTGAAAAGTTTATTTAGAATCTTTTTACATCCACCATTTTCAAGGGAAAACTCCTGAGCACTTTTTACCTGACCAAGTATTTGATCTTCACCAAGTACAATTGAATCAAGTCCAGCTGTAACTCTGTAGATATGGTCAATTGCCCATTTATCATACATTGAGTAAAAAAACTCTTCATATCCATTCACATCAAAAAATCCCATCAAAAACTCTATAATGGTTTTTCCTGAATCTTCTATTTTATTGGCATAATCAACATAGTATATTTCACTACGACTACATGTAGATAAAATTACTACTTCTTTTATCCCCTTATCAAGAAGACTACTTATTGCCTCTATTTTTTTAGATTCACTAAATGAAACACGCTCTCTTATATCAGCTGATGCAGTTTCATGATTAAGACCCACTACCCCTATTCTCATATACTCCTCCTGAATATAGTAACAAAAAAAACCTATCACTTCGGTGATAGGTTAATAAAACTTCAAACATATACATATCTATTTCCATCTACTTCCCACCGAAGTCTCCTGTCATACAATTTAGGCAGGTATCCTGGCTCAAGCGTCAAACCCATCCTTGCCTTCCCATATTACACAGTGGCTTCTAAGGACAGTATTCTTATACAGTAGCGGGGGCTGCAAAGGCATTTAACCTTTTTCCCTTTTAATAAATTAACCTAAATCATTATCTTCTGTTGTCGTATAACTCCAAATATAATGATATCATAGATAATTTAATTATGAAAGGTTAATAGTATCTAATATGTGTATTTATAATGATTCCGTACAAAATCTCTCATATCCCATGAGATAGGCTACTCCAGCAATTGTAGTACCAAAGAAGTAAACTTCTTTATCAGTAACAAAACTATCGATTGAGTTATTTGCAACTGTACTCCCAGTGGCAATTATAAAATCCGACCACTGAACAATTTCCTCTGTTTTTAAAGAAGCATCTTCAACCATTACCCCATGTTTGTACTTCCCAATATTATCCTTGTCCATATCACTGACCCTTACCTGATTATCCTCAGCTAAAGCTTCTAGCATTGCTGGTTGAAGACCGATTAAGGCTATTTTCGAAGGGCCATACTTTTCTTTTACAAAATTTGCAAGCTTACCCGAGCAAGTTATTGGCTCCTCATCCTTACAATGTATAGTATTTGAAATAAGACCTAAGTGCTTTAAAACACTATTTATCGATGCTACTAATAGGGCTACATTTCTATTATCAGAAAAATCCATCTGAAGTATTTCAGATAAACTTCCCCTAAAATCTACTTGAGCATCAGTAAAAGCTTGACCCTTAGATCCCTTATAATTAGCTTGTATTAGCTTTTCCTTACCTTTAATTATTGGATAATCTTGTCTTTTAGGTTTACCTATTGCCTCTTCAGTACTAAGAACCTTTGCTTTAATTACTATTTCATCGTTTATAATTCCCTTATCTATTAAAATATCTTCAAATTTTTTCTTATATATATCGATTATCATATTTCTCCTCCTAAGATACTAAGAACTTATTTATTATTTTCATTTTTTTGTCGACCAATCCTTCATACTCAAAATCATCATGGGAAACATGTATTATTGTAGATTTCTTCTTTAACTCCATCAATAATTTCTTTACTTTGATTTTTGAGCCCCTATCCATAGCACTCATGGGTTCGTCAAGAATAAGAATGTCTGGCTCCAAAATATATGCCCTTAAAAAATTTACTTTCTGCTTCTCACCCCCACTTAAGTTTAGTCCTTCTTGATTTAAGTCAAATTTTAAGTCAAGATAATTACATAAAGCATTTATTTCTTCATTATTATATTTACATTTAATTCCTTTACATTTTGCACCTATAAGTATATTATCATAAATACTCATGGTAGGATATATAACTGAATCCTGAAAACAATATGCTATATTTTCTCTACTTATACTTTTCTTATCATTACTTCTACCGTTAATAATAATACTTCCTTCAAAACCATCATATAAAAAACCTATAGCCTTTAATATTGATGTTTTCCCTATACCAGAATCCCCTACAAGAGCTGTATATTTATTTCTTTCAAATCTACAGCTAGATGGTTTTATCAATTCAAAATCATATGAAATGCTAAAATTTTTAATTTCTATCATTTGGATCTCCTCCCCTTCAACATAAGTATAGAAATTATATTTGATATTATTATCATAATTGCGCCAGCAGCTAAACTTTTATCTAAATCACCACATGATATGTTAAGAAACACAGTTGATGGCAGCACTTCTGTTTTGAAACTTGTGACACCTACAACCATTACCACTGCACCAAAATGTCCTATTGCCTTTGCCCACATTAGAAGTACAATACTTTTGATTGACTGAAAAATTTCAGGTAGTATTATCCTCATATAAATAAACAGATCATCTGCACCATAGCCCTTTGCTGTCAATATATACTTATCGTCCACATTTCTCAAACAATTTGAGAACTCTACATATCCCATAGGTAGGACAACTGCAACTTGAGCTATCACTATAGCAAATTTAGTAAATAGAATTTTCATTCCCACAGATGAAAAAAATCCACCAAGATAGTGCTTTCCAAATAGTATAAGTATGGACAAACCAAGTACTATTGGAGGTACCGAATTTATACTTGAGAAAATACCATCGGATAATCTATTTACTTTTCTGTTATCCTTCATATAGAGATATCCCAATGGGATTATTAATAGCATGGATAGTAGACTTGATATGGTTGCTGTAAATAAACTTAAGAGAAGTGATGATAATATTTCTAAGTCTTTTATTGAAGTGACTATATTAACTAATCCAGCTTCATATAATACAATTATTTCTAAAATAATAAAGTATGCTAAAACTAATAAACTTATCCCTATCATGGATACTTTTATGATATTACTCTTTACACTTCTTAAATCCATGCTTCTCAAACACCTTATATCCTTCCTCAGACTTTATATAATTAAGAAATTTATTTGATATTTCTGGGCTATCAGAAAATTTTGTTATTGCAATGGGAACTTCTTTTATCAAATTACTTTCCTTAGGAATATCATATGTGTTGAATCTTTCATCATTTATAGTCATATCTTCCCAAACTATAGCAAAATCAGCATTTCCATTTTCTATATATATCAATAACTGATTTGCTGTAGGACTTACTATAAGATCTTTAACTGAATTTTTTATTTCCTCTCTCCCAAGATTCATATATATTTTTTTAGCAACTTTTCCAATCGCAGTTGCTTTCTCATCACCTTGGGCCATTATGTATTTTGATGAAAATAGCTCTTCAATAGAATCTAACTCAAGATTTTTACTAGTGGCTATTGCCGGAATATGTTTCACTAAATCCTGATAACTATTTATATATCCCTTATCTATAGCTATTTTAGCAAAATCCGATGATCCTGCGATAAACACATCACATTCTTCAGTATTCTCCATTTGACTTAAATGTTGTCCACATCCAGCAAAGTTGTATTCTACTTTTATTCCTTCTTTTTCATTAAATTTTTCTGCAATTTCTTCCAAAGGAGCTTTTAAACCAGCACCTGCATAAACTGTTAGTTCATTGTCTTTTTCTCCAGCATTTGAAGTTATATAAATCATTACCACTAATATTGCTAGAAAAAGTAATAGAATACTTTTTTTCATAATCACACCTCGTTGTATTTTTATTTATATCACGGTGTAAATTTTATTAATTTTTAGTAGATTAGTCAACTCTATATTAATTAAATTTTCATCATAATAATTAATTTGACTAAGTTTTATTCAAAAAACAAAAAAACAACATCGGCTATTTCCAAAGCTTCTGGAGATGTTATTTTCTTATTATAAGTTTTTCTTATAGTTTTATAGAAGTATCGAATGAATCTAGAAGGTCTATTTTCTAAGTGTTGGAGTTCATTTCGAATATCTTTGTAATCCTATAGTTTATATTTTTATACATTTGTCTGATAATCAATATCAAAATTAATTAGAACATTTACTTTTTCTTATATTCGGTAATATAAGAACCAGGATTCTCTTTAGATAAATACATTGCTCTATCTGCATTACGTATTATTGATTCAACGTCACCCATAGATTTATCTCCAAATGCAACTCCAATACTTGTGGATATTCCGTAAACTAAGTCCTTAACAATCATTTTTTCTATCTCTCTAGTAACATTATTGATATCAATAATAAATTCGCTGTATTTCCTTTGACTTACAACTAAAAATTCATCTCCACCATATCTTCCAATTTTATCTTTACTTAAGAACTTAGTTAAAATTTCTGATACCTTAATCAATACTTCATCACCAACTAGATGACCAAAGGAGTCATTAATCAGTTTAAACTCATCAATATCAATAAATGCTATTTGAAATGAATTTTCCTTCCCCTTTTTAATAAGTAAATTTAAATAGTTTTCAATGTACTTCCTATTAAAAAGCCCTGTTAAATCATCAGTAATCGACATGGTATAAATATGTTTTTCTTTCTCTCTTAATTTTGTTAGGTCGTATAATGAAATAAAATATCTATATGGTGTGTCAGAGTTTTCATCAATCTCTTTAAAATTAACAAGACATACTTTTAGCCTATTCTCTTTGTTATGAAAGTATACCTCATTTTCAAAACTACCACCCGACAGATCATTTTTATTCAAAAGTAAGATATCTAAAACATTATTTAAAGACAATTCTATTTCATCCTTTTCATCATACTGAAGTATTTCTTTAAATCTCTCGTTTTTCCATAAAATTTTCATATTTTTAGATATCAGGGATATTCCTTCTGATGACCTACTCATTATGTCTTTAAACACTTTTACTTCCTTCTCTTTTCTTATCTTTTCAGTATAATCTGAATACATAAGCATTAACTTACTTTTATCCGATTTATCCAATATAAATCCAGTAAGATTGACAAATAACTTGTCCTTATACTTTGTATATCTTACCAATTCCTCTTTGACTACATAGCCTTCAGCTACTGACAAGAGTATGCTCTCAGAAAAACCTCTGTCCTCTTCCTTACATATTAAGTTAGATATATTCCTGTTTATCAATTCTGGATATGAGTATTTAAACATTTCACAAAAACCATCATTTGCATTTATGATATTACCACTACTATTAATTATCACTAAACCTAATGGAACCTTACTAATCATTTCTTTTAAAATTGAGTCATTATTTTTACTTACAAGGGGAATAACCTTAGAAAGTAGTAATTTCTTGTTATTCATTTCTATAGGTCTTGAGTATACCCTTACTTCCTCAATTTCTCCAGTGACCCTTCTATGTTTGAAATAAAAGTAATTGTTATTTTCTGTTTTGGCTTCTTCCATAGCCTTTGATACCTCAGCTTCATTCAAACAATTGATTTCAGATATAGACATGCTTGAAAAATCCTTTTTTGAATAACCATAAAAATGTTGAGCCTTTTTGTTAAATTCAACAATCCGACCTCCTTCAGGATTAATAACCATATATATTTCATCTCTATTTTCGTACTCTTGAAAATTTATTTTTGTATCCCAAATATTTAATTCTTGAAGTATGTGACCATTATACACTTCATCAAAACTAAATGTACTTACTTCAGCTTTGTATAAAATATCATTACAATAAAATTCTATCTTATCCTTTACTAATGCCCCTTTAAAATCACCATTAATTTGACCATCAAAAAATGATTCTAAAGAAGAATATATTAATTCTTCCTTAGAATCATAACTAAAAAAATTTAATAAACAAGTATTAGCATCAAGAATTACTCCATCTTTAGAAATAAGCATTGGATCTGATATACTATCAATAATTAATTTATTTATTTTGTCCAACATATTTATACTCCTTATTTAACGCCCTTTGTTATAATCTGAAATGAAAGTATAAATTTCTTCTGCTGGAAGGGGTTTACTATAATAATAACCTTGTGCATAATCTGCACCTGCTGTTTTAATAAATTCTAGTTGTTCCTTGTACTCAATTCCTTCTGCAACAACCTTTAAATCCATTTTCTTTGATAAGTCTATGACTGACTTTACAATTTCCCCCTGAATAGACTCATCTAATATACTATCAATAAATCCCTTATCAAGTTTCAAATAATCTATAGGTAGTCTTCTTAAATATGTCAGTGAAGAATATCCTGTACCAAAATCATCTAAGGATATAGATATTCCGTGTTTTCTCAACCTATTTAGTTTTTGTACTGAATTTTTAAAGTCAAACATCGCTGCAGTTTCTGTAATTTCAAATGATAGATACTTAGTATCTATATCATAAATCTGAATCAAATCGATTACATCCTCAACAAAATCATTTTGCTGAATTTGTTTGGTCGATATATTAACTGCTACATGAATATATCCTAGACCTTTCTCTTTCCAAGATATAATTTGCTTTATAGCCTCCTCAATAACCCACTTACCTAAAATAATAATCTGTCCAGTTTCCTCAGCTAGTGGGATAAACTTATCTGGAGCTACAAAACTTCCATCTGCTTTAATCCATCTAATCAAGGCTTCTAAACCATTTATTTCTCCAGTAAGCAAATCAATTTGAGGCTGATAATATAAAGAAAATCCCTTATCAAATATTGCTTGCTTCATTTCATTTTCTAAAATAGTTTTTTGTCTCAATAAAGATTTAAGTCTCCTATCAAAAAAGCTGTAACTATTCTTTCCACTATTTTTACTATAGTACATTGCTATATCAGCATTTTGAAGTAGTTCTCCTATTTCTGTTCCATCTGATGGAAATCTAGTTATTCCTATTGAAGCTGTAATAAAAAATTCATGATCCATTATATAAAAAGGCTTTTCAAATGACTTAATTATGGATTTAGCATATCTTTCAAGTTCAAAAATATCTGATTTACCCTTTACAAGTATTGCGAACTCATCCCCACCAAGCCTTGATAACAAATCAAACTCTTCTACATAAAGACCAAGATTATCCGCTACACTTCTTAACAATATATCACCGGCTGTATGACCTAAGGTATCATTAACCGATTTAAAATTATCTAAATCCAGATATATTATTGAAAAAATATTTGAATCCTTTTCTAAAAATCTACCGACTGACTCCATAAATCTAGTCCTGTTAGGCAAATTAGTGATTTCATCATAGTAGGCCAAATGATTTATTCTTTTCTCCTTGTCCTTAGAATCAGTTATATCTGTCATGGAACCACTCATCCTAGTTGCTACACCAGATTTATCATAAATTGCCTTACCCCTTGTAAATACCCAAATATATTTACCCTTATAGTTTTTTATTCTAAACTCTTCTTTAAACAATTCTTTTTTATTGTTCAAGACTCTATTAAAGGCCATCTTAACATTTTCAAGATCATCAGAATGGATTCTCTCAAACCACCTTTCAATCTTTATGTTATCTATGTTCTCTTCCCCTAAAATTTCCTTAGCCCGTCCAATAAAAAGATTATCTTTAGCTATATCATAATCCCATATAGAATCATTTGAACCTAGTAAAGTCAGTTTATATCTCTCCCTAGCTACCTCCAACTCCTCATTTGCTTTTCTTAGTTCATCATACTGATAAATCAGTGTATCTTGCATGGCTTGTACTTCTTCATAGGTTGCTTCGAGTTCTTCATAGTTTGATTTCAAGCTTACATTTTTCTCTTCAATATTATTAAGACTTACATAACTTAATATGTAAACTAAAGCTGAGGTTAAAAGTATATAAAACCATCCCTTATATAATTGTATCCGCTGAATAGTTTCAAGATCACTTACCATACTGTTAAGTATTTTATCAGAGAAAAGTATCCAAAGACCTCCGAAAACTGCAAAAATAACACTTATCATCATGGCCTTCTGCCCTGAATTTGCTGTATCACCACTAAATATTCTGTTAATCATCTTCTTCATCGTATCAGGCCTCCAGAGACAATAACTTACACTTCTGAAATATCTACTACTTATTGATATCCATTTTATACTCCCACTGCTCTATTTTCTTTATTATTTTATTATAATCATTTTTATATAGTTCAAGAAGTTCCCTAATCTTGTTTGATTCCTCATGGATTTTGTCTATAAGATTATTGAAACCTTCCTTATCTGCTATGAGTATTCCACTAAATAAATATTCTCCAAGATAGAAGCTTTCTATAAACTCATCTTTTTCAAATTTCATACCCGTACTATTTAAAAGTATCTGGGAACAATTAAACAAAAATCTGATCTTATTTATTTTGTTTTGTACAAATGTAATTTTATCACCTATCAATATGGAGTTCATAAAACCTGATGCAAAAAAGTCTGAATTTCCAATGTCCCTAAGCGTAAATAGCATTTCAATTAACTCATTGAAATTGAAATTAACTTCACTTAATGAATTAATCCCTTTTCTAAGCAGTCTAGATTTTACTATATACTCCATTATCTCTATCTCTTGCTCCGTAGCTTTTTGTCTACTTATCCTATTATTGTTTGATTTTATTTGAAGCTTCTCATCAGTCTCTTCCATCAAATGAGACAAATCGAGTATTTGTTGTCTAGTTGTATCATATCTTATTTTATTTTTAATTATTTCTATTCTCTCTTCTTTTGTGTTTTCGTCCATTTCTATCAGTACCATTTTTATAAAATCTACTAATAAGGAATCAAGACTATCCTCTCCAAACCTATCAAGGTGAATTCCTTTATATAATTCTAAATCTTTATGAACATCTTCTATTTTCTCCTTAATTGATCCTACTTCTAATTCATATTGTTTTTCATCCACTAGATTATATCTTCTAAATCTGAAATCATCCATAATAATCCCCCTTATTCATACTCTAAAAACTGTGCTTATTGTTTTATACCCAAAAATAAACAATATATATAATTATTAAATAAAAACCGTTGCAAAATTTTATTTTGCAACGGTTTTTGTGTCTCCTATTGAAACTCTTCCATAAATCCTATAATTTTTCTCTTTATACTATTAAATTCTACAGTCGTTTCAAGATTTTCAAGATTTTTATCAATATCAATCTTCAATTCTTTTATTATCCTTCCCGGTCTTTCACTTAATACATATATTCTGTCAGATAGAAATATAGCTTCATTTACATCATGGGTAATAAGTAGACACGATGTTTTAAGTTTTTCATTTATCTCTAACAACCATTTATGCATTTTAGTCTTAGTTATTTCATCTAAACCTGCAAAAGGCTCATCTAACAACATAACCTGATTGGAGAACATATATGCCCTCATTAAAGAAGCCCTTTGCTTCATTCCACCAGATAACTGGGATGGGTAAGAATCTTCGAAACCACTTAAACCAAAAAGTTCAAAATAATTTTTCACTTGTTCATTCCTCTTTGCTTTATCTATTCCTTTAATCTTAAGAGGAAGTGTGACATTATCTATAATACTTTTCCATGGTAAGAGCAAATCCTTTTGTTGCATGTAACTTATTCTTCCACTCAAACCAGTAATATCAGTATTTTCAAGAAACACCATTCCTTCACAGGGATTCATAAGACCAGAAATAATATTAAACAAAGTACTTTTACCACATCCACTTGGTCCTATAATCGAAACAAACTCCTTCTCTCTTAGAGCTATATTTACATCTTTTATAACTTCTAAATCTTTAAAAGATTTTGATACTGATTTTACTTCTAATATATCATTACTCTGGTAAATACTCATTAGTAAATGCCTCTTTCGCATCTAGCTCATTTTCCAATAAACCTCTTTCATATAACCATCCAGAAAAATTCTCCCAGATAGATATATCCATATATCCCCATCTATCTTTTTCTGCTTTATACTCATTTGCAAGATATTTTTGAGATTCTAAAGCAAGTTCTCTATCAATTTCAGGTGAATCCTTAAGCAATGACTCAACTGCTTCCTCTGGGTTAGAGATACAGTATTCATAACCCTTAGATGTAGCCGACATGAATTTCTTAGCTACTTCACCATTAGAACTTAAATACTCTTCCTGAGCTATAATAATTGGTGTATAGAAATCAAGATCTGAATCATAATCTTGTAATTTCATAAAATCAATTTCCTTATTTAATAGTTTTGATTTCACTCCATCCCATCCATAGTATATCCATGCAAAGTCAATATGATCTTCAGATGCTTGGAAAAAATCAACTGCCCCAATATCTGTAATTTCTAATTTTTCAAAATCTCCACCGTCATTTTCCATAACAGCTTTTAACATAGCTATTTCCATAGGTGATCCCCAGCCACCATATGTTTTTCCTTCAAAATCTTTAGGTGTTTTAATATTCTTATCACTTACAGCTGCAAATCCAGATGTATTATGTTGGATGATTGCTCCAATCGCTTTAATCGGTAGAGGATTTTCCGAAGTTCTTGCAAAAGTTAACTGTTCCTGATAACTAATACCAAACTCACCTTGACCAGATGCAATTAAGTCAGCACTACCACCTTCAGTAGGTTGTATAATTTCGACATCAAGTCCAACTTCTTCATAGTAACCTAAATCCTTAGCTACATAAAGACCAGTGTGATTTGTATTTGGAACCCAATCAAGTACAACTGTAATTTTTTCCAATTCATTATTGTTATCTGTAGACTGGCTAGTATTTTGACCTCCACATCCTGTGAAAATCAATCCTATTAGTAAAAATACTACTATCATTTTCTTCATATTGTAATCCCCCTAATGTTTTTTTGTCCATGGTGTAACTTTAATCTGAATCAACTCTATAATCTTAAATAAGAATAATGACAAGAGTATGATTACCAGTATTACTGCAAAAACTTTATCTAGCTGAAAGGAATGCTTAAGCCTTAGCATGTAAACACCAAGACCATCCTTACCCCCTAACCATTCTCCTATTACAGCACCCATTATTGAATAGGTAGCTGATATTTTCAAACCTGAAAAAAAAGAAAATAATGCAGCTGGAAATTTTACTTCTCTATATATTTGATACTTTGATGCTCCCATAGATTTCAGTAGATTAATTAAATCCTTATCTATTGAGTTCAATCCCTCCAAAAGGCTTAATAACATTGGAAAAAAGCATACTAATACCACTACTATTATTTTAGGTAATATACCAAAACCAAACCAAATAGCAAATAATGGAGCAAGTACTATAATGGGTATAGTTTGGGAAATAACTAAAAATGGCCTTAATCCGTCGTTTATAAAAGGTATGCTATCCATTATTATCGACAAAATTAAGGAGAGAACAATCGATATGGCAAAGCCCGATAAGGCTTCAATAAGGGTTGTCCTTATGTGTATAAATAACACAGGCCCCATATCTCCAAAGGATGATAATATATCCATCGGAGATGGTAAAGTAAATCTTTCTACCATTCCTATATCAACAGATACTTGCCAAAAGGCCAAAAGGATTAATCCAATAATTATTGCAGGATATTTCCTACTTGTACTTTCCAATTTTCTCCTCCATAGAGATTCCATCTTTTTTATTATCAATTTTCACTACAGCTAATACTCTATTGGCACCCTCTTCAAAGCATATTCTTTGGGCTTCTTTTACTATATCCATTAATTCATCATAGTCACCCTCCATTGTTGTTTCCATTGGACCAACAATATGATTGACTCCTGTGCTTTTAATATGTGCTATAACCTTATCAACAACAGGATATAACCTTTCCTCTGGAACCCTTGGTAATATTTGCAGACTAACATTAACCATTTTCATTTCACGACCTCCATTTTACTGTAAAAAAATAAGTCTTCACCAAAAAAGGCAAAGACTATTATTTCATACACTTCCCTACGTTGGCATTATCCATATCAGGTTCTCGGGTCGAAACAATTTCGTTTCCTCTCAGCCGACTGTTTCCAGCTCCCCGTCTATTTATTTTCCTCTTAGATTGTATAGCTAATAGCCATTTCTGTCAATAGACTTCCTCCATATATTCCTTAAATATTTAATAAGTCAAATACTCACCTAAAGCTCTTATTTTTTCATTTTCAATACTCTTTATAATTTTCTTAATATCATTAGTTGAATATGGTCCATTATTTGTTCTAAGAAGTGCTCTATAAAGTTTACCAGTGTCAGAAGAATTTATTGAAATCAAATCTATATTCTTTATACCTTCTTTCTTTATTAAACTTTGATACTCCTTTATCTCTCTTTTATCCATATCAGATAAGCCTTCAATTACTATTAGATATTTATCATCATTCAAGTTTTTTAAGTCATTTATAATTATCTCAATATCTATATAGAATAATCCAGATTCAATAAGGTGTTTGACCATCCATTCTTGTTTTTCAGATTTACAATAATTAAGTAGCTTATCATAACCTTCAGAATACCTACCTAGGTTAAATAAAGCATTGGAATATTCGTAACCATATCTATCATCATACTGATCCATATAGTCTAAAAAACCTTGAAGATTATTTTGATCATAATAGACTTGATATAATCTATAATCATCATGTGTATGCCCGTATTTTTCATATTGATACTTATCAGATTTTTCTAAGTATTTTATGGCCTTTTCAGGATTATAAGGACTGCCATTCATTCCTGATAATTTATCATCATATGAATAAATATGGCCTAGCATGGCTATACTGTGTATATCTCCATTTTCAGCTTCTTTTTCATATTCAGAAAAGGCTTCATTGTATTTCTTCTCTAAGAACAACTTATCCCCTTCACTTATATCATTTTCAACATACAATTTGTAGGTTTTGTCTTCTCCGTACAAGCCGTTTATATTTCCATCCATTTGAGCAATACTCGTATCGTCAATATTTCCCTTAATATTGATAAAATACACTCCTTTTAGAATTAATACAGGAAAGAAACTATTCGGACCCCTACCGTCTTCCTCATAAGAATAAGAACTAGAATAGCTTTGATCTATTATTTCTTCCTTAGAAAGAGTAATTTTATTTGATTTAGTTGATTTTCCATAATACTCAGGGTTATAAGGATGTCCATTTTTCATTGACCCTATCATTACTGAGTAACTATCAAAGTAATCCATCTTATTCCATGACAATTCTAGTTTGTCACCTTTCTCAACAACTTTCAAATCAAAATCATTCTTTATAAATTCTATAAGATTTATTTTTTTATCTGGAGATACATACCTTGGCATTCTGCACATTTTCCCTTTAACATCACTTAAGTTAGGCAATACTGTGAGTCTATAATTAGTTTTTTCAGGAACACTAACTTCAAATTCTCCCAAATCATTTGTATAGGCAAGAAAAGAATCCTCATCTAAATGTAAAGATGTATAATGATCTTGAGTGCCAATCTGAACCATTGTATTTTTCAAAGGTTCCTTATCATTAAGTATTTTTCCTCTTATTATATATGAGTTATTATCATTAAAATTATACATGCTAATTAAATACTCTCTATTAAAATCACTAAGGGAATCAAATATTCTAAGATATAGATTTCTATAATAATTTACATTCATTGCTTTTCTATAAAAATCCCTATAATCATCTTTATTATAACTATTTTTTTTCTTAAGATAATCCGTTAATTCATTTATTTTGTCCTTATCACCCTTAATTATAGAATTATATATTTCCATTTGATTGCTAATCTCTTCAAATGTTTCTACTTCTTCTAAAATCCTATTACTCTCTTCTATTTCATTCATTTCAGTAAGAATTGCAGCTTTAATTATTTTAAATTCCTCTTTCCCTTCAATATTATAAGACATATCAATGTACTGGTAAGCTTCCCTATTATGTCCAGCTGAAAGATGTAAAACAGCCATTTTAAATAAGTCATCCTCTTTTGTCCAAAACTCACTTTTTTCATCTAATTTTTCTAATATTCTCTCAGGAACTCTGTTACCACTCATTCCCCAAGAGCTAGGAGATATTTTTAATTTCCCATTTAAATATTCATAATTCAAATCTCCATATATGTCCCCAAGTAATTTTTTGTAAACAATTTTACTTATTGGGTCTTTGCTACTTCTATGTAAAATGTTATCTATATGATTTTTGATTCCCTCCAGTGTATCTGAATCTTCATAATCATTGAATTCAGATGCTTCATAGTCTATAGCCTGAAAAATTGATATTTCCTTGTTTTTCACAAGTGATGCAGAGTATGAAACATAGTCTCCAAGATTTAATATACCTACAAAATTCATTCCAATAAATATAGCCAAAACAGCTACTATAATTATCTTTTTCATAAATTCATCTCCTACTACAGCTACATAATTTTTAAAAATATTAGCTAGACTTTTCTATTCTCTATAATTATTCTTTTATTAATATAATCATATTCTTTATTTTCAACTACTATCTCCTTTAAAAACTCTATTATTTTATTATTATCTATGATGTTTATCATCTGTCCATTTTCAATTGAACTAACTATTCTACTTTCAAGTTCTGTATATCTTAAACTTCTTTTTTTATTGTAATATGACCTCTGACTACTTAAATACTCATTATATTGTTTTCTTCCTCTTTTTAATCTGCTAATATCAATTCCATGACTACTATATATCATTTCCATATGGGCCAATAATATTGATATTTCATCATATACTGGAACTACTCCCTTGTAGAGATAGTGGGGTATATACATTGGAATTTTATATTTTTGAAGTATATCATGAATTTTTTCCATCAACTCATCTACATACCAAGATTTTGGAGCTCCACTAGAGAGCTTTTTATTATAAAGTTCTTGATATCTTTCGAAAATAAGGGGATACTTTTCTTCAATAACATCCATAAAATATTCCTTTTGAATACCTGGTCGGAGTGTTAGAGCCCCAGGAATTATAAAATCCACCTTTAGTTTTTTAAGTATACCTGTAAATGATTTAATTTGTTCATAAGAATCATTGATAAATGGTAAAAAAGGCATGGCCAATATACCTACTGCAATCCCATTCTCTTTCAAGACCTTTATAGCATTTAGTCTTTTTGCAACTGGGGAAGCATAGGGTTCAAAATCCTTACGTATTACATCATCTGAATATGTTAAGGAAAACATAACAATCGCTTTTCCATATGAATTAATTTTACGTAATATATCAATATCCCTAAGAACATTAGCCGACTTAGTCATTATTATTACTGAATGTTTGTTTTTCTTGATTCTCTTCAATATTTCCCTAGTCAACTTTTCCTTCAACTCTATAAACTGATAGGGATCACTAGTTCCAGAGCCTAACATTACAAAACCCTTTTCCCTACTCTTTTTTAGCTTTTCATCCAATAAATCTGGAGTATTTCTTCTTACTACTATGTCTTTTTCGAAACTACCTTCTATGTAATATTTTTCAGCCCTACCATCACAATATTTGCAATCGTGAACGCATGACCTATATGGACTAACCGATACTCTACTGATAAAATATGTATCTATCAGCTTAGTGTTTTTTGATATAGTTTTTAACTCCTTGTAATGAAAACTCACCATTTTTTTCACCACCTATGTGAATAAAGGTGCCTATTAAGGCACCTTGTGATTTTATTTATTCAAGCAACATTTCTTATATTTTTTTCCACTTCCACATGGACATGGCTCATTTCTACCTATCTTCTTCCTTCTTACTGGCATGCTTGGTGCCCCTTCTACATGAGGAGCAACTTCAAGCTTATTTTCCTTCTCTTCCTCTTCAGCCGATTCTGACATTTGCATTAACAGCTCATAAATACTATTCGGAGTATTTCCCTTAAGTTCCCATAAACTAGAACTAGCAAAAATATCTTTAAAGGACTCTTGTATAACACTTGAATATTTTAAATTATCAAGTTTATACTCTTCAATAATTTCAGCAGAAATTTCATTGATTTTACCACCATTATTGAGAGCTACAAATGATTTTGACAATACTTCTTCTTTATTATCCTTAAGTTCATCAATAGAGTCAAAAATCTTGTCAAACATCTGTCTATTTACTATATTAAATGTTTTCTCTTTAGCATGTTTTTTCACTTCCACTAACTCAGGATAGTAATATTCTTTATCTTTACTTAATCTTCTGATTGTATCCTTATCAATTATACAGTCAGTAAGCTTATAATGTTTCTTAGCAATCTCTATAGTATTGTCAAGTATAGAATGTTCCTTTAAGGTCTTCTCAAGCTTCTTTAGAGTCACTGAAACATTATAGTTTTCTAAAGCCTTTTTAAGTTCTTTAATCTCTATAAATCCATAGTACTGGATTAATCCCCTAGAAATTTCTACAATGTCCTTCTTATCATCTTCTACAACAAATCCCTTTACATAATTCAATATAAAGTCATTACCACTATCAAATACTAATCCCTTATTCAAAAGATATGGAGAAGATGTATCACCTTCTATTACTTCATATCCTAATAAATCTTCAGAGTACTCTCCTACATCAAATAGTATTCTTTTTAATAGTTCAACGCTTAATTCATCTTTTTTCAGTGATGATAATCCTCTAAAGCTCCAACTCTTTCTTATGATGTCCAGTTCCTTTTTTGAAAGTCCTTTAAAGAACTCATAATGTTCTTTAATTTCCGAATACTTTTCAATTAATTCTTCCCATCCAAGAACTTGGAGATCCTTAGTTATTTCGTTTGATATCATTACTTATGTTTCCTCCCTACATTTTTATGCCTTTGCAATTATACCACAGTTAGAAACTCAGTACAAACATAGTGAGTAAGTGTTTAAATTTTAGTCCATATACACAATTTCCTTCATCAAGGTAATTAAAATATGAAGCATGATAATATCAAAGATATCTCTATTAATTTCTTCTTTTATCCTTCCGTCTTTTAGCAGATATTCAATTAGGATAATCAGATAATAATTATCCTCATAAACATGAATATTTGTACTGCCTTTTAACTCTATTAAATCCACTGCCAGTTTATCATCATCAATTTGAATATTAAACAACTCTAGAGCTGCATATAGTGGATAAAAAGCCCTTTTGTCAGTTAGCCCATTCACCATATTCAAATTGATATCATACTTTATTGTTAGTAAGGAAAGATACATTAATTCACTTGATTTAACAAATGATTTTCCAATAAGCTCATTATACTTATTGTTAAACTCATCTATAGATATACTAAACTTATCTAAATAAAAGACTACAGGTAATAATTTAGTTTTTTTAATAAAATGATTTGATCTAGCAAGCTGATTGTATTTTTTCTTTATAGATTGTATATCAAAATCTCCTCTACTCATAATTAAAAATAATTTTGTAATAAAGTTGATTTTAATACTATGTGACCTTAACTTATTTAAATTGTTATACAACTGCTCAATGTTACTTTTATCTGGCCCCTCTACTACCGCGATCAACGTTTCTATTATGTACTTTTCAAATAATTTATTCTTAATACCATTTTTCTTCATTTCACTGTGAACACTATTCAAACGATCTATCCTAACTTCCCTTCCATAACATCTTGATACTAAATAGGAAATTAGAATTTCTTTTTTTATAAGCCCTGTTCTATCACTTATATTCTGAAAATCATCTATGTAATTATCTAAACCATCAAGTAATTTTTTCATATTCATCACCTGTTTTGATTATATCATAATAATTAAAGAAAATGTGTTGACTACTATCTAAATAATTAAATCCTCTAAGTGTAACTTCTATCATTGAATTTTTGAATTCGTAGGTCGTGGGTCGTAGGTCGCAAAAGCGCTTTTTGCATAATAAAAATATGGAGCTTAATCTCCATTTGAATTATCTTTATGAACTTATTCTACGATTAAAATTTTCCATTGGGAAATATCCTTGGACGTATTACAATGTAATACATTTGACGCAAGATTAAAGTATTTATATCTTGCTCTAGACATGAAAGTGATACTTGAATTCTAGACACTAGTTCTATTAAGAACAGTACTAGACAAGGGCAGTCTATAAGACTGCCCTCAATTTTTTAGTAATCGCTAGATCCTTCTTCACCTTTTACAATTGCAATTGATGAACTAGCTCCGATTCTAGTTGCTCCAGCTTCAATCATTTTTAAAGCTGTTTCTCTGTCCCTAACTCCACCAGATGCTTTAACACCTAAGTCAGGTCCAACAGTTTTTCTCATAAGACTAATATCTTCTGCTGTAGCTCCACCAGTAGAGAAACCAGTAGATGTCTTTACAAAGTGTGCTCCTGCTTCTACAGATAATTCACAAGCCTTAACTTTTTCTTCTTCAGTTAATAGACATGTTTCAATGATTACCTTAAGGATTGCTTTACCTTCTAAAGCTTCAACAACTGCCTTAATGTCATTTAATACAAGATCATATTCCTTGTTTTTTAGTGCTGATACGTTAATTACCATATCAATTTCATTTGCACCATCTGCAATAGCTTTTCTAGTCTCATAAGCTTTTGTTTCTGGAACACTTGCCCCTAATGGGAACCCAATTACTGAACAAACTTTTACGTCAGATCCTTCAAGTTCTTTTTTAACTAGAGAAACATAATGTGGATTTACACAAACTGAGAAAAATCCGTACTCTTTTGCTTCACTACAAACTCTAATTACATCTTCCTTGATAGTATCTGGCTTTAAAATAGTATGGTCAATATATTTTGCTAAATTCATCAAATCACCTCAAATTGTTTTAATAAGAGAATAAATAAACCTAGATTATTTCAACTTCCTGGCCATTCTTAAGTCCAGCAGCATTTCCTTCTTCGATATCTACATGGAATTCTAAAGCGAAATCTTCTCTTGCTCTAACTAGTACATTGTCAAATACAAGACCTCTTTCACCTTCAACCTTAACAGATACTCTTGCTTTATCTTCAATACCATATCTCTTAGCATCATCAGAATGCATATGAATATGTCTTGAAGCAGCAATAATACCTTCAGAAAATTCAACTTCCCCCTTAGGTCCTTTGATTTTACCTCCTGGGCTAGCTGCAGTATCTCCAGAATCTCTAACTGGTGGCTTAACACCTAAAGCAAATCCATCTGCTAATGAAACCTCTACTTGAGTTTTTCCTCTAGCAGGTCCTAAAACTCTCATTTTAAGACTACCTTTTGGTCCAATTACTTCAACTTTTTCCTCAGCTGCGTATTGTCCTGGTTGCTTTAAATCCTTAAATTTAACAAGTTCATATCCCTCACCGAATAATATATCGATATGCTCTTGGCTTAAGTGAATGTGTCTATTTGAAAGACCCACTGGAACTAATTTTTTTGTCATTTTGATAACCTCCTAAACATTGTATACAATTCTACCATATAATATTATATATTACTGTATACAAATGTCAACTTATACTAAAAAGTTTGAAAATTATATCGTTTTTTTGTTTCCAATTGCTAATTTGATTGTCAAAACTGACATTGTCCAAATTTTCCATAAAGAAACAGTTCGGTTCTTTTCCTCCAAGTACTTTAACTACGAGATTAAGTTGTACTTCTATACTTTTCTTAATATCATCACTTAGATTAGAACCGGCACTCATAACAATAAATATATCTTTTCCCTTGATTTCTTGGCCCAATATAACCTTTTTAGCGTACTGGCTTTGAAGCCGATCTATGAAATTTTTAAGAATTCCACTCACACTATTAAAGTACACAGGACTTGCAATTACAAGTCTATCTGCCATTTCAACCTTTTTAATAATTTCATCAAAATCATCTTTGATTATGCAATGACCATCTTTATAACAAGCTAGGCACCCTCTACAAGGTTTTACCCTTTTATCTACAAGATTAATCTTTTCAATATCACTTTTAATGGCATTGACCAGTTTCATAGTATTATGATTTTTTCTAGGAGAACCAAAAATACATAAATCTATCATATTTACCTCCTGTACTAAGTTATCATATTATTTTACATCTGGATATATAAACTATTTATAAAAAGAATCCCTGACATATCAGGGATTCAAAGTTTTACTTACTATATACTTCAGGTTTTAGTGTAGCAACATAAGGTAAATTTCTGTATTTTTCCGCGTAATCAATTCCATAACCAACAATAAATTCGTCAGGAATTTCAAATCCTTTATAATCTATTACTACATCAACTTTTCTTCTTTCAGGTTTATCTAGTAAAGTACAAATTTTTACACTATTTGCTTTTCTGTTTAATAAGTTTTTACACAGATATTGAAGAGTAAGACCTGAATCAATAATATCCTCAACAACAAGAACATCTTTGCCTTCAATACCCTTATCTAAGTCCTTTAAAATCTTAACAACACCTGAACTCTCAGTTGAATGGCCATAACTTGATACGGCCATAAAATCCATCTCTAAGGGCATTTCGATTTCTCTAATTAGATCTGCCATAAATACATTGGCACCCTTAAGAACTCCTATTACAACAAGTTCCTTACCTTTATAATCACTGGTAATCTGTTTCCCCAGTTCTTTTACCTTTTCATTAATCGTTTCTCTACTGTACAATACCTCTTTAACATCGTTCGTCATAGATTTCACCTCTAAAATATAATGTATTTGATAAGCTTATATTTACATTATACTAGTCTTTCACATTATATTCTACATTTTCTATAACATTTTTTTGTTTTTTTCTTTTATTGTTCGTGTTTTTATAATTCTCTTTAATTATATGATAAAAATATAGTAGTATAAGACCATCATCAATAAGGCCAACTCCGAACAATGTTTCTGGAATTATGTCAAATGGATTAATTATGTAAAGTAATATTAAGATTGATGTTATTTTTTCATATATTGGTACATTTTTGTCTTTAAAAAAAGAAGGTATATACCTTATAAGTTCAAATACGAGAAGCTTGTTCATAGTGCACCTCCACTTTACTTAATCAAAGTATATACCTTAATTTTAATATTTAACAGTATTTTATTATTAAGATTTATTCAAAAAAATGTTTCAATAATTTAAATTTCCATATACTTGTGCAAAGCTTTATGGAATCTATCTTTTGAGCCTATAAATTCAAGCTTATATTTATTCATCTGGTCGTATTCTTCTACTGCTACTACATTGACCATAACCTTATCATATGGAAGCCCATCCATAACAAGATTTAGTAATAGTACATCTTTTTCTTTCAACTTTTTATCATTAATCAATTCCATACCATAAATATTTATTCCTAAAACTATTAACTCTACAGGACTTGAAAGACTCATTAAGTCTCCACTTCTATATATTCTATGGCAATTTATTTTTTGGTAAAACTCTTTATACGCTTTCATTTTATAGCTCCTAATTTACATAATGTCTAATTATACTATATGGCTAATTTTCACTGTATAGGACTTAAGTCCCTTATTTATCGTGATAAAAGAAAGCCATTAATGTTTTGTTATCCTGAATAATCTGATCTTTAATCATATTCCTAAATGTAGTTGGGTCAAGCCATCTTATTGCAATAACATCATCATCCTCAATTATTTTATCTTTCCCAACAATATCTAGCTCTACCTTATAAATATATGTTTTACTCTTACTAAATCCAACTATTGGCCTAAATAAAATTATCTCTTCTAATTCTCCCGGGGATACTTCCAATCCAGCCTCTTCCATAAGCTCCTCAGACATTATCTCCTCCTTAGAAAGCCCTGGTTTATCAATTACACCTGCTGGTATCTCAAGAGTATTTCTACCCATAGCTGGTCTATACTGCTCAACCAACAAGATTTTCCCCTCTTTATCAAGCACAAGTGCTGAAACTGCATCATGGTTGTCTAAAATCTCATACCACTTTCCATTTATCTTTTCCTTGTATAATTTCATCCAGCCATCGTATACTAATTCTCTTTCCATTTTATTACCTCCTTATATTACCGCATCTATTTCTATTATAGCAAAATATTTGGGGTAATCTTGAGTTATTTGCATGCTAGGTGGTGTATTTCTGCTTTTTGGCAGAAATGGTGGTTTACTCAATCCTTAGGGATTTTCGTGGTGGTTTACTTGCTGCAAGCAAGTGGTGGTTTGGTGAAAAGGGGAATCGCACTGTACTTTGTAAGTGCTAGTGGAATTAGTTTTATAAATAAAACGAGGGGAAAAGGAAAGAGAAAAGACCTGAATACAAAAATCTGACTCTCGCTTGATAATATATAGCCATCCATAGAGAGTTTATTTAGCCCTAAAACAGGCTAATAAGAGGGTCTTAATATTATCTTAGCATTTATAGCTAAAAAAAGTTTTTCATGCCCTTCCCATTCCCCCTTTCCCCTTCAAAGTACCAGCTTTGAAATTCCCCTTTTCCCCAAGCCTTTCCCAACCACCTTGTGCTAAAGGCACAAAAACCACCACTAGCACTTTAGTGCGCGTACACCACCATTTCTGCCCAAAAGCAGAAATAAACCACCCAAACACAAAAAATACACTGGAAGCATGAGCTCCAGTGTATTTTGAAGTCTAGTATTATTACTTTCTATACAACACCCATAGTAGCGAATACAATTGCTACTGCAGTTGCAATAAGTGGAATTACAACTGTACACATACCTAAGTCAGCATAAGAGTCCTTATGAGTAAGCTGTGTAACAGCAAGTAATGTAATTACTGCACCATTATGTGGAAGTGTATCAAGACCACCACAAGCCATTGCAGCTATTCTATGGAAAGCTTCTGGATTAATACCTAATGCTTGAGCTTTAGCCATATAAGTTTCACCAAGTGCAGCAAGTGCTATAGACATACCACCTGAAGCTGAACCTGTGATACCTGCAAGTGTTGATGTTGAAACAGCAAGTGAGATAAGTGGCGTTCCTGGAATTGCAAGGATTGCAGTCTTAACCATTGCAAATGCTCCAAGAGATTTGATAACTGTACCATAACCAACCTCAGAAGCTGTATTCATGATTGCTAGTAAAGATCCCATTGCACCATCATTGATAGTTTTCTTAAGATCATCAATATTCTTTCTATTTACAATAATTGCTACAAGAATAGCAACAACAAGTGCAACTATAAGTGCCCAAGAACCCTTAACTTTTGAAATTGAAGTTCCGTATAATTCTTCAAGATATGGAGCTTCCATGTTTGCAAATACGATAAATGATAAAATATAGTTAACTACAAGTACTATAATGATTGGTAACATAGCATTGAAGAAACTTGGTAACTTATCATCATCAATTTCCTTGATGTTTTCATTTAAGTGATTACCGTATCCTTCTCCAGCTGCTTGAGCTTTCTTAACTCTTCTAGTAATCCAGAACATACCTCCACCAAACATTACTGCTGCACCGATTAGTCCAAGTACAGGAGCTGCAAATGAGTTAGTTCCAAAAAAAGACATTGGGATTGCATTTTGAATCTGAGGTGTACCTGGTAATGCGGTCATTGTAAATGTAAATGAACCTAATGCTAATGAAGCAGGTATAAATCTTTTTGGAATTTCTGCTCTTCTAAATAATGCTGCTGCGATTGGATATACAGCGAATGCAACAACGAATAATGATACTCCACCATAAGTAAGAATTGCACAAGAAAGTACAACTGATAATATAGCTTTGTCTGCACCTAACTTGCTTGAAATAAACTCAGCGATTCCTTTAGCTGCTCCGATTTCGTCCATAATCTTACCAAATATTGCACCTAGTAAGAAAAGTGGGAAGTATAACTTCGCAAATCCTGCGAATCCCTTCATGAATACCTCAGTGTAACCAGCTAACGCAGGAATATCTCCTGAGAAAAGTACTGCCAACATCGCTAATAGTGGTGCAAGAATAAGTACTGTTATACCCCTATAAGCTAAATACATAAGTAAACCTAATGAAATTATAATACCTAGCATTCCTAACATACTCTTTTGTCTCCCTCCATGTTTTTGTAATTAAGGTCAAATGCCAATGTCATCTGCCCATATATATTTCAAATCAAAATTAATTGATTTAAAAACTATAGTGTTAAGCCCATTTTTCCTTCTTTAAATATTCTTTCATCCATAACCTTTAAGTTTTCTGAAACAACAGGTTTGAAGTCCATTAAATCAAGTACTTGAGTCTGTAAATCGATTCCTGGAGCTATTTCAGTAAGAACCATTCCTTCTTTAGAAATTTCAAATACAGCTCTTTCAGTTACGTAAATTACTGGCTGCTTCTTCTCAAGAGCAACATCTCCACTGAATGTAACTTGTTCAACGTCTTCGATGAACTTTTTAACTTTACCTTCATTTAATACTGTCAATTTACCATCAGCACACTCAACTTTAAGTCCACCTGCTGTAAATGTTCCACAATATACAACTTTTTTAGCATTTTGAGTGATATTAATAAATCCACCACAACCAGCTACTTTAGGACCAAATTTTGATACATTTATATTTCCTTTTTTATCACATTGTGCAAGTCCAAGGAAAGCAACATCTAATCCACCACCATCATAGAAATCAAACTGATATGGTTGATCTAATATGGCATGTCCATTAGTAGTAGCACCAAAGTCAAGTCCGCCAGCTGGTACTCCACCTACAGGGCCAGACTCAACAGTAAGAACCATTTCATGTCCTACTCCTTCTTCATTTGCAACATTTGATACCATTTCTGGTACACCTATACCTAAGTTAACAACTGAATGAGGTACTAACTCCATAGCACATCTTCTCGCTATAATTTTTCTTTCAGTTAATGGCATCTCTTTTAATGCATTTAGTGGTATAACACTATTTCCAGCATATGAAGAGTCATATTTTGTAGCAAATGTTTGCATGTGATTTGCCTCATCCGCAACTTCAACTACAGCATCAACATATATTCCAGGTATTTTTACTAGCTTAGGATCTAAAGTACCATTCTGAACTACTTTCTTAACTTGTACTATAACCTTTCCACCTGAGTTTCTACACGCTTGAGCAATCGAAAGTGTTTCTAAAGAAACCGCTTCTTCTTCTAATGTAATATTTCCAGCTTCATCACAATATGTTCCTCTAAGTAAAGCAACATCAACTTTGAAAGGTTTATAATGAAGATACTCTTTTCCACCTAACTCTATTAAATCTACAATTTCATCTTTTGTAACATCGTTGATTTTTCCACCCTCAAGTCTTGGATCAACGAAAGTTTTCAAACCTACGTGAGTTATTGTTCCAGGTTTTCCAGCAGCTATATCTCTGAATAAGTGTGAAATAACACCTTGAGGTAAGTTATAAGCCTCAACCTTATTATCAAGAGCTAACTTTTGAAGTTTAGGAGCAAGCCCCCAGTGACCACCAATAACCTTAGTTACAAGTTTTTCGTGTCCGAAATGGTTAAGACCTTTATCCTTACCATCACCTTGACCTGCAGCATATACTAAAGTCAATCCTTCTGGTTTTCCAGTTTCAACAAAAGATTTCTCAATCTCAAGTTCAATCTCCTCTGGAACACCACTACCAATGAATCCTCCAGTTACTACAGTATCGCCATCTTTAATTAGCTGTATGGCTTCTGCAGCTGTCATTTTTTTTACTCTCATCTTAATCCTCCTACTTTATAAAATGTACATTAATTATTAATGCAATTAGCATGCCATATTTGAGATTCTTATAAAAAAAGCCGGAAAACGTTTGTATCACACAACTCTTTTGTGCTTTTGTTATTTTTTTAACATCTCAAGTTTGTTAGTTTTTTAACACATATGTAAAATAAATATACAGCTTGATATATATCAAGCTGTATGCTTGATGTTGCAACACTTATAGCTCTTTACAATGTCTTGTAAAATATTTTTACATGTAAAGCTATTAAACAGAGACAATATTATATTTGTCAATTTTCATATACAATCCTGGCCTTGAGATACCAAGTATCTTGGCAGTTTTATTCTTATTTCCATGATTGTCTTTTAAACACTTTTCTATGACTTCTTTTTCAACTTCCTCAATAATATTTTTTAATTGAAGATCTTTTGAGTAATAACTTTTAATACTTTTATTAGTTATTCTTGATGGCATATGTGATGGTCTAATTGTCAAATCTGTATCCAACAAGTTTATTGCCCTTTCAATAACATTCTCAAGCTCACGGATATTTCCTGGCCAAGAATAATTTTTTAGTAAATCAATTGTATCTGGATCAAAGCCTTCAACATAAATCCCTAATCTATCAGAAATCTTCTTTCTTAATGCGTTGGCTAGTTCTTCTATATCATCTTGTCTGTCTCTTAATGGTGGCAATTCAAGTCTGATTACATTAAGCCTGTAATATAAATCCTCTCTATATTCACCTTTCTTCACCATTTCTTCAAGGTTTTTATTAGTAGATGCAATGATTCTAACATCAATATTGGTTGTCTTTGAACCACCAATTTTTTCTACTTCTTTTTCTTGGATAACCCTTAGTAACTTAGCCTGCATATTTAGGGGCATATCTCCTATCTCATCAAGGAGAATAGTTCCACCATTTGCAAGTGCGAACTTCCCCTCTTTTCCACCTTTTTTTGCTCCTGTAAATGCTCCTTCTTCATAACCAAACAATTCAGATTCTAAGAGTTCAGAAGGAATAGCCGCGCAGTTTATTTTTATAAACGGCGCCAATCTTCTCTTACTGGAGTTATGAATAGCATGGGCAAATAACTCCTTACCAGTACCACTCTCACCAGTTATCAAAACACTTGAATCAGTTCTAGCAGCCTTTAATGTCATTGACTTAACTAGGCTAATTTTTTCTCCATTACCTACTATATCTTCAAGTGAGTATTTTGCTAACTTATCATTGTTCAGTTTACTTTTATAGTATTCAATTTCCTTCTCAAGATTTTTTAGCTTTTTTCCTAAAGTAAAGAAATCACCAATATCTTTAAACATAACTTTTCCAACAGCCCCAACTATCTTACCGTCTCTTTTGACAGGTATTCTCATGGCAACCATTCTATTTCCTTTTATCTCTTGTACATCTCCAATTTCTTTAATACCAGTTTTAACAACTTGATGAAGTCTGGTATTTTCTATAACCTCAGTAACATGTTTACCTATTGCATCTTCAATACCTATAAATTCTCTATAACCTTTTGACATCATTGTTATGTATCCCTTTGAATCTATAACAACATTCCAGTCATTTGCGGTATCCATTATGGTATTTAATATATCAATATAAACTTCATCCTTTTTTACTCTCTTACTAAGCTCTTCTCTATCTGTTATGTCATTAAAGATAGCAACTGATCCAATTTTTTCACCATACATAACCGGTTGCTTAGAAACCGAATATATTCTACTGTTAAATTCATATTTCAACTCAACATGGTTCTTACTTGTTTTAATTAAGGGATATAGTTTCCTTCCTATTTCAAAACTATTGATATTTTTCTCCATTATCTCTTCTCTTTTGAAACCAAAAATACCAAGCGCTCTATCGTTTATAAGATAGATAACATCATCACTGTCTATACCAATTATTCCATTGGTTGTACTATTTAGAATGACATCAAAACTCTCTTCACCAATTCTCATAAAATCCCTTCCTTCGTAATAAGTTATATTTCAGAAATATGTATCTGACAAACTCTATACTACAATGATACCAGTTATTTGATTATTCACATAGGCTTCATAGCAATATTGTGTAATTTTTTTTTACACATCAATTTACCATTTATGTAACTTATGTCAAGAATCAAATTTTTAAGGAAATCTCTTGCTGGGTGGACAAGAGATTTCCTTATTTATTTTTTTTTATAAATAGGTTTGTTTATTTGGTGTTTATTTAAGGTGTGTTTTTATTACTCGTACTTCTTAGCTTTTGCAGTTTTAATTTCTTCTACTAATAGAGGAATAATCTTGTTTACATCGCCAACAATACCTACATCAGCATGCTCAAAGATAGCTGCAGTCGAATCTTTGTTAATAGCAACGATAAACTCAGAACCTTCCATACCAGCAACGTGCTGGATAGCTCCAGAGATACCAAGTGCAAAGTAAACATTTGGTCTTACTGTCTTACCAGTTTGACCAACTTGTCTATCATGATCAACCCAACCAGAGTCAACAACTGCTCTTGAAGCAGATACTGTACCTTCAAGAACAATAGCAAGATCATCTAACTTAGCGAAGTTTTCTTCACTACCAATACCTCTACCGCCTGAAACAAGAATATCAGCATCTTCAATATTTACTTTTTCTTTTTCTTCTTTAACAACTTCAAGAACTTTGATTTTGAACTTATCTCTATTAAAATCAACTTTGAAATCTTCAACCTTAGCAGTTCTGCTTTCATCGTTAGCTAATTTTTGCATAACGCCAGGTCTAACTGTAGACATCTGTGGTCTGTGGTCTGGACAAACAATTGTTGCCATGATATTTCCACCAAATGCAGGTCTAGTCATTAATAATTGTCTTTCTTCATCAATCTCAAGACTAGTACAGTCAGCTGTAAGTCCTGTAGAAACTCTTGCAGAAACTCTTGGTGCTAAATCTCTACCAATAGCAGTTGCTCCTACTAAAACTATATCAGGTTTCTTTTCCATGATAACACTTGATAGTGCTTGAGTATAAGGCTCAGTAGTGTAAATTTCTAAGTCTTTATCTTCAACTACGATTACTTGATCAGCACCGTGGTGAGCTAACTCATCTGACATTTTTGCTACATTATCTCCAAGAACAACAGCGATTAACTCGTCTCCAAGTTTATCTGCCATTTCTCTACCTTTTCCTAATAATTCTAATGAAACATTTTGAATTTCGCCTTGTCTTTGCTCAACGAAAACAAGAACACCTTTATATTCACTGAAACTCATAGTTATTCTCTCCTTTTCTAATTATATGGGATTTCTTATATATAGAACTTCTCAAGTAATTTATCAACGATAATCTTAGCAGACTCTTTTGGAGTAGCTTCGTAAACCTTACCAGCAGTCTTAGCTCCTTTAGTAAATGACTTCTTAACTTTTGTTGGAGAACCTTTAAGACCCATTTTAGCTACATCTGCGTCAATATCATCAAATCCCCAAGTAAGGATTTCTTTTTCTCTATAAGCATCTAAAACTCCACCTACAGACATGTATCTTGGCTCATTAAGCTCAGATAAAGTTGTTATTAAGCAAGGGAATTCTACTTGTAATCTATGGTATCCATCTTCGAAAGCTCTTTTAACGATTAGGCTATCGTTACTTTTTTCAATTTCATCAACGTATGAAATTTGTGGTAAATCAAGGTGCTCAGCAATCTGTGGTCCAACCTGTGCAGTATCACCATCGATAGCTTGTCTACCAGTTATGATTAGATCATAATCCATTTTCTTAACTGCAGCAGCTAAAGCTGTTGAAGTTGCAAGTGTATCAGCACCAGCAAATACTCTATCAGTTAATAATACAGCTTTGTCTACACCCATAGCTAGAGCTTCTCTTAAAGCTTTTTCAGCTTGAGGAGGTCCCATTGTAATAGCAGTGATGTTAGCACCATATTGATCTTTTAATCTTAAAGCTGCTTCTAATCCAGCCTTATCATCTGGGTTAATAATACTTGGTACACCATCTCTAATAAGAGTACCTGTTTTTGGATCTAATTTTACTTCTGTTGTATCAGGAACTTGTTTTATACAAACTACAATATTCATCTATAATTACCTCCCTATCTTAGTAAGTTTCCAGCTATAACCATTCTTTGTACTTCTGAAGTACCCTCGTAGATCTCAGTGATCTTAGCATCTCTCATCATTCTCTCAACTGGGTATTCTCTAGTATATCCGTATCCACCATGTAATTGAACACACTTAGTAGTAACTTCCATAGCAGTCTCAGCAGCAATTAATTTAGCTCTCGCAGCGTCAACAGTGTAAGGAGCTTTTGCATCCTTCTTGCATGCAGCTTTATAAACTAATAATCTTGCAGCTTCAATCTTAGCATCTAAATCAGCTAAAACAAATTGAGTATTTTGGAATTTAGAAATCGATCTTCCGAACTGCTTTCTTTCTTTTACATATTCAACTGTTGCATCTAAAGCACCTTGAGCAATACCAAGAGCCTGTGCAGCGATACCAATTCTACCACCATCAAGAGTCTTCATAGCAATCTTGAATCCTCTACCTTCTTTTCCTAGCATATTGCTAGCAGGAACTCTACAATCTTCAAAGATTAGCTCACAAGTAGCAGAACCTTTGATACCAAGCTTAAGCTCTTTTTTACCAATTGAGAAACCAGGAGTATCAGCTTCAATAATAAATGCAGTGATTCCTTTAAGACCAGCAGATTTATCAGTCATAGCGAAGATAATATATACATCTGCATAACCTGCATTTGTAATGAATATCTTAGAACCATTAATGATGTAATCATCTCCATCTTTAACAGCTACAGTTTGCTGTGAAGCAGCATCAGTACCAGCATTAGGCTCAGTTAAACCAAAAGCACCTAATTTTTTACCTGAAGCTAAATCACTTAAGTATCTTTCTTTTTGATCTGGAGTACCAAACTCATATATTGGAGCAGCTCCTAGTGAAGTATGAGCAGAAACTATAACACCTGTAGTAGCACAATGCTTAGATAATTCTTCTACAGCCATTGCGTACATTAAGTTGTTTCCACCTTGTCCTCCTATTTCCTTAGGATAAGGAATTCCTAGAAAACCAAACTTCTTTAACTTTTCAACTGTCTCTACTGGGAATTTTTCCTCTTCATCAACCTCAGCAGCATATGGTTTTACTTCATTAATTGCGAAATTTCTGTACATCTCTTGAAGTAAAACATACTCTTTACTTAAACCAAAATCCATATTAAACTTCCTCCTTAAATTTTATATGTTATCCAAGACTGTTAATACTTTAACATTTTTCTACAAATGATTACCATAAGCCCTTCAACTTATGGTAATCAATTATTGATTATCTTGGAGGCATTACCTTCGCTACACCTTCTAATACAATTTTATTATCCTGGTTGTAGCATGTTGTTTTTAATTTTAATCTGTTTTTCTCTTCATTTCGCTCTATAACTTCTACCTCAGCTTTGATTGTGTCTCCAAACTTTACTGGTGCAGTAAATCTCAATTCCTGACCCATATATATAGTTCCAGGTCCAGGTAATTGAACACCAAGTACAGCTGAAACTAATCCTGCTGTAAGCATGCCGTGAGCAATTCTACCTTTAAACATAGTATCTTTTGATACTTCTTCATTAATGTGGGCTGGATTAATATCTCCAGTAATACCAGCATATAGATAAACGTCTGTTTCAGTTATTGTTTTTTGAAAAAACGCCTTATCACCAACACTGATTTGATCGATAGTTTTACCTTTCATGTAATAACCTCCAATTAATTATCTTTTTACAATAAGTGATTCTCCCATACCACCACCGATACATAAAGTAGCTAGGCCGTATTTAGAATCTCTTTTTTGCATTTCATATAATAATGTAACTAGTATTCTAGCTCCACTGCATCCAATTGGATGTCCTAGGGCTATTGCTCCACCATTTACATTAACAATATCAGTATTAAAACCTAAATCCTCAACTACTGCTAAAGATTGAGCTGCAAAAGCTTCATTAGCTTCAATTAAATCAAGATCCTTTACTTCAAGATTAGCTTTTTCTAGAGCCTTTCTTGTAGCAGGAATTGGTCCTGTACCCATGATACTTGGATCAACGCCAGCACTAGCATGTGAAACTACTGTTGCGATTGGCTTGATTCCTAGCTCATCAGCTTTTTCCTTTGACATTATTACTAAAGCTGCTGCACCATCATTAATTCCAGATGCATTACCAGCTGTTACTGATCCTTCTTTTCTGAAGGCAGGTCTAAGTTTTCCTAATCCTTCAATTGTAGCATCAGCCTTAATATATTCATCATCTTTGAAGATTAGTGGATCTTTCTTTCTTCTTGGTACTTCAACAGCAACAATCTCATCAGCAAATCTACCTTCTTCCCTTGCTTTAGCAGCCCTTGTTTGACTTACAAAAGCAAAGTTGTCTTGAGCTTCCCTAGTTAAGTTCCATTGATCCACTACGTTCTCCGCAGTTATTCCCATATGATAATTATTCATTGCACAAGTTAATCCATCGTTAACCATTGTATCTACTACTTTTCCGTCACCCATTCTTTGGCCCCATCTCTGAGTTTTCAAAGCATAAGATGAGCGTGACATGTTTTCCATACCACCTGCAACAACAATATCATTGTCACCAGCAATAATTGACTGTACAGCCATAGAAACTGTCTTAAGACCTGATCCACAAATCATATTTACTGTAGTAGCTGGACACGAATTAGGAATACCAGCTTTTAATGTTGCTTGTCTAGCTGGTCCTTGTCCTAGCGCTGCTTGTAATACATTACCCATAAGTACTTCGTCTACCATCTCTGGTTGAACTTTTGCTCTATTTAAAGCTTCCTTTATTACTGTAGCTCCTAAATCTGTAACTTCTACATCCTTTAAACTTCCACCGAAAGATCCAATTGCAGTTCTAACTGCACTTGCTATTACTACTTCTTTCATGTGCAACCCTCCAATAATTTTTATTAAACCCCATCAATTGTGACAAAACCCTGTTAACTAATTACTTACTGTAGTCGAAGAATCCTTTAGCAGTTTTTCTTCCTAACATTCCACCTCTAACCATTTTCCTAAGTAAAGGATGAGGTCTATATTTAGAATCACCAAATTCTTCATATAATACTTCCATTATTGCAAGATTTACATCATTTCCGATTAAATCAGCTAGCGCTAAAGGTCCGATAGGATGATTAGCTCCAAGCTTCATTGCATTGTCAATATCTTCAGCAGTAGCAACACCATCTGCTAATATACCAACCGCCTCATTAATCATCGGAATAAGAATTCTGTTAACCACAAATCCTGGTGCTTCTTCTACCTTTACAGGTACTTTAGAAACCTTCTCAGAAAGTGCAACAATCTTATCAGTTACTTCTTTTGAAGTAGCTATTCCGTTAATTACTTCAATCAGCTTCATAACTGGAACTGGATTAAAGAAATGCATTCCAATTACCTTATCTGGTCTTCCAGTAGCCATAGCAACTTCAGTTATTGATAATGAAGATGTGTTTGTAGCTAGTATCGCATCCTCTTTTGCAACTTTATCTAAATCAGCGAAGATTTTTTTCTTAATCTCCATATTTTCAGTAGCTGCTTCAATAATAAGATCACAATCAGAAAGAGCACTATTTTCTAGACTTCCAGAAACTCTTGAAAGAACTTCTTCCTTTTGCTCTTCAGTGATTTTCTCTTTTTTAACTTTTCTTGCTAATGCCTTGTCTATTGAAGCTAGTCCTTTGTCAAGAAACTCTTGAGAAATTTCTTTTATAACTACTTCAATACCATTTTCAGCCATTACCTGTGCTATTCCAGCACCCATTGTACCTGATCCAATTACACCTATCTTTTGCATAAATTTCACCCCTACTACTAATCTAGTTACGCATATAATTAAAGCAAGATGCGTGCCAACTTTTAAATTTGTTAAAAATTTATCACATCGATTTCTACAATCCTGTTCACAAGCGACTTTGAACATGATATACTTTTGGAAAACGTTTTATCCACCTTTATTCCAACAAAAGATGAATTTTGTAAATTTATTTTACACTTTTGATCATATTCTCTCAAAAGCCTTATAACACTTGCTTCCAAAAGATGTGTAAATATTTTTAACAGTGTATATATATTTTACACTCATTTTTGTGCTTTTAATCAAAAATGTATATTTTTTTTACTATAATAATTTTAATCTCCCTATTTTAAATAAACTGGGGGATTTTTTTAAGGTTTATTATAATAAAAAAATCGCAAAATACCTTAATCGTATTTTGCGATTTTTTACTCTATGATGAACATTTACAGCTCTTAATATGTTTTACAACTCCAGATCTATCTAACTTAATATCATCTGAGTTGTATCCTGACTTAAGATAAATATCTAAATTATTTTTGTCTTCTAAAAATTTTTCCTCTGTATCAAGTACATTATCTAACTCTATAAGAAGATTTTTATACTTTTCATTAAAATCATCAGCTATCCTATAGTAAATAAACTGCTGATCCTTATAAAAATCCAAAACTCCAATATTTTTCATTTTAGATAAATGTCTTGAAAGATTTGATTGATTAATCTCTAGTAAAGCTTCAATCTCACATACACACAAATCTTTTTTTCTTAAAAGATTGTATATTCTTAACCTATTTTCATCACTAAAAACCTTAAAAACTCCTAAAATCATAATTATTCTCCTAGCATCCTAATTTTCTCTACTTAATCAGCTTAGAAATATTCTTAAATACTTCTGAACCTGAAAATCTAGTTAATTCAAACAAAATAGATTCTATAGTAGTAATTATTGCACCCTCTGACCTTAATCTTTCGATAGCAATATTCTTATCATTTTCTTTCCTAGATGAAACTGCATCCTCCACAATTACAGGAATAAGTCCTGCTTCAATCATATCAATTGCAGTTTGCATAACACATATATGAGTTTCTATTCCAGAAATTATTACATACTTCTTATTTTTCGAAAAAATAGCATCATTAAGAATCCTCTCATCCAGACAGCTGAATGATTTTTTTTCTAAGGGATTATAGTCTACAACTACCGAACTAACAGATTCTACGGTTTCACCTAGACCTTTTCTGTATTGCTCTGATACAACTACAGGTATATCCAAGTAAGCTAATCCCTTTGCAAGTTTAACTATACCTTCTTCAACTTTATCAGCTTCATACATATGGGGTAAAAGCTTTCCTTGTACATCAATAACAAGACCAATTACTTCATCTTTCTTTATTCTCATCTAATCACCTCATAACTTGCTAAATTAATTTTATTAATATCTACTTGATTTAATACTTCATTATTCATCCTATCAAATAATTTTTCAACATCCTTGATGTGACTAATCAATGACTCTCCTTCTAATTGGATTATTGAATAATCATTTATATAAATATTAACTGGGTCCAATTGAATTTTTTCTCCAGTATTTGACTTAACTAAAGATTTAAAAGCTTTTGTTATATCTTTCATTTCATATAACGGATTATTAATTTCTCTAACTGATTTCTTGGTATTTTTCCCATTAATATCATGAGTTAGTTTGTCATTATTACCATCACCTGTAATAATACCTCTAGCAGCATCAAACTTCACATAATAGTTTCCAGTTTTAGATAATACTAAATATTCCATATGAAATTGCTCATTCTTATAAAGAAATCTTACATCTCTAAATATTCTTCCTTCTTTAAAATACTCATATAGTTTTTTCTCTACCAGTACTCTATTATCTATTTTTGTTTTTTTAGAATAAAACCCGGTAGCCATTACAATACTTAATATAATTATTGCAAAGCTAAACAAAAGATTTGGAAACTTTAAAAAAAATAATGACACAAATGCAAAAAGTAAGGTTACTCCACTTATCTTATAATAAAGACCGTATTTCTTAAGCATTCTACTTTGACTATTTGACATCTCATATGCTTTCATAATATCCTCCGAAGTTATTATTCTAGATTTGTAGGGTTATATAAAATTATAAAATAAATCATGATAAAAATACAGTATTTTTTTTAGCTAATTTATGTATTCTATCAATATACTTTAATTCCTTTAGCATATACACTTTTAATATTTATGTTTTCGTCAAAAATGCATATGTCGCTAATGTAATTTTCTTTTAATTCTCCTATATCGTTCAACTTCAACATCTTTGCTGGATTTTTACTTACATAATTTATTGCATCTTCAATTGAAACAGAACTATTTTCTACAAAATTATTAAGTCCTTTATTTATTTCTAAAATACTTCCTGCCAATGTACCATTTTCTAATGTTGCTTTATTCTCCTTAACTATTACATCTAGTTCCCCCAACTTATAGCTTCCATCAGCCATACCAGCTGCTTTCATCGAGTCACTTATTATAATAATTTTATCATTAGATTTCGTTCTTACTATCAATTCATAGAGATATCTATCGATATGGATATTGTCTGGTATTATTTCTACATAAACATCTTCAAGTAATCCAACTGATACTGCACCTGGTTTTCTATGATGAATTCCCGTCATAGCATTGAATAAATGTGTGAAATTTTCACATCCATCTCTCACTGCTTTTAAAATTTCATCTTTACTACCATTGGTGTGACCTATGGAGGCAATAATGTTAGTATTTTCCTTTAGATACTTTAAAAAAACACCATCCGAATCTTCCTCCGGAGCATATGTAACCATCTTAATAATATCCTTATACTTCTTAATGAATTCTATATCAGGCTTTTTTTGATATTCTTTTTTATGGGCTCCCAACTTCTCCATTGAAATATATGGTCCTTCAAGATGAATTCCCAAAAACTTTGCTCCTTTTAAATCCTTATTATCAGGTAACTTATCAAACAGATTATCCAAAGTTTTATAATCACTTGTAACTGTTGTTCCTAAAAAAGATGTTACACCAGTTTTTACAATTTCTTTTGATATATTTTCTATACCTTTTTCGTCCATAGTATCAAAGCCCATTATTCCATGAATATGGGCATTAATAAATCCTGCTGATACATAATTTCCCCTTGCATCAATTATTTCGGCATCCTTTGGTATCTTTTCTATATCTATTATTCCAATAATTCTATCATTAAAAAGTAGACCTTTATTTTCTATGATTTTATTATCTCTTAAAATTTTACCATTAAGAATACACTTCATTTAATCACCTTCATATAAGTGACATGCTACTTCATGTCCCTTCTCAAACACCTTGCTAATTGGCTTTTTACTCCTACATATATCCATTACATTGGGACACCTGGTATGGAAAGGGCAACCATTGGGTGGATTAACCGGACTAGGCACATCCCCTTCAAGTGGTTTGATTTCCATTTTCTTTTCAGGATCCAAATTAGGTACCGATGCTAAAAGAGCCTTAGTATATGGATGTCTTGGATTTGAGTATAAGTCATCTGTGTAGCCTTTTTCCACTATATTCCCCAAGTACATAACAGCAACCTTGTCACTTATATGCTTAACAACATTTAAATCATGGGAAATAAATAGATAAGTTAGCTTCATTTCCTTTTGTAGTTCAATTAGTAGATTAATTATTTGTGCTTGAATTGATACATCAAGAGCTGAAACAGGTTCATCAGCTACTACAAAAGCTGGTTTTGTTATCAATGCTCTCGCTATACTAATCCTTTGTCTTTGTCCTCCACTGAACTGGTGGGGATATCTATCAACATACTTTGCAGCTAATCCAACTTGATCCATTATTTTTAATATTTCTTTATTTATTTGGCTTCTGGAGTATCCGGTATGGGTAATAAGGGGCTCCATCAATAGTTGTTCAACTGTCATTCTTGGATTTAAAGAACTATAAGGATCTTGAAAAATAATTTGCATATCTTTTCTAAGTTTTCTCATCTGTTCCTTGTTGTAGTCCATAATATTTTTATTATTAAACAGTATTTCCCCTTCTGTCGGTTCGTGAAGTCTTAGTATTGCTCTTCCAGTGGTAGATTTTCCACATCCTGACTCTCCTACTAAAGAAAATGTCTGCATCTCATCAAGGGACAAATTCACATTTTCAACTGCATGTACGTGACTGGAAACCCTATTGAAAACCCCTTCTCTAATCGGAAAGTATTTTTTTAAGTTTTTTACTTCTAATATACTCATCTTATACCTCCCCATTTAACCAACATCTTGAATAATGGTTTTCTCCAATAGACTTAAGTTCTGGAACTTCCTTGTAACATATATCCATGGACTTTTCACATCTATCACAGAATCTGCACCCTTTACTGAAATTATCAGCTGTCGGTACCATACCAGATATAGTATAGAGTTTATCCGCTTTGTAACCTAAACTCTTTACCGATTCAATGAGTCCCATAGTATATGGATGATTTGGGTTCTTAAAAAGTTCCACTGTATCAGAAACCTCAACTACTTGCCCTGCATAAAAAACGGCTACCCTTTCACATGTTTGAGCAATTACACCAAGATCATGGGTAATCATTATTATTGATGATCCAAAATTATCCTTCAAATCATTCATAAGGCGTAAAATCTGAGCTTGAATAGTAACATCTAGGGCAGTTGTAGGCTCATCTGCTATTAACAACTCCGGATTATTTATCATGGCAATACCAATCATAACCCTCTGTAGCATCCCCCCCGAAAGTTGATGGGGAAACTCAGATATTATTTTTTCTGGTCTTGGTATACCAACAGACTTCAGTGCATCTATAACCCTTTTACTTAGTTCTTCTTTAGATATGGATTTATCGTGAATGAGAATAGCCTCTCTCATTTGTTCTCCAATTGTAAATAGTGGGTCTAATGCAGTCATAGGCTCCTGAAAAATCATAGATATTTCATTTCCTCTTATTGACCTTTTCTCTTTCTCAGTTGTTTTCAATAAGTCTTTGCCTTTAAAAAGTATTTCTCCCTCTCTTACATTTAAAGGCGGATTCGGCAATAGTCCCATAATAGAATTTGCTGTCAGACTTTTACCACAACCAGACTCACCAACTATTCCAAATGTTTCACCTTTTCTTATTTCTATATTTATATCTTGTACTAAATTTAATTCACCATTTCTGGTTTTAAGATCTATATGTAAATCTTTAATTTGAAGTAAACTCATATTATTCTCTCCTATTTAAGAATTAAGAATTGTTGATATTCTTCCGTCATTTTTTTCTAGCAGATTATTGGCTTCATCAACTGAACAATTTTTGAGTGCCATTATAAGAGCTGTTTTAACCCTCCACCCAGCCTCAATTAGTATTTTCTCTGATTCTTCCGAAGTAAGACCTGTTAGTTCATTTACAATGTTCATAGATCTAATTCTAAGTTTTTCATTCTTTGCCTGCAAATCAACCATATAATTTTTGTAGGTCTTTCCTATTTTTATCATTGAAGCAGTTGTCAATATATTAAGTACCATTTTTTGAGCTGTCCCAGATTTCAGTCTAGTTGATCCTGTAAGCACTTCAGGTCCTACATTGACTTCTATACTAATGTCAGCTTCACTCGATATCTTTGCACCTTTGTTACAGGCAACACTTATTGTAGATGCTCCTATATTTCTAGCGTATTTTAATCCACCTAGGACGTATGGAGTCCTTCCACTTGCTGCAATTCCAACCACTACATCATTTGAAGATAGTTCATATTTTTTTAAATCTGATGCACCTTCATCTTGGCTATCCTCTACACCTTCCATTGCATTTCGAAGGGCATAATCTCCACCAGCAATAAGTCCAATAACCATATTGGGATCTGTATTAAAGGTTGGAGGACACTCTGATGCATCAAGTACACCTAGTCGTCCACTGGTACCTGCACCAATATAAAATAATCTTCCATTTTTCCTAAATGACTTAACAATAGTGTCTACAGCTTTTGAAATTTCTTGGATTTCTTCCTTAACAGCCATAGGAACCTTGTAATCTTCATCATTCATAGTTCTTACTATTTCTAGTGTATTCATCTGATCAATATTGTTAGTATTTTTATTTACACTTTCTGTTCCTAATGATTCTAAAATATTTTTTTTCATGATATCACCCTATCAAATTTTTAATTTTGGATCTAATATATCCCTTAGTGAGTCCCCTAAAAGGTTAAAAGACAATATTGTAAATATTATAGCTACAGCGGGAAAAATCGCTGTCCATGGTGCTAGTTCCATATATTTTCTACTTAAATTAAGCATCGATCCCCAAGACGGATCAGGAGGCTGTATACCTAGACCTAAGAAACTCAAAGATGCTTCTACCAAAATTGCACTGGACAAAGATAGTGTCATTTGAACAATAAATGGTGCCATAACATTTGGCAGTACGTGTTTAAAAATAATTCTGCTATCTTTTATACCTATAGAGACAGCTGAAGTAATGAATTCCTTTGACTTTACTGAAATTACAGCAGCCCTAACAGTTCTTGTAAACACAGGAGTCATTACTATACCTATAGAAATTATTGTGTTTATTAGCTCTGTTCCAAGAACTGATACAATAGCTAATGCAAGTAGTATTGATGGAAATGCAAATAATATATCCATAAATCTCATGATGATATTATCTATCCATCCTCCAAAATAGCCTGCAATAAGTCCAAGAAGACTTCCTATTATTGATGCGATAGCTACTGATACAACACCTACATACATAGATACTCTTGCACCATACACAACCCTACTAAAAACATCATAGCCATACTCATCTGTACCAAAAATAAATTGTCCACTTGGACTTGATAATAAATCATTTGTGAACATTTCAGTTGGACTATGGGGTGCAATAAAAGGAGCTAGTATACCGAATATCAATACTAGTAACACACCAAAAAATCCTATACGTCCTATATTATCTCTCATTATTTCTTTAAATATGTTCATTGTATTACCCCTTTGCTCTATTATTTATAAGTGATCCTTGGATCCACTTTTGCATATAGTAAATCTACTAATAGGTTTATAAGTACAAACACCGTTGCAATAAACAGTATAGTCCCTTGAACAACAGGATAATCTCTTTGATTAATCCCAGTTAAAACCATCTGACCAAGTCCTGGTAGTGAGAATATCTTTTCTGTAATGACAGTTCCTCCAAGTAAATATCCTATTTGCATTCCTACTATAGTCATAATCGGAATCAAAGAGTTCTTTAGAGCGTGTTTAAAAATTACAACTCTTTCCTTAGCACCCTTAGCTCTTATAGTTTTAATGAAATCCATCCTTAAAACTTCTAAAATAGAGCTACGGGTCATTCTCATAACCGAACCAGACATGATTGCTCCAAGAATTAAGGCTGGAAGAATTAAAGTTTTAAGATTTTCAACTGGGTCTTGTCCGAAACTTACGTATTCGATTGGTGGAAAATAATTAAACTTTAATGAAAGGAATAATAGAGCCAATGTGGCTAAAGCGAAGTTAGGTACCGATACCCACATTAGTGCTAAAAATCTTGCAATACCATCAATAATAGTATTCCTCTTAATAGCTGCAATAATTCCCAAGGGAACGGCTATAATCCATGAAATCACCGCTGCCATCATAGTTAACTGGAATGTTAATTTAAATCTATTAAGAATATCCGGCAAAATAGCTTTTCCAGTTCTAAGGGAATATCCAAAGTCTCCCCTTAATACACCTGACATCCAATTCCAATACTGCTGATACCATGGTAAATCAAGTCCAAATTGTTTTGTTAGTTGTTCTGCTGCTTCCTTAGTTGCATCAAATCCAAGCATACTTGTTACAACATCACCTGGTATCATGTGCATTAGCAAGAAGATACCAAGAGATATACCAAAAAGTACTGGTATTAGTAGCAATATTCTTCTAATTATGTATGAACGCATAGTACTCTCCCCATTTCTTAATGATTTCTCTTATAAATTGTTTTATTTTAACTCAGGTTTCAGAAAAATTTACTCCAGGAAATGTTCAAGTGGTATGAGTAAAACTTTTCTCAAACCTGGAAAACTAAACAATAAGGCTGAACATAAGTTCAGCCTTATATTTTTAGATTTACTTCATTATTTGAACATTAATAAAGTTCTCTGGCTCTGAAATAGTAGGCTCAAAACCTTTAACTTCTTTTCTTGCAAAATAATAATTCATTGGTGAGTTAAAGAATAAGTTTGGTGAAAGCTCGATTAATCTTTCTTGTGCTTCCATATAAATCTCTGCTCTTTCATCTCCATCAATAGTTACTTTACCAAGATTAGTTAATCTATCATACTCCTCATCAGAGAATCCCCATACATTTGCAGATCCCTCAGTATTAAAGAAGAAGTTAAGTGCTCTATCTGGATCAAGTCCAGAACCATTTCTACCAGCCATTACTTGATGATCTGTCTTCTTCCATGCATCTACATATTGACCTAATTCTAATTGCTTTATTGTAGCCTTGATTCCAATTTGTTCAAGTTGTTGCTGAAGTACTTGTGCAGTACCTACGATATCAGGATATCCCCCAAGAGCAGTGATTTCCATTTCGAATCCATCAGCATATCCAGCTTCTGCTAAAAGAGCCTTAGCTTTTTCAATATCCTGAGTATATAGTGGGTTAGTATTAACATCTAAAGACCACTTTCCTAATGCCGATGGAACAGCACCAGTATTCACTGCATCACCATTGAAAACAATTTTAGCAATTTCATCTCTGTCTACTGCAAGTGACATTGCTTGTCTAACTTTTTGGTCATTAAATGGTTCAATATTCATATTGAATCCTAAGAATGTATAGTTGTTTGACTGGTATGACTTGATATTAATATCAGGATTTTTCTTCACTAAAGGTAAACTCTGTGGAGATAAAGTTGTTATATGAATTTTACCAGTTCTAAGTGCAGCTAATCTTGAAGCCTCATCTGTCATAGTATTGTATACTAATTTCTCTACAGCTGGTTGACCTTCTATAAAGTAGTCAGGGTTTTTAACTAAAGTGATATGGTTGTCTGGAACCCACTCTTCTAGCATGAATGGACCTGTACCACAAGCAACTTGCATTAAATCTCCATTTTCCTTTACTACTTCTTTACACACAACTACAGCATATGAGCTTGACATGTATGATAAGAAAGGAGCGTATGGCTTCTCTAATTTAAATTCTATTGTGTAATCATCAATTACATTGATTTCTTTTACATCTTTGAAATAAGACTTAGCTATAGAAGCTGTATCAGGGTCCATAATTCTTTCAAAACTGTACTTAACATCTTCTGCAGTCATTGCTCTTCCATTATGGAATTTAACATTGTCTCTCAATTTGAAAACGTATGTAGTATCATCAGGAGTTTCCCAAGACTCAGCAAGATTAGGAACATAGTTCATATCCTTGTCTGTGTTAATTAAAGAGTCATAAATTTTAGTATAAATTCTTACAGAAGCGTGTGCTGGTACTTTATGTGGATCAAGTCCTGCTGCTTCTGAGTCTGCACCAATAATAAGGATTTGCTCATCAGCTAACTGATCTTCTTCTTTTACCTCTTCACTTGCTTCAACTTTTGCTTCTTCTCCTGCTGGCTTTTCCTCCGCCTGAGGCTTTTGACCGCAACCAGTAAGTAGCAATGCAAAAACCAGAACAAAAGATAGTAACAATCTTATTTTCTTCATAATCACTTCTCCTCTTTAAGTTTTTTTACGACTTCCTGATGAATTTTCATCCTGAAGTCATTTATATTCACAGGATTTTCTACATTTAATCTATTACTAAGAATAATAATGTAGATTCCCAATGAATCCTCAACAAATATTGATGTACCAGTAAAACCTGTATGGCCATAACCATCAAGGAAAATTCCCTTAAGAGCCCATCCAAGACCTCTATCATAACCATGGTTCTCCTTAGATTTCTCTATCAAATCTAAATCTATAAACTGCTTTCCTTTATGTTTTCCTTCACTAAGATATAATCTAGGAATTTTTCTCATATCATCTATTGTAGAAAATATTCCTGCATGACCTGAAACACCATCAAAATAGTAATAAGCATTTCCATCATTTACTTGTCCAGTTATAGGATTTGATGGATTTCTAAAATTATCAAACTTCAAACCTAGCTCAGAAACCATATTACTTTCAATTTGATTGCCATATTCTGTTGAAGCCACATTTTTATTAGTATTGGGCTTGTAGCTAGTTTTCCTCATCTCCATTGGGTGCAGTATTAACTTTTCTACAGCCTTATCAAGTTGTAAATCTGTAACTTTTGATATTATTTTTCCAAGTAAAATAAAATTCAAATCACTATATGTCCCAGCTTTTTTTTCACAGTTCTTCTTTAATACCTCTTCTAACACTTCTGTAAAGCCTTTTTCTTTAGAAGTATAAAAAGGATACCAGTAATGAAGACCAGAACCATGTGTAAGCAAATCCTTAATAAGTAAATCTTTTAGAAACTCTTTCAAGTAAGGAGACAAATCTTCAAGAAAGTCCACAACTTTACTATCTAAAGATATTTTTTTTTCAGTGATTAACTTCAATATTGATGTCATTGTAAATATTTTGGTAACCGAGGCCATATCAAACAAAGTGTTTTTATCAACTAGTTGCCTTTTATCCCTATTTATATATCCAAATGAACTACTATACAAAGTGGTGTCATACATACCTACTTCAACAGTAACTCCAGAAAACATATCATTGTCTAGAGCTTCTTTTATTATCGAATCTATTTCCAACATAACACTATCCCTCCATTGGTGGATAAAGCATTTTACCCATAACAATGTTTTTTGAGGCATTTGTTGCAGTTTTTAAATTGTTATAGTGTTTATTCATAAATTCATTACCAAGAATGGCAAATCCCAAAGCCTCTTTTTTATCAGAACTCACTCCAAGATTATCCATTCCAAGAACTACTTTCTCATTAAGTTCCTTTAAATATTTCATTACAAGAGGATTATAGTATCCGCCTCCTCCAATATAAATCTCATCATAATCATCAAAATCTATATTAGCCTCAATATTTTTTGAAACTGTATAAGCAGTATAATAACTTAGTGTGTGGATAACACTATACTTACTGATATTATGTTTTGAAGCATACTCTATAATATCCCTAAAGAACTTTTTGTTATAAAATTCCCTACCTGTTGTTTTAGGTGGGGCCTTATGAATATATATATCTTTACTTTCTACATACTCTAAAAGTTTTTTAGATAGACTTCCCATCATACCCAACTGACTATCTTTATCATATTGTTGTTTTCCATTAGTATAATACTCAGCACAGTAATCTATTAAAATATTTCCAACTCCGCAATCAAATGCAAATATTTCATCTTCACTACTATCTTTTTTTATCAAAGTCAGATTACTGATTCCGCCAATATTCACTAAAATTCTTCCAACATCTTCAGACCCGAATAGAACATAATCTATATATGGAATCAGTGGTGCACCTTGCCCACCAACAGCCATATCCGAAGGTCTATAATCACCAATCGTTAATATTCCTGTCTTGGCTGCAATCTCAGCTAACTCTCCGATTTGGAGTGTAGCCCCTATCTCAGGCATATGATAAATAGTTTGCCCATGACTACTTACAAAATAGATATCTTCACTTTTAATTTTATTTTTACTTAATAGCTTATTAACGCAGTCACCGTATTTTTTACCTAATTCTACATTTAGACTACAAATTAAAGCAACATCTGAGCTATCCTTATCACAGGCCCTGTGGATTTTGTTTTTTTCTTCATCACTGTATGTAAATGTTTCAAAATCAACTATTTTGAAATTTGTGTTTTTGTAATATCCATCAAGCTCTACTAAACAAACATCAACCCCATCAAGGGACGTACCTGACATTATTCCTATACATAATTTTTTATCCATATAAATTCTCCTTATATTGATTTACGTATTCTCTAGTACTGTCAATATAATTATGAGACTGTTCATAGAACAGAGACACATAATGCATATATATTAAATCTATCATATGAAACTGAGCAATTCTTGATGAAGTTGCACTACTTCTAAGTGGAACTTCAGAAGAATGTGACAGAAAAATATTTATATCTGCCATATCTGTTATTTCTGATTTCGTATGTTTTGTAAGACTAATTATCTTTGCCTTCTTACTTGAAGCAAGTTTCATTAATTCAAGTACTTCCTTAGTTTCTCCCGAATAAGAAACTGCAAAGAAAACATCATTCTCATCCATATTGGCAATAAGCATACTCATCTGATGAGCATCCTTTGAAGAATAGACTGTCTTATTCACCCTAATAAATTTGTTTAATGCATCCTCACACACAAGATATGATGCACCCAGACCAAAGAAAAACACTTTTCCAGCTTCTTTTATTAGTCTAGCTACCATATTAATATTTTTAATATCAATGAGTTTAACAGACTCTTCAATTGCCTTAATAGAATTCTCTGTCATCTTTGAAATAATATCTTCCAAAGTTTCATTCCCAGTAATATCCCTATATTCCCTAGGACTACCTGATCTCAAATCCCCTACCACACTAATCTTTAAATCTTGGTAACTCTTAAATCCCAATGACTTGCATAGTCTAATTACAGCTGCACCACTAGTTCCTGATCTTTTTCCAAGTTCTGTAGCCGTTAAATCCAATAACATTTCAGGATATTTCAATATGTAATCAGCAACTTTCCTCTCAGATTTAGGTAACAAATCCAGCATATTTTTAATAACCATTAAACCTGCCATTCTTTTATAACTCATCAAACACCTCCTGAAATATTATTTCAATATTATTATATACAATTTGAAATAATATTTCAATGTGTTGATTTTTGAATACAGTATACTTTTTTTGAAATAGCGGAGCAAAAAACATACTCCGCCATCGTCTAATACTATTCTTACAGAATTCGTGTCTAATAGACATGCTTCACTTGTCTGTCTAGTGTAAAATCTATGGCTCGGCCTGATTTTTCGTCTAATGTATTGCTTTGCAATTCGTTCAAGGGTATTTTCCAAATGGAAAATTTTAATCGTAGAAAAATCTTATCAAAAAATAATATAGTCAAACTTTTTATTAATCTATTACCTGGACTTTCCTTGTATATTTTCATAAGGAAAAGGATAAAGTCAAATTCTTTTTTGGAAAGGTTTATAGTCCCAAAAATAGTTTTTCTAAGCTATTCGACAAAAATTATAAATATAATTTTCTATTCAAAAAAAGAAAACATCATAACTTTAATTGTTTTAAGATGTTTTCTTATAATTATGTCTATTTTTTTAACGTAGCTACTAACATTACCTTTTATAGTTCTTACTTCATTTCCTCCAACAATTCCATTTCTTCCATCTTCTCTAGTATTTCCATTTCTATCATTTCTTTTTTTTCTGATAGTTCTGCAAGATAGGAATAGTTTGTAGGGTTATCGTTCATTTCTTTGTTTATTTGGTCTAGTTGATTTTCTAGTTCTGGTATTTCTTTTTCTAGCTGTTCTAATCTGAATTTATCTTTGTAACTCATTTTATTGTTATTTTTTGCTTTTTCCTTAACAACTTCTTTCTTAACTGCTGCTGTTTCCGTTTTTTCTTCTTTTTTCTTTAGGAAATACTCAGTGTAATTACCTGTTTGCACGGTTACACTTCCATTACCTTCAAAGACCATTAGGGAATCTACTACTCTATCCATAAAATATCTGTCGTGGGTAACTATAAGTATTACTCCTTCATATCCATCAAGAAAATCCTCCAAAACATTTAGGGTCTCGATATCTAAATCATTGGTAGGTTCATCAAGTACTAAAATATTAGGTGATTCTATTAATACTTTTAGTAAGTGTAATCTTTTTAACTCACCGCCTGATAAACTCTTTACAAGTTGTCTTTGTTTTTTTATTGGGAATAGGAATTTCTCAAGAATTTGGGATGCGGTAATTGTTTTACCAGAAGCAAGCTCAATAAATTCTTTAATATTCTTGATGTAATCTATTATTGTTACTTCCTCATCCTCATGTTCGTGAATCTGTCCTAAGTATCCTATTTTAACAGTATCTCCAACTATTACATTTCCATTGTCAGGACTTAGTGTACCGGTTATCATGTTTAGGAGAGTTGTTTTACCTGAACCATTCTCTCCAAGTATTCCTATACGATCAACCTTCTTAAATGTATAGGAGAAGTCATCTACAATCCCTTTTTTATCGAAGGATTTAGATATATTTTCAATCTCTATTATTTTCTTACCAAGTCTCTGGGGCTTTATATCTATTTCCACAGAACTTGAAGAATTTTTCTTTAAATTGTTTTTTACCTCTTCAAAGTTTTGAAGTCTGTATTTTTGCTTGGTTCCCCTTGCTTGAACTCCAGCCCTAACCCACTGAATCTCTTTTTTAAGAAAATTCATATCCTTTTGATATTTCACATCTATTCTACGATTTCTTTCCTCTTTTTGCTCAAGGTAATACTCATAATTACCATTATAGGTATATAATCCACCATCTGCAATCTCACAGATTTTATTACACACCCTATCAAGGAAATATCTATCATGGGTAATCATTACCATTGCTTTATTCCAGCTTTTTAAAAATTCTTCAAGCCATTCTATTGTAAAATAATCTAAATGGTTAGTAGGTTCATCCAGTACCAGCAAATCTCCTGAATTAATCAACGCCTTAGCAAGTGCAACTCTTTTTCTTTGCCCACCTGAAAGATGACCTATAATATCATGATAATCATTAATTCCCATTTTACTTAAAACAGTTTTACATAATGATTCATATTGCCATGCACCAAGTCTTTCAATCTTTTCATTGAACTTTATAAGATTATTTACTAAATCATTATTATTAGGGTCTTTTTCTAATTCCTCTAAAATAAAGAAATACTCCTTAAGTGTCATACTTAGCTCATTCTCAGCACTGAAAATTTCCTCAAGTACATTGTTCTGATCTGAAAGATCATCTTTTTGAGAGAGATATGATATTTTCAAATCCCTCTTTTTTGTAATATTCCCTTGATCAGCAATAACAGACCCTGAAATGATTTTAAGTAATGTCGATTTACCTGTACCATTTACACCAACTATACCAATTTTGTCATCTTCCTCAATATTTAGAGTCACATCATTTAATAAATCCTTGTCTCCGTATGACATTTTTATATTCTCTGCCAGTAATATATTCATAAGTCACTCCTATTATAAGTAGTACTACAGATACTCATTAAGGGCTTCAGTACCTGCAAGATCAAATTTTCCATCCTTAATTACGTATATTTCCTCTTTATCCCTTGTTACAACTTTTATATAGTCTAGTTCATCATAAGGAATTGTAATATCAATGTGTTTGTTTGTGTATGCTTTATTTATATCTTCTTTTCTTTTTATAGAAAGTTCATTATCCTTGGCGACAATTTCTTTTCCATCGGTAGGATTGTAAATTTTCACATCTTCAGCCCAAGAATAACATGTATCTCCAATTGCAAAATGTGGACCCATTTTTTCTATTATCAATATAGGTAATTTCTCCATGATTCCATACTTTTTCGACATCATATATGCCATTGTATTTGTTCCAATAGCAAATTCACCCATTGGTAAATGCTTATGTGGGAACATTAGATTTTCCTCAATATATTTTATATTCTCTTCATCTGATTCAAAGTTATCGCAACTATACTTAATTGTATATCCATCTTCAAAGTGAATTTTTAAATTTTTATAATCATATCCATTCAGATATATACTTCCAACATTTAATATGCCACTAGTTCCCTTAAGTACTGGAGAAGTAAAAACCTCACCAAGTGGAACATTAACATCTGCAACACAGTTAAAGAAATTTGTTTCCTTTTCAGGATTTGAAAGTCTATTCATTGCTATTTTTAAATCAGTAGAATTACTATTTGAACCTTTAATTTCAACATAATCACCCTTATCAAGTGCATCAATTATCTTCCCTTGAATTTCTTCATACTCCTTATTATTTAGAGTATTTAGCTTAACCGTATCTTTATAAATATCCTCAAAATCACTTCCAATTTCAGGAGTAGGAAATGCTATTATAGAAAAATTTGATTCTTCTTCTGGTATTGAGTTCTCAATTTCTTGTCTTATATCCATCTTCATTTTCTTAAACAAATCATTATGAATATCATCAAATGTATATCTTTTCTCATTAGATATAGGAGAAAAAGGATCTTCACCAAATTTTTCTACAACTAATATACCTGAGTACTGAGATACAGACTCCTTGTATTCTTCAAGGGTTTTAGAAAATTCACCTATATAACTTTTTACATAGTCTTCATTTAAATACAATCTATTGTCAAAACTATGATCATAATCCATCTGCTCATTTACTTTTGTAGACTCAAAATCACAAACAAATCCTTCTAAATTATTTTCTTTCAACTCTTTTAAAAGTTCTTTAGTAAGTCTTTCTTGACCTAGTAAAGCAATTATTCTTACAAATTTTCTTTTACTGATATCCTTACCATCTCTCTTAAATCCATCAATATAACACTGAACCATGTATTTTGCCATATCTGATATTTCTTTTTCAGGGCATTTACTCATAAACTCAGACATTTTTATTTCAGTTTCAGTTATATAATAACCAAATTGCATTAGATAGTTTGGATTACTTAAATCCGACTTCATAATGATATCGTTAAAAAACTTGTTATAGCCATTATAAGTTTGGTCAATCGTCATAGAAACTCTTTCATTTAAGCTCCCATTATAATAGCTAGATATTTCATTTTCAACTACTGCAGAGAAATTTTCCTTATCCTTTAACTGATATAAATTAAGTAATCTTTTTACATGGCTATCTATTAGAAAATACTTTTTCCTATATACAGCCTTTACTAAAGATACTGTAGTAAAAAATAATGATGACAATGCTCTTCCCAAATCATCCCCCACTTTAAGTGAAGAATATACTGGATTTAAGTATGATTTAGAATAATTATTCTTAGTCATCCATTTGTATATGTTATTATTATCAGAAATCAATTCTTCAAGTGGATTATCAAAGTATTGACCTCCCATCTTTTTCTCAAGTAGGATAATCTCCAACATATATGAACTTAACTGCTTAAAATACTCATCAACTTCACTTGACGGTGTTAATCTATTTATCTTCATAAGTTCTTCTATAAAATATTCTCTATTGTCATAATATGACTGATTTTTTATACTATATAATTCTGAATAAGTTTTCATATTATATTTCCTCCTTTAAAACTCTTATATTATATCATATGACCATTAAAGAAGAAAAAAAAATAGCTAAATCCAATTATTATTGGATTTAGCTATTTACTATCTTAACAAACTTAGTTCACTGCCCTCATTTTCCTGCTGTAATCTTTGAACATTGATTCTATACTGATTCAATAAATTCTCCTTCCTTAGATTATTTATTGACTGTACAAAATCTTCATCAAGATTACTTCTGGCAGCTAATGTGTTTTCTCTGGCAATTTGGCTAGAATTAATATTTGACCTTAGAGCGTTCGTTTGAGCACCTATAGATGCCCTAGAATCAGAAACCTGCTCAATTGCATTATCTATATCCTCAAGATTAAAATCACCTGTTACATCAAAATTATCAAGTCCAAGTGTTTCTAGGCTCGTATTTTCAATGTTCATAGTTCTACCTTGAGAAAAAGATGTCTGAATATTTCCATCGAATCCCTCATCAAGAACTCTAATAGTGTTAAACTCTGTATTTCTAAGATTATCGCTGACTCCTTCAAGGATATCATCAATTTCTCCCTGAATAACACTTCTATCACTATCTGTTAATATTCCACTTCTAGCACTTATAGCCAGTTCCCTTACCCTTTGTAAGCTATCTTGTACACTTTCTAGTGCCCCTTCTGCTGTATTCAGTAAATTGACCGCATTTTCAGCGTTTTCCTCACCTTGAGAAAGACCAACTTCCTGAGACTTCAACTTCTCGCTTATCGCCAAGTCTGATGTTCTCTTACCGGTAGGGCTAGGATTGACAATACCACGATAAATATCATTTATTTTCAACCTATCTACCCCCTTTTGAACATTATTTATATCAATTCTATTCTTATTAAACGAATAGAAAGACATACCATCCTATTTATTTATACCCAGATAACTCTTATTATAAACCTTAATTTGTGTCTATTTCAAAATTGCAAAAGATAGCTCCCTCAAAGTCTTACATGCAACTGCTGTAGACAAGCCACTATTATCATAGTGAGGAGATAATTCCACCATATCTGCACCTACTATATTTAATTCAGAAACAGAAATAAGGGCTTTTAATAGTTCATTATAACTTACACCACCAGGTTCGGGCGTACCAGTTCCTGGAAAAACAGAGGGATCAAGTACATCTAAATCTATTGTAAGATATACAGGACAGTCTCCAATCTCATCTTTTATCTTTTTAACACCCTCAAGTGAAAAAGGATTGAAATTTGTATTACTTTTCGACCACTGAAATTCTGCCCTTTCTCCTGATCTTATTCCAAACTGATAGATATTTTTCGGATAAATAAAATCTGAAATTCTTCTTATTACTGTAGCATGGGAAAGTTCATTCCCCATGTAATCATCTCTTACATCTGCATGGGCATCAAAATGAATTATTTTAAGGTCTTTATGCTTCTTGAATACACTTTTCACAACAGGTAAAGTTACTAGATGTTCCCCACCTATCATCAGTGGTATTTTCTTATGACTCATAAGAGAATCTGTGTATTCTTCTATTATTTCAAGTACTTTTTCAACTCTACCTAGTGGGAAGAACAAATCCCCCGAATCATGAATTTTATAATCTTCAAGATCCATATCGAAATACGGACTATACATTTCAATTCCTTCCGATTCTGCCCTTACATGTTGTGGACCAAATCTCGTTCCTGGTCTGTAAGATGTTGTTCCATCAAATGGGATTCCGAAAACTACTATTTTAGACTCCTCATAAGTTGAATCCATTCCCATAAACTGTGTTCCTTTTTGAATATTCATATCTATACCTCTTCAAGCATATCTCTAACAAATGAAGGTAGAGCAAAAGATCCCTTGTGAATTTCAGTATTATAGTATTTTGTCTTTAATCCAAGCTTATTCCACTCATCTAACTTAGCATCCTTAAGAGGGTCATATTTTTTCGAAGCAAAACCAAACAACCAATGTCCCGAAGGATAAGTTGGCATATGGAATTGATATACCTTAGAAACATTGAAAAGTTTTTTTATTTTTGAATGGGCTCTCTTCATTTCCCTAGCATCTCTTTCATAGTATGGACTTTCATGTTGATTAACTAATATCCCGTCTTCAGTCAAAGCCCTATAACAGTTATCATAAAATGCTTTTGAAAACAGTCCTTCCCCCGGTCCAATCGGATCTGTAGAATCAACGATTATCAAGTCGTATGCAGACTCAAGTCCATCAACAAATGCAACCCCATCTTCAAAGTATAAACTAACCCTTGGATCATTTAGCTTTGATGCTGTAATAGGAAGATATTCTTCTGAAAGTCTAACCACTTTTTCATCAATTTCAACCATATCTATCTTTTCGACATTAGGATATCTAGTTAGTTCCCTAACAGTACCCCCATCACCACCGCCGATAACAAGTACATTTTTTATATCAGGATTTGTTGCCATAGGTACATGAACAATCATATCATGGTATACAAACTCGTCTTTCTCATTAACCATCATAAGTCCATCAAGAGTAAAAAATTTTCCAAACTCCTGGGAGTCAAAAAAATCTATTTTCTGAAACTCACTCTCACCGTGATATAGATGCTCTTTAACCTTTATAGAAAATCTCACATTATCTGTATGTTCTTCTGTGTACCATAATTCCATTATTTTACCTCCTTAAGACAATTAATATACTGGGCATTACCATCTTCAAGTCCTGAAAGTAATCCATTTTCTTTTTTTAGAAGTTCAATATACTTAATCATTTCCTCACTTATTCTTTCCCCTGGAGCTAGAATAGGTATCCCAGGTGGATATATCATCACAAACTCTCCACTAATTCGCCCTTTCGCACTAATAATATCTACTTTTTCCTTTTCAGTATAAAATGCATCCCTAGGACTTTTAACCACATTAGTAGAATTAAACTGATGAAAATCTAAATTAAGTTTTTCTTTCCTATAATTATTGCTTATAGCATATAAGGCAGATACAAGTTGGTTTATCTCCTTATCGGAGTCCCCAATACTGATAATTGCCAGTATATTATGGGTATCTCCCATTTCTATTTGAATATTATAATCATCCCTTAAAATGTCGTAAACATTTATTCCTGTTAGACCTATACCAGTCACATTTACACCTAATTTTAATGGATCAAATCCGTAACAGGCCTTCTTATCAAAATCTTCAATACCATAGGCATGAAGACCTTCTATTTTATTAATTTTTTCCCTTGCATTTCTTACTAATCCAATGATTTTTTCGTATCTGTTCTTTCCTTCAGTAACCAAAAACTTTCTAGTAAGATCAAGACTAGTCATTAACAGGTATGATGCACTTGTTGTTTGAGTAAGATTAAGGACTGTCTTCACACGATCCCTTTTTATAATCCCCTCATTAAGCAAAAGTACAGAACTTTGTGTAAGGGATCCTCCAGTTTTATGAATGCTTGAAGAAACCATATCTGCACCATATTTGATTGATGAATCTGGAAATTCTTCATGGAATGGAAAATGGGCTCCATGGGCTTCATCAACTATTACAGCCATCCCATTATCATGGGCATACTCTATTATATCTTCAATTTCCGACACAACCCCGTAATAGGTTGGATTGATAATAAATATAGCCTTGGCATTGGGTGCTTCTTTGATAGCATCTTTTACATTCTCTAAGGATATACCAGACACCATACCATACTTATCTTCAATATGAGGATAAATATAATGGGGCCTTGCTCCACTTAATATCAAAGCATTTATTGCTGACTTATGAACATTTCTTGGCATTATAATGGTGTCTCCATCTCCAACTACACTCATTACCATAGCTTGAACAGCCTGTGAAGTTCCATTTACTATAAAAAAGGCCTCATCTGCACCATATGCGTCTGCCATCAAATCCTCAGCTTCCTTGATTACTCCTGTAGGATTGCAAATGAAGTCTAAAGGTTTCATGGAATTAACATCCGCCTTCATAGTCATTTCTCCTACAAAATTTTTTAATAGACCATTTCCCCTACCTCTTTTATGCCCTGGAACATCAAAGGGTATTACCCTAGAATCAATATGTTCCATCAATGCACTATATAGAGGGGTTTTGGCATGATCTAATTTATTATTACTACTCATAGTTTTTACCATAGTAGATTTCTTCCATTTCAGTTCTCAATTTTCCTCTTATATCTTTTCTTTCTTCTTCAGATAAATCATCTGAAGTAATTGAAAATAAGTAATTATCTAATTCGAACTGTTTTAACAACATTTTAGTATGAAAAATCTTTTCCTGATATACATTAATATCAATTGCAGAATAATCTTCTAATATACTATCATCAATATAATTTTGAATTGATGTTATTTTATGATCAATGTAATGCTTATGACCATCTACATCCCTAGTAAATCCCCTTACCCTATAATCTAAGTTCAGGATATCAGAATCAAAAGACTTAATTAAATAATTAAGAGCTTTAAGAGGAGAAATTTCTCCACATGTTGAAACATCAATATCAACCCTAAAAGTCGATATTCCGTCCATTGGGTGACTTTCAGGATAAGTATGGACAGTAATATGACTCTTATCTAAATGTCCTACTACCGAATCCCTATAATCAATAAGACCCTTATTGCAAGAATCATCTATTTCATCGTCAGAAAGAGGCGCTTCCGATATAAGAATCGTTACACTTGCTCCCTGAGGATCATAATCCTGCTTTGCAATATTAAGGATACATGCCCCTATCATATTTGTTACATCACTTAAAATATTTGTAAGTCTTTTTGCATTGTACTGCTCATCTATATACTCAATATACTTTTTTTGATCTTCCTTTGTCTTAGTATAACAGATGTCATAGATATTAAAGCTTAGTGTCTTTGTCAAGTTATTAAAACCATATAATTTTAACTTATTTTCCAACTCACAGTCTCCCTTCGAAATAAAATATAATCAGATATAATTATAAGGCTTTTGATAAGTAAGTCAAGAATTATTTATACAATTCTTGACCCTTCAAAACCTTTCTATCACTTAAGTACATACTTGTGGACAGTACAAGGACTGATAGAAGAATCAATAAACATCCAAGCAACTTAAGTGGCAATAATGATTCACCAAAGAAAATAACACCTGCAAAAACACCTGTGAGTGGCTCAAACATGCTAAATAGTGATGCCTCTGAAGGACTAATATATCTCATAGACAAGGAGAATAAAAACACGGTGAAAATATTGCAAAATATACTTAGGGCTATCAACCATACAAATTGGTTTAGGTTAATGCTTAAATTTAGTTTACCTGTTACTCCACCGGAAATTATCATCCCAAAAGCCGAAAATAAAGATACATAAAATGTCAATAAAAGGGGGTCAATATTCTTTGTCTTCTCTCCAATAAGTATTATATATAATGAATATGTAACACCTGATAAAAGAGCTATGAAAATACCTATTACAGATATATTTACCCCTCCCCTAATTCCCACTATAGCCATACCTAAGATAGATAATCCCATTGAAACATAGTGATACCAAAATATAGGTTTCTTATAAATCAGAACCATTCCCAATGTTACTAGAACAGGATATGTAAAATGAATAACAGTAGCAAGTCCACTTTCTATAAAATTGTATGAATAATAAAGTAAAAAACTTGTTGGTAACATACCTAATATGGAACTAATCATAAGGATTTTTGCACTATCTTTATTAATCGATAATCCCCTTCTACCCTTTAATACAATAATAATTCCACCTAATATTACTGTTGATAGAAAGAATCTATAAAATACCACTGAGGATGAATTAACACCACTAGAATTAAGGTTTTTAACAAAAATAGGCATAACACCATATAGCACTGCTGAAAGTACTGCGAAACCCGAGCCTCTTAACAAGTCAACTTCCTCCTTACTTTTTCTTATAGCTTATATTATCACTTTTAGGGTATAAATACTACTAAGTGAATGTTAAAGTGTTGGGAGGGATAATATGAAAAAAATAAGTTTGAAAATCGCTGTTTCAATCATACTAAGCTCACTTATTCTAGGAGGGGTAATATCTGCTACATTAGGATTTAGGGTAGACAAGGCAGTTTCTTCTGAAGCATATGATAAGGCCAATATAACAGTTTCTAAATTTGCAAATGGTTTCAACGGAATGTTTAGTGATATTGAAAAATCTGTAGGAACTCTTAATTATTTTGTGATGTCACAGTTTGATTTTGAAGCACAAGCTAATGACCCGGATTATTTAAACAATCTGACTAACAACTATGAAAAAAGGTTTAAAGAAATAGGTAATAATCTTAATATTACACCTAGTATATATCTTTACTTCAATTCAGAACTATTTGGGGTAGCTCAAGATGTCTGGATAAATAAGGATAGCAGTGGTAAATTTGTTCGTCAAGAAGTATTTGATATCTCATACTTCGACGGGGATAGAAGTAAGTCTTGGTTTTATGGACCAATTGATTCCAAGGAAGACATATGGACAAGCCCTTATGAATCAGAAACTGGAGATATAATCACATCATACACTATGCCAATTATCAAGGACAATCAATCAATAGCCATAGTAGGCATGGATCTTAACATAGCTGATATTCAAGAAACACTTGACTCAGAAGTATTATATGAAACAGGGTATTTTTATTTAGCTGATAATAATTTCAATTTTTTAATTCACCGTGAACATGAAATGAATGAAAAAATGGAAGATGTAAACAATGGAGAACTACTACCTTTGATTGAGATGATGAAAAAGGAAGACAATGGTTTTATAATCTATGAGCATATGGGAGTTCAAACTATAACTGCCTATGCAAAACTAAGTAATGGATGGTATCTATTATCGAACATTCCTGAAAAAGAAGTTATCGGTGTAGTTACAGAAATTATCAGACTTGCCGTAATTATTACATTTGTCCTTATTATATTCTCAACAATCGCATCTATTCCTATTGGAAAAGGAATTAGTAAACCTATTGTTCAAGCATGTGGTGCAATGGAAAAAGTTAAAGATGGTGATCTTACTGTCCAACTAGAAGTTACTTCAAAAGACGAAACTAAAGACTTAGCTGACAGTCTAAATGCAATGGTAAGTAACATTAGAAATGTTATCAATCAAGCTCAGGACACAAGTATTGACTTAAGTGATTCTTCTACCAATTTAGCTTCAATGGCAGAAGAAACCAGCGCTACTTCTGATGAAGTATCTAGAACTGTACACGAAATAGCTGATGGTGCAAGTTCTCAGGCAAAAGATGCAGAACAAAGTACAGTTATTGCAAACAATTTAGACAAGAGTTTTGTTACATTATCGCAGTACAGTAATGAAATGAGTAATAAAGCCGAGGAATCTAAGGAAACAAATCAGAATGGACTTAGACTATTAACAGAATTAAGAAGTAAATCTGAATCTGTAAATGAATCTAACAGCCAAGTGTCAACCGCTATAAAATCCTTAGCTGAAAAAACTCTTGAGATTAGTACCATTGTTGAAACAATTACATCTATATCAGAACAAACAAATTTATTAGCTTTAAATGCTTCAATTGAAGCTGCAAGAGCAGGAGAAGCTGGTAAAGGTTTCGCAGTCGTTGCTGATGAAATTAGAAAGCTTGCAGAAGACTCATCAGATGCAGCAAATGAAATCAGCAATATTGTAAAGGGAATTCAATCTGAGAGTCAGCTTACTGTTGAAACGGTAGAACAGGTTATCGAAATATCAATGGAACAAAATAAAACTGTAGAAGAAGTAAATGAAGCACTTGGAAATATAATAGATAATATTGAAGTCATATCTGACAATATTATAAGCGTAAATGGTCAAATTACTTCCCTCAACTCATTAAAAGATGAACTCCTTAGTTCAACTCAAAATATTTCAGCCGTATCTGAAGAAACCGCTGCCGCAAGCCAACAGGTCAGCGCATCAATGGAACAACAAAATCAAGCTGTTGACGAAGTAGCAAAAAATGCTGAAAGATTAAACGAACTTTCTATCAATCTTCAAAATCTAATAAAGAAATTTACTATATAATATAAATAAAAATAGCATCCCTTGTATCGGGATGCTATTTTTTATTTATTGTATGTAATTCTGTTCCTACCATTTTCTTTAGAATCATATAAGGCTAAATCGGCTTTTTTGATAACTTTCTCATACTCTTCTATTCCCTTACTTGATGCAATACCAAAACTTGATGTTATTTTACCTACTTTATCAAATGTGAAATTCATTATCCTCTTTCTTATTATCTCTGCTTCAGAAATAATCTCTTCCTCATCACCCTGGGCAATAATAATAAACTCTTCTCCTCCCCATCTTGCGAATATCCAATCATCCTTTATTGAAACATTTACAAGTTCACATAATTTCTTTAATACATAATCCCCTGAATCATGACCATAAGTATCATTTACCCTTTTAAAATGATCAATATCAAGCATAATTATATATATATCTTGTTTTTTCTCCTGAAACTTAGTTAATTCTTCAGTAAACTTTGCCCTATTGTATATTTTAGTTAAAGGGTCTGTTATTGACATATAGGTTACTGTTTCTAAGGCATTTTGAAGCTCCTTGTTTAAATCTACGAACTTATCTATAATATCCCTTAAAAACTCATTATGAAGTCTATAATCGTATTCTGTAGCTTTCAAATCAATATATTCCTTTATATCAAAATCATCAAACTTCATTTGACTTCTCCTCCATAAATCCATCTATACCAACTCTATTCAACATTTTTAACTTGTTTATTATTATTTTAATATAATCCTTATTATTTATTATATTTCCATGTTGGGAAGCAATAATTTCAACATCCAACTTCTCAATTCTATTAAGTGCCATATTCAAAGCTTTTTTTGACGTCATTATTCTTTTGTGAAACTCAACTATTTTTTTTATTTTACATTCTAAGTTATTACAATAGTCACAGTTATCTTTACAATCATATGCCGACTGTTCTAAGTCCAAATAAAGTTCTCCATTATCATTATAAGAGCCAAATAGATCACTTGTGAAAAGAATTTTTGTCTTTTCATCATAAGTAATAAAACTTCCTTGGGAATGGGCATAAGGAGTTTCAATAAATTTCAATTTTCTTCCACTGTCAAATTCAAATTCATTGTAAATATTTCCTATCTCTATTTTTTCAGAATTTGTATTATAATGATCTATAAACATGAAGTTTTCCGCCTTAGATATTATCTTTAAGTTTTCCCTATCAATAATATTTTCAAAATCAGGAATACTGCCACATAAATCTGGATCATAATGATGATATAGTAAATGTGTTATTTCTCCTGGTTTTACACCTGATTGAAGAACCCTTAGCATAACCGTTGAAAAATCTGGTCTACTTCCCCCATCAATAATCATGATTTGATCTCCATCTTTAATCAAATACGGATTACAATGTATACCTGTTCTTTGATCAAGATATCCAATCCAGTACACATCATCTTTTACAATTACTGACTTGTTTTCTATATACTCATACATCTAATCCCCTCCATTTAAATTTATACCTCTAACACTGGAAAATATGCAATTAAATCAATAGAAAATGGATATATATATTATAAAGGGGGAAGGAACAATGAAACTAAACATAAAAGTAAAACTCATAATAATAATTTTTTCTCTGTCATTTCTTTCTACCGGCATAATCAGCTATTTTGGGATACAGTTTTCTAAGGAAATAATCTCAGAAAATAGCGAGTTGAAACTAAATACTATCCACTCGAGCAATATGATTGAGATTCAAAACGTAATTTCATACACTGATTTTCTTTTGAACACACTTGAAGAAAGTCTTTCAAATCATATAGATGAATCCGCTGATATTAAAAGCTCTGAATTCTGGAATCAAACTATATCAAATCTAGAGAACAGTTATGAACACATCGGAAATATGTCCGTCTTCAGCCATACATCTTATATTTTTATAGATCCTAAACTTACAGGAAATACCCATGATTTATATTTTGCTGATATGGATAATGATGGTAAGGTTGAATTACAAAAAAGTATCCCTGCTGAATACTTTGATGAAGATACTTTCGATTATCCATATTATAAATCTTGGTGGTTTCAAACCCAAAATACATTGAGGCAAACTTGGTCATTACCTTATGACTGGACACTGGATAACAATAAAACAGTTAAATTTATTTCTATAACTAGACCAATAATAATTAAAGATACATTCGTTGGAGTAATCGGTACGGATATCCAATACGAAAAACTAATTAACTTACTAAAAGAATCCAACTATCCTGGATACAACTATTTAATCAATTCAGAAAACCAAGTACTTGTCCATCCCTATTTTAAACAGAATCAGTTTATTAATTACGAAAATGAAGATATTTTCTTTAAGATAGTTGATAAGGAATACGACCAAATATTTACTTCACTCGAAAACGGTGAAATCTCATACATGATAATATCAAAACTTTCTAATGGTTGGATAATGGGGACTTCTGTCCCAGAGTCATCAATAATTAGAATGACAAAATCCAACTTTTTTAAGGTGAATACAATTCTTGCTATTATACTGCTTCTTAATATTCCTATTTCCTATAAACTAGCCACAATGGTTGCGTCTCCATTAATAGAGCTGTCTAAAAACATTGATGAGTATTCTTTTAATCATCCTAAGATTATTTCTGATAAAAAAATTTTGAATAGATCAGATGAAATTGGTACTCTTGCTAAATCAATGAATTTAATGGCCTCTAATTTATTTGGAAATATCCTTACTCTTAAGGATCAAAATGAACAACTAGAAAAAGAAATAATTACTAAACTTCAATTAAAAGAACGACTTGACTTAGTAAATTCAGTAATGGAGAACTCACATGATGGAATTTTTATACTAAATCAGTCCAAAGAACTTGTATTCATTAATAAGTCCTTGAAATTAATGCTTAATACAGATGAAAAATATAACAATGGTAGAAATTTTACTCTTACATTCTTTAATATAGAAGACCAGCTACTTGACAATCTTATTAGTACTCAAAGTATTGAGTTTGAACACAATTATCATGTGAATGAAAAGGAAAATATATTTATTTCAGTATCCCTTAGAGTACTAAATAGTTCCTCAGAAGAAAATCCCTACTCTAAGTATTTTATGGGAATAGTAAAAAATATAAGTAGTGAAAAGAAATTTGAAAAAGATATAGATTTTATTATGAAATATGATGACCTTACCGGTCTAGCTAATAAAGAATTTTATGAAGAAAAAGCACTTGAATTCATTACCTCTCCAGAAAACAATGATTTAAGATGTGCAGTTATCACTCTAAATATTGTTGAGTTCAGAATAATCAATGAAATATTTGGCTATGAAGCAGGTAATAATCTCCTGCTACATGTAAGGGACGCTCTCCTTCATGAAGTAAAAGATCATGGTATTATTTCTAGAACTAATGGTGATGAGTTTTCTATATTTATATATGATTTTAAAGATTTAGAGTATATAAATTCTTTTATTGATAATCTATATAACATATTTAATCTACCATACCCAATAAATAATAAGGATGTGTATATCCAGATTTATATGGGAGTAAGTTTATTACCATACGATGCAAGTACTTTCAAGGAGCTTCAAAGTCACAGTTTGTCTGCCATAAACCATGTAAAGGAAATTAGTAAAACTGGATATGAATTCTACTATGACAAAATGTCTCAAAAGAATAAAGATAAGTATGATAGAATCACCAACCTGAAACAATCAATACAAGCAAATAATATAATAAACCATTATCAACCAATCTTTAACATAGCTACAAACAAAATTGAAGGATTTGAATCATTAGTGAGAATAAACGATGAAGGTAAAATTATTTTCCCTAACGACTTTATTTCACTGGCAGAAGAAACTAATCTTATCATTCCTCTTGGTAAAATAGTATTATCAAACAGTATAGAATTTTTAGAAGAGTTAAATTCTAAATCTAAGTTTCTATATACTGTTAATATCAACATATCATATAAACAATTTGAGACCGATGACTTTGTTGACTTTATAAGTGAAATCTTAAAAGACAAGAAAACATTAGCAAAGCAGATTGTCTTAGAGTTGACTGAAGGAACATTAATAAAAAACATAGAAATGTCTAAGAAAAAAATAGAACAGCTTGAAAGCCTTGGACTTGCAATTGCTATAGATGATTTTGGTACTGGTTACTCAGCTTTAAATTATCTTAAAGAATTAGACATTAAAAAGCTAAAAATAGATCGATCATTTATCAAGGACTATCCAGATAATGATGACGGAAAATTATTAAAAACTATTGAGCATCTTGCAAATGACCTTGATATAGAAACGGTTGTTGAGGGTATTGAAACAAAGCAGCAGCTAGAATACATCAAATCAATTGGTTGCTTAAAATACCAAGGATATTATTTGTCAAAGCCCTTATCAGCGGTGGAAATTTTGAAGATAATATAAATAAAGGGGCAGTCGTTAAATGGACTGCCCCTGTCTAATGCTCTTCTCAATGAGAAATCACGTCTAAAATTCAAGTTTACTTGAACGTCTAATACAAGATATAAAAATACATAATCTTGTGTCTAGTTACGCTAGTAAATATTAAATGAAATGTTCCTATTCAATTAATATTTACGGTTTTGTGAAACAAAAAGCATCCGCCAACTATGTAATCCGACCTATGATATTTTCCCAGCGGAAAACTTTAATCGTAGAATAAGTTCATAAAGATAATTCAAATGGAGATTAAGCTCCATATTTTTTTTACAAAAAAAGAAAAAGGATGACCAAAAGATCATCCCCCCCTAGATAAGGTATATGATTGTGAATCATGTGCAGGATGTCCTCATAGGAAATCCTGCCTAAACAAGTACGATCCTGAAAAAGATGAACATAAGAATAAACAGATGAAAGTGAATGAGCGTTGGGATTATTTAAAATCAGACTCAGAATCAAACGTACTTAGTGATGACGGAATAATAAATAGGATGCTCCTTCTATAATGACTGAATGTTCTTTTGGAGATATGAAATACAATGATAAAATCCAAAAATTTAATCATAGAAGTAGAGAAAAAGTATATAAGGAAATGCTCTTTTATATAATTGGGAGAAATCTAAAAAAGCATCATAAGTTCTTAAATAACTCTCTTAAAAACTGTGAAAAAGAGCTTAGAAAAAAGGCTGATTTAGAAGCTTAATCAAATCTGATTACATTTATACCTATGATAATTATAGGTCTTTTTGTCGTGCAAAAAATGAAGTACAGCTTTTTATTCAAAGAAAAATACACTGCAAACTTAATGGCTTATGACCACATGTTTACAGTGTATTTGATTACTCCTTGAAATTCGAGGTCTTGTTTTATCAATAAACAAGGGCCCTCTTATATTAATCTGGTAATACTATAAATCTTATCACAAACAAGATAGATAAAATTGATACTATTGGATGGATATCTTTTCTTTTTCCTGTAAATAGTTTAATGATTACATATGAAATAACACCTGATGCAACTCCATTTGCAATACTATAACTAAACGGCATCATAGTAATTGTGAAAAATGCTGGTATACCCTCTGTAAGGTCTGTGAAATCCACTTTTCCTATTGTTGACATCATTAGTACTCCAACTATTATTAAAGCGGGTGCTGTTGCTTGTGCAGGTACAATAGCTACGACCCCTGAGAAAAACATTGATAGGAAGAAGAAAAATCCTACGAATGTTGTCATAAGACCTGTTCTACCACCTTCGGCAATTCCTGCTGTTGACTCTACTACAGTTGCTAAGGTAGGTGTACCTAAGGCAGCACCAATAGTTGTTCCTACTGCATCACTAAGTAGGGCCTTCTTCATATTTCTTACTTTACCATTCTCATCAATCATTTCAGCTTTTTCTGCTGTTCCAACCAAAGTACCTATAGTATCAAATAAATCAACTAAAGAGAATGTAAGTACTACCATAATCAGATTGAATACTGACTGCATCATATTCTCTCCGCCAATTAACCCTTTAAAGTCAAAAGCTAATAGTGTCGGTTGTATTGATGGTGGAGCTTTTATAAAACTGATATTTTCAATATTAGTAATTCCCATGGGTATACCTATAATAGTAGTTAGTATAATACCTATCAATATACTCCCTTTCATCCCCTTCGACATCAGAATCGAAATAATCATAATACCGATTATTGTAAGGAATACACCTGGATTTCTAAAATCGCCAAACTTAACTAATGTTGCAGGAGTAGATACTACTACACCTCCACTTTTAAGACCGATTAAAGTAATGAATAAACCAATTCCTGACGAAATTGCTATTTTTAAATTTTGTGGTAAGGAATCAACAATTTTTTCTCTAATTGAAGTAAGTGTAATTAGGATAAAAATAATTCCTGATATAAATACTGCTGATAAAGCTTGATTCCATGTGTAACCTAAATTAAGACACACACTGAAAGTAAAAAATGCTACTAATCCCATACCAGGAGCTAGTGCAAATGGTAAGTTTGCATAAAGTCCCATTATTAAACATCCTATTCCAGATGCGATACAAATTGCTGTAAATGAAGCTCCAACGATAGGATCATTAATAGTATTTAAAGCCAAGGCACTATCACCAATTAACCCCTGTGCATTCATACCTGAGAACTTTAAAATATTAGGAATTACAAGAATCATATAAGCCATTGTTATAAATGCTGTTATTCCCGAGAAAAACTCTCTTTTAACTGTTGTATTATTATCTTTCAATTTAAAAAACTTTTCAATTCTTTCTGTCATTTTAATCCCCCTATAAATGTCAAAAATAAAAAAAATCCGGGTACAGACAACCCGGATTATATACATAAAATCTAAAGTAGTAGCAAGATTTATATGTGTATCGAGTACGTCCATAGTCAAAAAGTTTAAGGCTTTTCGTAGAAACTTCTGAACCATATTTTCAGAAATATATGGAGTAGCTATTATTTAAACGTTTAAGTAACAATAACGATAATATTAAATTAATATCAATTATAAGTCAATAGTATTAATCAATGTTTAAATTTTCTGTCTTTTTCAAAGCAAACAATCTATATCCTAAAGTAATAAGTACCGCTAGTGCGACCCTTATTGTTAACATATAAAGACCATTTGCTCCAATCACTGCAAATAGCAATGTATCCTCAAATACCGCATGACATATTATCAGAAACAATACCAAAAGCAACTTGTCATTTTCTGATAGTTTTCCATCTTTTGAAGACTGTATTATTACTCCCGATCCATATGAAATTCCAAAGATCAATCCAATTAACAAAGTAAAAGCTCCCCCATCAGATAAACCTAAAAATTTACCTATTGGTCTAAATACCTTCATCAACTTATCAATAACTTTATAATCATTTGCAAGTTGTAAAACTATCATCAAAGGAATAACTATCAAAGCAATACTTGCAACAGATTTTATAGATGCTAGAACACTATTTATAATTAACTCCATTAAAATAAACCTCCACATAAATTTCCAAATAGTAAACCTAAAGCAATTGACAAGCTGATTCTAATAAATAACACAGATAATGCTTTAGCTCCTACTGATTTAATTATTGCTGTTTCTACAATAAGGGAATGTGAAATCGACAACATCAGTCCCAAAGTTGTAATCTCAAAAGCCGATAAATGTAGTCCAGTAATTATTCCGATTGCAGCATATAAATTCACAAAATTACCCAAAACCAAAGCTAAAGCGGCTTCACCAGGAAGGTTGAATAGACCCATAAATGGCTCAAAGTACAGACTTAACTTATCCAGTAAAGGTGTAGATTTAAGTATAGAAACTACAATATGTATCGGAATGATGATTTTTGCTAACATCAAGGTGGTTTTAATCCCCTTAAATGTTCCTTCTTTCAAACTAGCTATAAACATATGCCCTCCCATAAACTTTTTTCAACATTCTAATATAATAAACTAAGAGTTTATTGATTGCAATAAAAAAAACCACATTAAGTGGTTTTTTAAACTAATCCCTAAGGGCGGGAATTCTGATTTTATATTCCGTTCCTGAACCTAAGTGAGAATCACATATTATCTTACCTTTACATCTTGATTCAACAATATTATATACAATAAACATACCTAGACCTAAATGACCTTCTGAACGTTTTGTTGAGAAAAAAGGCTTAAATACTTTCGATGAAATATCCTTATCCATACCATTACCATCATCATCATATATTATGACTAGATCATTATTATCCTTGGTTAAAAATACGCTTATTTTTCCAAAATCCTTTCCTTCATATCCATGAATTAATGAATTTTCAATAAGATTCTTAAATATTTCCTTATACGCATCAGGATTATCGTATATGCTAATATCACCATCACACGACACATCAATGTCATAGTTACTCAATTTAGGATATAAGGCAATCAACTCTGAAACAACTTCCTCAATTATATATTTTATATTAAAATCAACTTTCTTATTATACTTCTCGCTATTAACAACTTTCTTGAAATGATCTATCAGCTTAGCAGTTTTCTTAAGTCCAGTTTCTGTAAATTCTATGGATTTCTCCATATTCTGTATAGCCTCTTCTAGATACTCTGGTTCAATATTTTTTAAGTTTTTAACCTCTGTCTTAATATAACTTACACCCATTATACTATTACCAAGTGGTGTATTAACTTCATGTGCTATATCTGCAATGATATTTCCCATTTCAGCTAAACTATCGGACTCTAAAATTTTACTTTCAATTTCTGTAAGAACAGATATCGACCTATTGATTTGCTCATCTTTATCATTTAATTTTTCTTCGTAACTGTCTGAAACATTTTCGTTTTTTTCTATATACAAATTCAATATTTCAGCTAATCCATCATATTGATCCCCTTTAGATTTTAGTCTTAAGGACTTTGTACTATCAAGATTTCTGCTTAACTCCATTTCAACTTCACTTAACCTTACAACATTTTTGTTTAATCTGTACAAATATAGAATAACTAAAGCAACAATAAAAATTACCATTATATAAATAATGATGAAGGCTATATCTGTATTGAAAATACCAGAGTTGCCTGACAAAATTATCAAATACCATCCTAAATTGTCAAGGTTATGAATAGAATACTCCTTTCCACTTAGTTCTAAGCTTTTGAATTTGTCACCCGTAAAAGAATTGCTAATTCTCGCTAAATCTACTTTTGTTATATCACTTCCTAAAGAATTTAATATAACATCTCCGCTTTTATCCATTATAACTACCTTATCCATCAGTGTATAATTACTTATTATAGATCCTATATCAGCTACCTTAATATCCAATCCTAGGGAGCCTAACAGTTCCCCCTCATCATTATAGATAGCTTTAGATACTGTAATTATATACTCCCCTGTAATTGCGTCAATATAAGGTGTAGATATATCTGTTCCATCTGATTTCAAAAGCTCTATATACCATTCTCTTTTATCAATATCATAATCTATAGGGGTATCCCACTCATCATGTGTAATTAATATTTCCAGTTTAACGCTTGATAAAAATACATTTAGGATCCTACCATCAATATCTCTTACAGAATTCAAATCTTCTATCACCTTTGGATAATCGGGGTCCATCCTATAGCTTTCTCTTGTACCTATATTTTCAAGAAAATCCCTATAAAATACTGCTTCTGTAACAAAATTGGCCATTGCAATTTTATTATCAAAATATCTATCTATTTCATTTACGATTTCAAATGATTCCTTTATTTCCCTCTCAACAACAATATTGTTCAACTTTATATATCCCAAAAGGGCCATAATTACTACTGTAGCCACTATGGTTATAATTATCATCTTTTTACTGAATAGAATATAATTCTTCATATTTATCCCCTCTTGTCAGATTTTGATATAATTCCTATTAATATAATATATCTACCCCTCAGGAAAAGAAAAAACTCATAGTAGGGGTAAAATTTCTTTTCCTTCGCAATTTTCAGAATAATCTTTTATTTGAAAACAGCTTTAATTTATGATTAAATAAATTTGTTACATTTACGCAATAATTTTAAATCATAAGGAGGACAAAATGAAGAGAGAAAGCAAGTATCTAAAATATCTTGGCGTAATTATCCTTGCCAGTATGGTACTAGGAATTTTATCTGGCCTGATATTAAAAGAAAATGCTTCTGTATTCGCTCCACTTGGTAACCTGTTCATGTCATTAATTAAGATGATGGTTCTACCACTTGTGAGTGTATCAATTGTTTCAGGAGCAGCTTCATTAGGTAACACAAAAACTGCTGGTAAAAGGGGAATCGCAACATTCTTATTCTATATGGGAACAACTGTAGTTGCGGTAGCATTAGGACTTATTTTTGGTAATATATTTAATATTGGTGGGGGACTTGATATGTCATATCTGTCTCAATCATTCTCAGATGAATATGCATCTAGAGGTGGTACACCTGGATTCTGGGATACTATCTTAGGATTTATTCCACAAAACCCATTCAGCGCTTTAACTGACGGAAGAATGCTTCAAATATTGTTCTTCTGCCTATTCTTGGGATTTGGTATATCAAGTTTAGCCGAAGAGAAAAAAGGAAATTTAGTAACTATTCTAAACAACCTTACAGAAGCTTTACTTTGGATGGTAGAAAAAGTAATGTATCTTGCTCCTATTGGTGTATTTGGACTTATGTCTGATGCAATGGCTAAATTTGGATGGGAAACTTTATTAAAGTTAGCAAACTTATTAGGTATCTATATTATAGTTATTCTAATTCACACATATGTATTCTATCCAACAATAGTTAAGATGTTTACTAAAACATCTCCAATCAAATTCATAAGATCTATTTACAAGGCTCAAGTTGTTGCATTTTCAACAGCTTCATCTATGGGTACTTTACCAGTAACTATGGAAGTTTGTGAAGAAGATTTAGATGTATCAAACGAAACTGCATCATTCGTTTTACCACTTGGTGCAACAATCAACATGGATGGAAACGCAATCTACTATGCATTGGCTGCAATGTTCTTTGCACAAATGTTTGGTGTTGAACTAGGTATGAGCCAATATATTGCAATAATAGTTACAGCAACTCTAGGTTCAATCGGACAGGCAGGGGTACCTGGACCATCACTACTTGTTGTAGCAGTATTATTAGCAGCTAACATCCCAGTAATAGGACTTCCACTTCTATTTGGAGTAGACAGACTATTCGACATGATTAGAACAGCTGTAAACATCACAGGTGATGCAACATGTGCACTTGTAGTTGATAATATTAAGGAATAATAGACGTAATTCGTAGGTCGTGGGTCGTAGGTCGGTAGGGATTTAGTTAGTGCCGATTTAATCATATTGTATCTACGAAATCATTTAAATATTAAAGCAGTTTGCATGAGCAAACTGCTTTTTTATGTCTGTATGGTTGTAATCCTCCGTCTCACATATCAACTTAGTTTTCTGATCATGCCGTTAGCATTTTACCGACTCGGTCAATTTTTTTGTTAATTGTTTCATAGCTATCTGATTTTATATAACCCAAATCTTTTGAAAGGTATATCTGGTATTTTAGCTCTTCTAATGAAGCTCTTGATATATATAAGAAACGCTTGTATTCCTTCTTCGATTCTCTTGATTTTCCTTCTGATATATTACTTGGTATAGAAACTGAAGCTCTTCTCATCTGTGAACACAGACCAAATCCTTCTTCCTTGGGGAAGTATCTCAAATTCCCATATACATCCAATACAAGTTCATGAGATACATTCAACAAATCAAACTTACTATTATCCATAAAACTCCTCCTCTAAGGAAATTATACATAATGTTAAAAGTTAATCGGTATGCAGTCAGCATACAAATAAGTAAATAAAAAAGAGTAGCAATGCTACTCTTCTCAATCAAAAGGTCTTATCCGACCTACGACCTACGAACCACGACCTACGAAATTACAAATAATTCATTATCAAATACCCTACATAAATCAGTAAAAGTACCGATCCACCGACTTTGGATATCATATTGGCTTTTCTTGTAGATAAATATCTAAATACTAGTAAGGCTACTGCCATTACTGGGAACTGTAGTGTGTAGAACTCATTTGGTACTAAAAGTCCCCCTCTTGTTACTGATGCTGATGCACCTACTACGAATAATACGTTTAGTATATCGGCACCAACTATATTTCCTATTGCCAATTCACCATGACCTTTTCTCACTGATGATATTGCTGTTACAAGTTCTGGAAGACTTGTTCCAAAAGCAACTAATGTTGCTGCAATAATACTTTGTGGCACCCCAACTCTTATTGCTGTAATTTCAACAGTTGGAATTAAAACTTTTGAAGATAATATAATTAATATTATTCCTGCTATCATTTTTGTTACTTGAATAAATACACTGCTTTCTTCTTCCTCTATTTCCTCATCACTTTCTGTTGATCCTTTACTCCAATGTAGGGACATGATTAAATATGTAGCTAATAAGGCTAAAAAAACAAATCCAGCAAACTGACTTACATACCCTCCTAAAAATGGCATACTCGCTAAAATAAGAAGTAATCCAGCACCAAGTTGAAGTTTTCCTTGTCTTCTAATAGTAAAGGGATCTACCTTCAATTCTCCCAATAAAGATGATATACCAATTATAAGACTAGTATCACAAATTATAGATCCTACAGCATTACCTAGAGCAAGATCAGGATTACCATTTACAGCTGCCATTACCGACACCGTTGCTTCAGGTAGAGTAGTACCAAGAGATACAATAGTAGCTCCTATAATCATTTTAGGTACACCCCAATGTACTGATAAACTTACGGCTTCATCAACTAAAATATCTGCCCCTTTACTAAGTGTATAAAGTGTTATTGCAATTATTACTAACAAAACTAATGTCGAATAATCAGAAATATGGTGAATCAATAATTCTTCCATTTTTCAGCTCCCTTTCTAAAAACATTTTCAAGACATTCAAAAGACCCTACAGTTAGCCTATGGCCAACTGTAGGGTCTCACATGACATACGCCACCAAAGCCGGGAATAATCCGTAATGACGACTTTGATACCAACTTGGGTTAGTTACTCCCCCTACAACTTATACACTGATATTAATAGAGTTTTTTAATTTTGTCAAGCTAACAAGCTACTTCAATTATAGAAAAAGTTCTGGTTCTTTTCTAGCTTGGAACTCAATTTCCAACTCAATCTTATGTCTTAAATAATCCTCATCACTATAATATTTTGCACCTTCCGGACATCCCTTTTCACAGGCCCCACACTTAATGCAAATACTATCAAATTTCGAAACATCTTCATAGTTAATTGATCCCATAGGACAAAGGTCAACACAGATTTTACAATCATTGCATTTGTCATTAGTCAGTGGCTTAACTCTTCTTATATCAACAAAATCACCTTGGGGATTTACAGGCCTATAATACTTTCTATATGGCCTTGTCCCCCTAATTTGATCAATCATATCAAAACTACTAGATTTAATTTTACTCACTATGTCTTTTGAAAATTCTTCTACAGTTTCCATATCCTTTTGGTCAGGTCTACCTTTGGCTAATATTCTAGAAAAAGAATGTTCACCAATAAAACCTGCTGCTGCAATAACACTAAATCCATTGCCAGTACAAATATCCGACAACTCTACCAATGCATCATCAAAATTTCTGTTACCATATAGAACTATTGGCACACACAAAGCACCTTCTCCTTTTATTTTACTCAAATAATCCAGCAAAACATTAGGTACCCTTCCAGCATACACTGGTACGCCTATAATCAATATTTCATCTTTTCTAATATGTACTTCATCTTCTCTTACATGCGGCAAAGTAAAGTCAATTATTTCATACTCTTTCTTTAACTCTTTACTGATACTTTTCCCAATGGAAGTAACAACCTTCTTAGTCGTTCCAGTACCACTGAAAAACATGGATATAACCTTGCTCAAATTAATTCCTCCAATCAATATATTTACGAAATACTTACCTTAACTTAACCATTATACTTAGATTTTTATTATATCATATTATTGGAGATATAATCTCTTATTATAAAATCTTACAGTTACCTAGGAGGTAATAATTATGTTCCACAAAATACAACTGATATTATTTCTTACAGTATACACAGCTATTTACTTAGAATATAAACCCACTACTATAAATAAAAATAATATATTGATAGGAATTTTTGTTTATGAAAGTCCTGTATCCAAAACTAAAATAGAAGATTTACTTGAAAGTTATAAAACTCAAATGAAAACACTTTTTACTTTTTATCCATTTACAGCTCTTCCTATTTTCATCATAGATAATAAATCAATTTCATTTTCCTATTTCATTATTTGGTCATGTGCCCTATACATGATTTCGAAATACTACTTTGAAAAATCTCATACTTATTTAAAAAAATATTTGTTAGAAAATAATAAGGAATTACTATCCCATGAAAATGAATTTTGGATTAATGGTAGACATTATTACAACAAGGATTGTCCATCTTTATTTGTAAAATCTCCATCCAACAATCTATATTATTTAAACTTAGCTAAAAAACTTGGTTATTATTTACATAAATTTCTAGGGCCTTTTGCTTTATCAATTGCAGTTATTATTACTTTTTTACTAATTATTATGGATTTTAAATAATTATTAATAATTTGATATATTGGCGAAAAACTGGGTATTCATGTATTGAAACTTCTAAGTAAATAAATTACATAGAATTTTTTTACATTTACGTATCGTTTCTTACGAATTCTTTACCACGTTCTATTACTGGATAGAAATATTTTAATTGCCAAAATCTTCATTTTAGAGTAAAATATATACAGAGGACGACTAAGAAATGATTAATTAGGTTGTGCGCTATTTTAAAAGGAGGTATAAATAATGAAATCAACAGGAATAACTAGAAAGGTAGACGAGCTTGGAAGAATCGTTATACCAAAAGAATTAAGAAGAAATTTAAGAATCGAAGAAAAGGATCCATTAGAAATATTTGTAGAGGGCGAAATGATTATTTTGAAAAAATATGAGCCTGCATGTATTTTCTGTGGTCAAGCTAAGGGCGTTAAAAATCTTAAAGGTAAAAATGTATGCCCAGAGTGTATCAAGGAAATCGCGCAGATATAATCAGTACTTGAGTAAAAAAATAGGACATTAATTAGAGTTTAGAAATTTTCTCACTCTAATTAATGTCCTATTTTTCAGACTGTAGACAAAGTCTACACTCTCGTTAAGTAATATATTGAGGTTCTCAATATATGTGAAGCAGGTGCATTTGCACCGTTAAACATCTATTTTCAATAGACGTTAAGCGGCGTTTCTTAAACGCTGTACAATGAAACCTTGCTACGCAAGCTAGAATTTCAAAACTTGTGATAGCAAGGTTTTTAAGCTCTTTCTTATATAAGTATTTCCTCTAAAGGAAATTACCTTGTACGTAATTCGAAGAATTACTGCTTAACAATGAATTGATAAATTCATCGCTTCACGGGAATGAAATGACCGCTTAACGTTATGATTTATCATAATGCTCAACCAGACTGTAGTTTGTCTACAGTCTGAAAAAACCACTTAATGTGGTTTTTTTATCTTATCTTTGCACCGAAAGGAATTAAACCTAATCTAGCAAATTTAAAATGTTGAAGTCCAAAAGGTATCCCAACAACAGTTATACATAAAAATAAACCTGTAATCAAATGTAACACCATAAGTTCCCAACCACAAACAAGTATCCAGATAATATTTAGTAATAGGCCTCCTACTCCAAAATCTCCAATTTCAATGTCTCTACCAAAGGGCCACAGAACGAAATTCGCAATTTTAAAACACTGTATACCAAAAGGCAAACCAACCACTGTAATACATAGTAATAGACCTGCTAAAGCCCACGCGATCGATGAAACTATACCACCAAATATCAACCAAAGAATATTACCTAAAAAATTCATAAGACCTCCCAACATCTTCTTCCAATAAATTATAAGTAATTATAGCATTCAAAAGAAAAAAAAGGCTTAATAATACATTAAGATATTATTAAACCTTTTGATAATTATTTATTTTTCATCAAAATATTTTTCTATTGCCATTGCTGCTCTCTTAGAAAATGCAGCAGCTTCTACAACTGTTTTTGCACCTGTAACTACATCCCCTGAGGCAAAAACTCCATCTCTTGTAGTCCTTCCACATTCATCTGTTACAAGCAGCCCATGTCTTGTTGTAGAAATACCTTCGTTATTTTCTACAATTAAATCCATAGGATTTTGACTTACTGCTATTAATACCGAATCCGCATCAATAAAATAATCAACAGAATCATCTGTTTCGAATTTAATGGTATCCCCATCTTGAACTTTATTAACTAAATTATAGTTAACACCTTGCTTATCAATAGATATAGGTGTCTTATAGGTTTCAAATCGAACTCCATCAATTTTAGCAAACTCAATTTCATCTTTTCTAGCAGGCATTTCGTCAAATCCCTTTCTATAAAGAATCCTCACATCATCTGCACCTTTTCTTATAGCCGTTCTAGCTACATCCATAGCTACATTTCCAGCTCCAATTACAACAACCTTCTTACCTAAATCATATACATCAGGATTTTTCAGATAGTTTATTGCATAATGAACATGTCCAAGGCTTTCACCTTTTATTCCTAAGGCTCTTGGTATCCAAACACCAGTACCAATAAAGATTGCTCCAAAACCATCTCTAAATAAATCTTCAAAAGTTATTCCTTTACCAACCATAATATTCGGTCTGATTTTTATACCTAAATCCTTCATTTTAGAGGTCAATATATCTAAAATATTTTTATTCAATCTAAAATCAGGAATTCCATATCTCAATACGCCACCAATTTTATCATGACCATCGAAAATTGTAATGTCATATCCCTTCTTTGCTAATATTATAGCTAGACTAATTCCGGCGGGCCCTCCACCTATTATTGCAACGCTTCTCTCGCCTTTGCTTAAATTTTCGCATTTCATTCTATTAAGATGGTAATCTGAAATATAATTTTCTATACCACCTATATTTACAGGCTCACCTTTTCTTCCCAGTACACAGTGTCCTTCACAATGCTTCTCGTGGGGACACACTAATGAACAAATTACAGACAAGGGGTTGTTTTCAAACAACATCTTTCCAGCCTCTTTGATTTCTCCATCATTGAACATTTCTATCATTTTCTTTATCGGGGTACTTATTGGACATCCCTTTTCACACAAAGGGTTTTTACACTGCAAACACCTATGTGCTGATTTTATTACATGATTATTCATATCTTTCCTCCATAATTGACATAATATATTGTATTTGGTTTCCCCAAAACCATAATAAACATCTACAATCCCAACATCAATTAATGATTATAGTATCACATGACTAATAATACATCAACTTAATTATTTAACCTTCTATCCACAGACTCTTCAATAACGTTCTTAAAAAAGATAACAACTGGTACACCAATTAACATTCCAAGTACACCAGCAAGAGCTCCACCTACTGTTACCGCTGCAATAATCCAAAAAGCATCTACTCCTAATTTATCTCCTAATATCTTAGGCCCAATTACAAGTCCATCAAGTTGCTGAATAGCAATAATTATTATAAGTACCCATAGTGCTTTTTGTGGAGAAACTATCAAAGTAATTAATACACAAGGTACCGCACCAATAACTGGTCCAAAATATGGAATCATGTTAGTTACACCCACAATGAATCCAAATGTTGTTGCATTTGGAATTCCTGCAACAAGCATAACTGCCCAACATATCAAGCCAATTATTGAAGAGTCAAGAATCTTTCCAACAAAGAAACTTGAAAACACATCATCTGCTGATTTACCAATACTTACAATATAATCATGCTTATCCTTTCCAGCAAATGCAAGGATCATTCTATTTATTCTATTAACTAAATCTTCCTTACTAATCAACATGTATATAGCTATTATGAATGATAAGAAGAATGAAACTATACTTGATGTAAAAACTAGAATCGAGCTTACCATTCCAGTAAGCAGACCTGTCAACATGCTACTAATTTGAGTTAATGCAGATTGAAGTGATGTCTTTACTTGATCTAACATTTGACCTGAAAGTTTGATTCCAAATCTTGTTTGCAATTTATCAAGATCAAATATATCCTGAGGATTACTATCAGAAAGCAAATTGTTAAAATTAGAAAAACTACTTAGTAAATTTGGTAATATCATATTTACCAGTAGAAATATTGCCCCTATCAAAATAAACAAAGTCAATAATATACTTTTCTTCCTAGATAATTTTAACTTTACATTAATAAATCTTACCACCGGATCAACTAAATAGGCTATTGAAAATGCCACAAATAAAGGTTTTATTGCTTTGTATACCAAATTTCTCAATTCCGGCTTTATTATTACCATTGATACTAATAAAATACCTATTATCATAAGAAATATTTTTCTAATGATTTCATTTACTGCTTCTTTGTTCAAAATAATTCCTCCTAAAAATAAAATAGCATATTAATTATAAAGCTTGGACTAGGGTTAATGTCAAGTCTTTAAACTTCACTTCTTATAATATTTATAGTATTTCCCTTTTTCCCATCCTTTGAACCGTGTGTATATCCCCTTACATCAAAATATAAGGATAACTCCCTAGCAAAATCTCCATATAGCTCGCACCTTCCACGAATGCAGGTAGATAGGTGAACAACGTCTATTTCAGCTTTCTTCATTTTTTCTATTTTTACTTTCAAATTCTCTAAAGGTTCTTCATTGCATCCCGAACATGTATTTATTGCTGAAATAAGTACATCTTCCTCTGAATACATAGAAAATCCTTCTATTTTATCATTAAATGCTCTAAAACACCCATTAGATGTGCATTTCTTTGAAACTTCACCACAAATCATCATAGCAATTTTCTTCAATCTTATATCCTCCTAAAATGTAGACAGGTGAAAAAGTTCAGTTTAAAATTCTTATACCACAATATGTATCTTTATTTCAACTTTGGAAACCAACATATTATAGATAAGAATCAACTGAAAGTTCTTGTTCAGCGGCTTCCTAAAAATAGTATTTAAATAATGTCTTATCATCAAGTATATAACATCTTATTATTTCTTTCTACTTTAGACTTTTCTTCTAGAATATTCATGCAAAATAATGGGTATAAATTTGAAAAACAATCAGGAGGTCAATATGAAAAAAAAGCACTTAAACTACAGTAATATCAAAAACATACCTGTAAAATTTATACCTATAATGTTCCTCGTATATCTTTCAATTAATATCTTAAGTCTTACACTTCCTCTTGCAATGAAAAAAATATATGGAAGTATCATAGTTTCCAAGTCTGAAGAATCACTGAGATTCATTATAATATTAGTTCTTGTAGCCCTTTTTTTCGAATCAGTGATGAAACGATTAAAGGATTCTTCAAGTAAATGGATAGCATGTAAATACGAATATTTCCTTTCTGTATTTCTCATGGAAAAAATGCTCAACTCATTTCCTGAGCTTGTATCCAATAGAAATCATATCAATGATTTGGAAAAATTCAACTCAGTTCCAAGACTTGCATCCTTTTACTCAACAAGATACTATCAAATTTTTATAGATTTGCCATTTTCTCTATTATTTCTATATTTAATATACGTTTTTGGTGGACCTATTGTTTTAGTTCCAATTACATTATCATTAGTATACGTTATTCTATTAACTATTATATCTACAAGATATTTTAAGAATAGATCCTCTGAGCTAGAAAGTAATGACAGCCTTATTAATCAACTTACAGAAACTTTGGAGAAAATCCATTTAGTGAAAGGGGCTGGTATAGAGGAATCTCAGATAACAAAATACGAGGAAAAGCTTGAACAATTAACATACTCCACATACATATCTAACAAATACGATGCCATGCCAAGAATATTATCCTCTAATTTTTCTCAAATTAATCTTTTTGCAATATTAGTTGTAGGTGGAATATTTGTTAGCTACAATCAAATTACTTTTGGAGCAATAACTGCTTGCGCTATGCTTGGTGGTAGAGCAATATCACCTGTAATAAGTATTATGACACAATTTTTTCAAAAGAAAGATATACAATTAATTAATGAAAGAATCGAAGATATAATTAATCTTCCTGAACAATACTCAGAAGATATTCCACCCTTTCCTGATGATATATCAGGACTAATTGAACTGGTAAACCTAGAGTTTACAAATATTCAAAGTCATAACAAGGAATATATTTCTTACAAAATCCCTTCTGGGACTTTATTACACATAGATCCATCTGACTTCTTATCTTATAAGGATATTATTCATAAGATTTCTGGTCAAAAAGAATTATCTTCTGGAAAAGTATTAATAGACAGTCTTGATATAAATTTGTGGGATATGAGCACTTTAAAGGGCAAAATTGAATACTTATCAGAAACAGTAAAACTATATAAGGGATCTGTCCTTGATAATATAACATATTTTAACAAAAAGAAAATCCAAAATGCTTATACCGCTTCAGCTATAACAGGACTAGATACTATAATTAGTCAGTTGCCAGAAGGTTTTGAAACTCAGATTGATAGTTTTTCAAGCAACTACATGTCCCCTGCATTTATGCAAAGACTAAACCTTACTAGAGCTTTCGTAGAAAGACCTAGAATTCTTATATTGGATAGAATCGACGAAAGTATGGATAAAGACACCTTGTCTATTTTTAAGTGGCTTTTAGATAGTTTCAAAGGAACACTTACAATAATAATGGTTACCCAAAATGAAGACTTTATTAAGCTTTCAGATCAATCACTAAATATGAAAGGATAATGATAATAATGAATGAAGAAAAATTGATTACATGGAAAATGCAAACTTCAAAAAAATGGTCTGATATTGAAGATGTCCTTAAAGCAATTAACATCAATTTTATTGATTATGACCACAAAATGCTTGTAGAATATTCCCTTCAGTTAAATCAATTAATTGATAAACTTGAAGATAATTTTTCTATTGCCCTAGTTGAAAAAATCAAGTACTTGTTCACACAGATATATGAGTATGCTGTTGACCATTTCCATAGAGAAGAAATCTTTATGGAACAATATAAATTACCTAATATACATATGCATAAAAATGAACATGAAAGAATTCTTCTTATGCTTAGAAATGTAATGGAGGAATTCAGCAAAGGGAAAGTTAATATTGGTCAAAATTTAAAACAGCAAATAATGGAATGGTTAGTGAATCACATTAATCTCTTTGATTTCAACTATTTCAATATAGACAATTGGAGTAAAAACCTGCAAAATGCGTCTGATTGGAATGAATTGAAGTCAATAATAAATCTAACAGGTATTAATGTGATAGATTCACAACATAAGATTTTCACCTCAATGGCAATAGAAGTAATAACTAATATTGAAAAAAATCCTACTGAAAAAACAATTAGGGATGAGTTTAAAAGATTTAAAGACTATGGTGATTTCCACTTTTCAACGGAAGAAAATTTCATAAAAAAATATGAAATAAAAAATACTGAAGAACACAAGGACTTGCACGATTTTTTCCTTAACAAACTCGATTCATTCCCTGATGAAATCATTAAGGATATTGATTCACTTGGAGAACTTAAGATTTGGATATTATCTTGGTGGATAAATCATATAAATATTACAGATAGTGAAACCTTTAAGTACAAAAACTGGGCTTATAAATTAATTGATGATGCCAAAACAATTGATGATGTTTCATTTTTACTTCATCTAACAGGCTTCAGTGACATAGATGATGATCATTTAAAATTGATGAAACATACCCTAGAATTTAATAATTATATCCAGTCATTAGATTATGCAGAATACAAGGATATTCCAAAAAACTCATTGGAGACCGTATTAAAGTATTTTGATGACCTATACTATATAGCATCAGAACATTTTGATAGGGAACAACATTATATGATATCCATGCGAATTAGGAGTCCTCAAAGACATCTTGAAGAACATAAAAAAATACTTCAGAAACTAAAAGAATTAAAAACAAACTTTCTTGAAGGTCGACTATTCCTATCTGAAGGAATAAAAACTATGATTCTTGAATGGTGGATTGAGCATACAAATACAGTTGATTTTAACACTTTTGTTAGTGATGTTGATTCTGATGCAAGTACATATATGGACGGGGGGTGGCGATAAATGTCTATGTCATATGCGAGCAAAATGTATAAGGATTTCTACAACACATTCAACCCAGAAACACCTGCATCAAAAGCTCTTATCCCCCTTCTTGATGCACTTAACTGGAAAGGGGATAATTCCAGAATAAAGGAAGCTTTAGTGTCCAATCATGATCAAATGGATATTGAAGGCCTTATTAGCTCAATGGCAAATTTAAAATTCAAACATATAAAAATAAAACACTTTAAAGCAGTCTCATTAAAGCATAATAGCTTGCCATTATTAGTTCTATCTATGGATAAATTATATATACTTTTAAACTTCGATAAAGACCAATCTATGATTTTTGACTGTCAAAATGAGTGTTTCACTAATATGCCCTTAGATGATATATCTGGAACTGCATACTTTTTTCAGTACGCCGGTGACTTAAAAGACTCATTAATTCATCAACAAAACAACTGGTTTAATAAGTTACTATATCGTTTTTCTTCTTCATTCAAGTCAATAGCATTTACAACTCTATTGATTACACTTATGAACTTAGTAATACCACTCTTTATTATGCTTATATATGGTCAAATGAATGATTCGGATTCCGTAAGAAAATTACTCATTATTTTTCTAGGTATAGTTGCTTATATATTACTATCCATAGCATTTACCTCAATCAGATCAACAATAATTAATTTCGTCAGTACAAGAATGGGATACATTATTTCACAGCAAACTTTTACAAGACTAATGTACCTCGCACCGTCATATACAGAGAATGCTTCTATCAACTCTCAAATCAATAGAATAAAGGACTTTGAAAATTTAAAGCGCTTTGTAACAAGTGGAATATTTATCAATATTTTAGAACTTGTTTTTTCCTCCATATATATCATAGCTATTTTTATTATAGCAGGATGGATTGCCATAGTACCTGTTATTACTTTAGTTATAGTTTTTTCACTTGGCCATTTTATGAGACCATTTCATAAAATAAAAATGGAAAGAAAAGTTGACTCATCATCTGAAAGACAGCAAAATCTTATTGAAATGCTTAAAAATACAACCGATATAAAAATAACGGGTCAAAAAGATTTTTGGATGGAGAGATTCAAAAAAGCAACCGCTGATAATATATATGATAATTATCAACTTAGTAACTATGTAAGTACAACAAACAATATTTCCTACTTCATTACAAATGCTTCAGTACTAGTCGTAATATACGGTGGTGTCCATCAAGTATTTAATGGACGAATGAATACTGGAGCACTAATTGGTATACTTCTATTATACTGGAAAATTCTTTCCTCAATTAGAGGTGCTTTTAGTTTATCCGTACAGGTTAATGGACTTAAAAAAAGCATTAATCAAATAAACAGATTTATGAAGTTACCTCAAGATAGTCATTTGTCTACAAACATGACCAACAGTAATAATATTAAAGGCAATGTTAGATTTATAGATGTATCCATAAAGTATAATCAAAATTCCTCACCAGCATTGATAAATCTCAACTTCAACGCTTTACCTGGAGAAATAGTTTCTTTTGCTGGTCATGATGGAGCTGGCAAATCAACAGTATTAAAATTGATATTAAATATGTATAAAGCCCAAGGAGGAAGAATTTTATTAGATAATGTTAATATAAAACAACTTGAGCCCCTTTCTCTTCGTCAATCTATAGGCTATGCACCAGAAAAAGATATAATTTTTGCTACAACTATTAGAGATAATTTCAAATATTATAATCCTAGTATATCAGATGAAAGTATCTTAGATCTTATGAATAAGACTGGTCTAATTAAATACATGACTATGTTTAATTATAGTTTAGATACTCATTTTACTGAAGGAGACTTACAAAACTGTTCCCTAGCATTTAAGAAACTATTCAACTTAACACGACTACTTTCCCGGGATGTAAAATTATATTTGGTTGATGAACCTGAAAATTACTTATCTGATAATGAAGTAAAGAATATAGTGAAACTCTTCCAGGACATAAGTATGTACAAGAAAGCAACTTTTATTATATCTACAAAGAATAGTTTCATACTTGATAGTAGTTCAAAAGTAATAGAACTGAATGAAGGAAGAAAACTAAGAAATAACAGCAATAGAAACAGGAGGTATGACAATGAAGAAAAACAATAATCTCAAATTCCTTTCCAGATCAATACTTTTTGAAGAACAAGGAATTCCTAATATATATAAAATATCTATACTCGCTGTTACAATCATGATTATTTCTTTTATTATTTGGTCTAGTCAAGTAATAATTAACGAAAAAATCACTGTAAATGGATATGCTGAAAAAGATTTATTTGTAGATATAGGTTATGATTTTATTGCTTTAGTTCCCTCTAGAAATATTTCAGAAGTAAGACAAAATAACAGTGTATTTTTAAGTATTTCTGGGATAACAAATAAAAACAAAATATCTGCATATGTATCAAAAATAGATAAAAAACCAATAAGAGATAGTTATGGAAAAACTTATTACAAAGTAACCATAACACCTGCAATAACAGATACAGAAAAAGAAAAATTAAAATTAATCATTCTAGACAGGATGGAAACAAGTAGCGAGATAGTTTTAAGAGAAAAAACACTACTCCAGTATCTACTGGGCCCTCTTTGGGATGCAAGAGTTAATACAATTTACTAGAAAGGAGCTAATTGTATGGCTGATGATAAAACACCTCAAGATAAAAATAAAAATGATGAATCCTCAAGTTCAAGTACTAATATTGATGCAAAAAAACATGTAGGTGTAGAAGATACTCAAGGTGAAACTGATGCTCTAACTGAAGAAAAAAAGAAGAAAGACTCTGATATAGTTGAAAAAACATCTGAAGAAAGCTCTGATAACGATACTGTTTCTGATACTGAGGATTCTTCTACTCAAACCGATTCTGATTCCGATGTTAATATTAGCACTGAACAAGAGGCAGTTGATAATTCAACAGATAGTAATAGTAATACTACTTCTACTGAAAATCAGAGTGAAGATATTATTTCAAATACTGAGGACACTTCTAGCGAAGCCGAATCGGATTCCGATGTTAATATTACAGTCGAAAATCAAAATGAGGAGACTATCTCTGACACAGCGGATACTTCTGATGAGACAATTTCTGATTCTGATGTTAATGTCACTTCCGACCAAGATGACCTTGATTCTTCTACTGATAGTAATAGTAATACTGATACTACTTCTACAGATGAGCAAAGTGAGGAGACTACTTCTGACACTGATAATACTTCTAATGAAATAGATTCTGATGTTAACATCACCTCTGAGCAAGATGAGGTTGATAATTCAATAGATGACAGTACTGATACTTCTACCGAAGAACAAAGTGAGAAGATTACTCCTGACACTGAGAATGATTCTGATGATATAGACTCTGATTCCGATGTTAATATTAACACTGAACAAGAGGCAGTTGATAATTCAACAGATAGTAATACTACTTATAGCGAAGATCAAAGTGAGAAGACTACTTCTGACACTGATAATACTTCTAATGAAATAGATTCTGATTCTGATGTTAACATCACCTCTGAGCAAGATGAGGTTGATAATTCAATAGATGACAGTACTGATACTTCTACCGAAGAACAAAGTGAAAAGATTACTCCTGACACTGAGAATGATTCTGATGATATAGACTATGATTC
>JAOARG010000038.1 GCA_025210655.1 Bacillota bacterium
AGAGAAAGATAATCCATATTATTTAGACATCTTAGCAGCAAGGGAAGCAGGATATATATCAGGTTATGAAGACAATACATTTAAACCTGAAGGTACTTTAACAAGAGCCGAGGTAGCAACAATCATATCAAGAATACTAAAACTTGAGATACCAGAAGGGGATATGTACATATCTAACTTTGCTGATTATGCAAGTATTCAGGATTGGAGTAAACCTTACATAGGATCTGTAGTTAGAAAAGGATACCTAAAGGGTTATGAAGACAATACAGTAAAGTCAAATAAGGAAATGACAAAAGCTGAAGCATTGACACTACTTAACAATGTGACAGGAACTGTTTTAAACAAAGCAGGATCATATTCTTTAGGAGAATTTAAAGGAAATATTACAATCAATACATCAGATGTAGTTCTTAAGGATACAATACTTAAGGGAGATATTATTCTAGCATCAGGAATTGGTGAAGGAGATTCTACCTTAGATGGAGTAAAGCTTAATGGTACATTATTCGTAAATGGTGGTGGTGAAAATTCAATCCACTTAAAAGATTCTGATATATACGGAGTAAATGTATCAAAGAAAAACGGAAGAGTAAGAGTAGTGGCAGAAGGTGAAACAAAGGTACTTAATGCCAAAGCTAATTCAGGAGCTAAGTTTCAATCAGAAAAATCGAGCTTCAAATCTATCGAGGTAAAAGGGACTAAGTCACAAAAGGTAGTTCTTGAAGGAAACTTCGATGCAGTAAAATCTGAGGGAGCAAAATTAGAATTAGTAGGAAAAACTCAGGTAAAAGCAATAGAAGCAGTTGGAGGAAAGAATGAAATAAGCCTTGCAAAAGACTCGGTATTAGGAGAGTTAAAGGCAAAATCAGATGTATCTCTAGATGCAAAAGGTAAAGTAGAAAAGTTAGAGGCATCTAAGGAAAATCAGAAACTAGATATCAAGGGTAACGTAAGCGAACTTAAAATAGACAAGAAGGCCAATGTATCCTTAGTAGGATCAAAGGTAGGAAAAGTTTCTATAGGGGCAAAATCTGAGGGAACAAACCTAGTAGCAGATAAGGCTTCAAATATAGCAGATGTTGAAGTATCAGCAGAAGCTAGTCTATCTGGTCAAGGTAAAATTGAAAAGGCAACAGTAAATTCAGAAGGTGTAAAAATAGCACAAAAAGTAGAAACAGTTAAAAAAGGTGCTGGGGTTGTATCAATGGAAGTTGGTGGAAAAGAAGTTACAAAATCAGTAACAAAGCCAACTAAAAAGCCAAGCACATCAGGAAGTTCAAGTAGTAAGAAGAGCTCTGGTGGCGGTGGAGGAAGTAGCCATAAAAAAGATAGAGACAAGGACAAAAAGCCAACACCACCAAAACCAACACCAAAAGCAGTATATAAAGCAGAACTTTCAGATACATTTAATGGAGTATCAATGATTACAAAAGACCTTACAGTAACAAAAGACGGAAAATTACTAGAAGGTGGATATGTAGTTAAAAACAACGATGGAACAGTAATCGGAAAAGATACAGATGGAGACGGAATCACAAGAGTACCAAACGCACTACATGATGGAAGTTTAAAAATTGAAATGAACGACGGAAGAATAATAGAGATAAAATAGGGAGGAAAAAATAGATGAAATTTAGAAAGTATTTATCAAGTTTTTTAATAGCATCAATGTTACTAGCTAATGTAACACCTGGATATGCCATGACAGGAACACATTTCTTAGATAGAATGCCTGATAATTCATTGGTTATAGGAACAACAGCATTCGATGTTGAGGATAGATCAAGTGAAGGTTTTAACCTAAATAATACAATAAATGCAGTAAAAACAATAGAAAATGATGAAGCAAATCATATGTATTTTAAAGTTGAAAATAAGTGGTTTGATTTAGTAAAGGGAAAAGGCGAAGTTGAAAAAGGCACAATAGCTAATAATGTAGTATTATTCAAAGGTGTTTCAGAACCTACAGAATATATGGAGGTTGTATCTAAAGATAGCGAAAAAGACGATACTAAAACAATAATTGAAGTAAAAAAATCTTTAGATTCAAAAAACTATAGAAAATATAGGGTGTATGATAAAGATGATTTCATTTTACCATCGAAGGAAGATTTGATAAGTGGTACAGATTGGAAAGATATTCCTTTAAATGGAGCTGTTGAAGCTTTAAATGGTCAAATAATAGTCGTTGTAGATTCAGATCGTGAAACGCAAAAAGCTGTATTTTCAGGAAGTATTGTTGCAGTAGTTAGGATTAACTCAGATGAAGTAATTAAAGCGATTAACAGTTCTGATATTAATCAGCTGGATAGTATCTTAAAATCGAATGCATCAATATTAGGAATTGATATGGAAGATTATAATGACATGAGTAGAAAAGAAAAATTTTTAGAAGAAATCCATAAAGTGAAATATGTGAATATTGAAGAATTTAAGAAAAAATATAATGAGTTGTTAATTATATGGGAAAAAGAAGATTTAGCACAAGCTAAATTAGAAAGAATGACTTTTGATTTGCCATATGTATTTGAATTGAAGAGTACAACAAAGAATACAAAAGAATCTAGAGTTGAGGAAGCAGTTAAAGTTATCAAAGATATAATAAATGATGATCAAGTAGAAGTATATATTCAAGATGATTTTCATAATCCGGGGAGATTTGTAATTATTCTATCAGATGGTATTCATGATGATTTGAAGAGTAATGTTGAAATAAAAATTAAGGATAAAATAATTAGTAAACTCGAAAGTAAAGTTTCTGTTGGATATGGAGAAGATAGCCCATTTGGAATAAATTTGGAAGGTAAGTTAATTGCTGATGGTGAAGAAAAAATAAAATCAATAACAGTCGAACTATGTGACCATAGAACGGTTGTAGGAAAATATAAAATGAAAGGAAATTATATTGAATCAATATCAGAAGATTTGAAAAAAAATCAAAGTGCAATTATTTTAATGAACTTTGGTAATGAAGATAGGGCCGTTTGGGAATCTGAAAGAAGTTTTGTTCCATATATACTTGATATGCCAAATGAAGTAAAGATAATAGTAAAATATGAAAATCAAGATGAGATATTTATAAAAGATGAAATCGAATATTATGATCATGATAAATTCATAGAAGTATATGATAGTAATAGTTTTAATGGTGTTCCTAAAATTGTACTTAAAGGAAAAAAAAGGGACAATGTTAAAATAGGAACCGAGTATGTAGAACCGGGTGTAAATGTACTAGATGATAAGGATACAAATTTCGACATTAAAATATCATACGAAGATAGGGATGGAAATGCAATTTCTAAACCATTAGATAATTTTACGGGTATTATATGGCATATATACAATACAGTTGATTCCGATGGAAATATTTCTAATCCGGCTAGACGAAAAGTATGCTATATCGGGGATTTGACTTTATCTTTAGAAAGTATTAATCCAAGATTCACAAATGGAAAAGTTGATATCAGTTTAGATCAAAGTGAAGATAATTTAAGCCCAACTACTGAAAATCCAGTAATTCATGAAAGTGGTATACTAACATCAGGATTTGAATATAAATATAACGTGTTAAGAGTGGTTTTTGATATTGATCAATTTGATTACTTAGATTTTGAGGTTGTTAATTCAGACGGAGTAGTTATTGCAAGAAAATTAGAGATAGATCCTGATGATGATTATTATTCAATAGATTGGAATAATGATGATTATGGATATGATAATGTCGAACCGACATATGGAGTAGAATGGCGATATAGAGATGAAAGAGAAGCATTTGATGATAGTTATGAAGGATATGACCGAGATAAACTAAGAGCGATTTACGAAAAGGATAGTTATTTAGTATCACCAGGTGAATATACATTTAGATTAACGGCAAAAAATGTTTTTGATGAGACAATAGTAAAAGAAAAGAAATATACAGTAACTGAGAAAGATATAAAAAGTGCAAACCATAGATATAATGATGATGAGTAAAAATTTTCCCCACTGTTTATGCAGTGGGGAATTATATTATTAAATTTTCCGCCTATCCTTATCCTCATACATACGCCTATCAACTTCATGAATAAGCTGATCAATAGAGAGGGTATTATTTTCATTGACGAAAAGTTTACCATAGCTTAATGATATTTTATAATTGTTATTTTTTGAGTTATATCTATCTAAAGTATTATCTATTCTATGGATAATACTATCCATAATTTCATAGTCATGTTCCACAAGTATGAAAAATTCATCACCGCCGTATCTACAGACTAAATCTTCGATATTAGTAGATTTAAGAAGGACTTCGGAAACTAATTGAAGTACTTTATCCCCCTCTAGATGTCCAAAGTTATCATTTATGAATTTAAAATCATTTAGATCTACTAGAATAAGAGAGAAAGATTCACAACGTTTAATCTTTTCCCGTAAACGCATTTCAAAATTGTGTCTAGTATACAGAGAAGTCAATGGATCCCTCATCATTTTATCCCTTTCAAGAATCAAGAAAATTATTAGTAAAGCAATTGTATGGGAAGGCATAGATAAGGAAGTTCCATATGCCTTAAGTTGAAGAGCAATTCCAGTTACAGGTGTTAGAATAAAAATCCCCATTGCCCTAAAAACCCTACTTGTCATTGTTTTCTTGTCCCTATAGAAGATAGCAAATACAATTATCATAAATGCATACATAATATAGGCACTACTATAAACAAAAGGTCCCCTATGATATTCATTTAAAGAATCTATATAGAATAAAAATCCAGGTTTGATGAAATTATAAATTACAGAAAAAATACCTATATATACCGGAATAAAGTAATAAAACATATTCGTTTTATTGCTCTTCTTATTATGAAAAATCTTATAATCAAAATAAGCAAGACCAACACATCCAGGCAAAGGAATAAGACCTAAATAAATAGCATTACTCCAGTAATGAACAGCTATCTGAGATCTATTACCAAACTCACCATAAATCCAAGAAATAGCCTCAGCAACAATCAAAATAGAAACAGATAAAAGAGCCCACTGAAACAAAGTCTCAGAATACTCCTTTCTTTTATGATTAACATTTATATAGACAATCATAATAATATTAATAAGTAAAGCGTAAAGAAGTAAATCAACACGCACAGCCAATTCAATAGAATTCATATGAAATCTCCCAAATATAATAATGTATAATTACATTTTACTCTAATATTATTCTAAGTAAAACCTAGATGATGAATTTAAGTCATAAATCAAAAAAACTTTTGGGGTCAGGTCCCTCATTCTTGCATTTGCTAGATTAAATAACAAAGAGAAATTTTTTAAGAGTATCAGCAAAAAGAAGTTTGAATAAAACGTATTAAATGGTAAAATATAGATATGTAAGAAAAGGGGGAAATCTAATGGGGAGGAAACCAAGAATAGATTTAGAAAATCAAATATATCATGTTATTTGTAGAGGGAACAATGGTGAATATATTTTTAATGAGGATTCAGATAAAAAGTTATATATGGACATAGTAAAAAGATTTAAGAAAAAATATGACTTTATGATATTTGCTTATTGTATTATGGATAACCATGCCCATTTTATAATATATAGACGGAAAGATCCTTTGTCCAAATTTATGAAAGTAATACAACAGACATTTACCCAACATATGAATAAAAAGTATAGTAGGCAAGGTCATATATTTCAAGGAAGATTCAAATCAATACCTTGTAAGGAAGATGAATACTTATTACAACTATTATATTATATACATAGTAATCCTGTTAGAGCAGAGTTTGAAGAAGGAGTAAATTATAAATGGTCTAGCCATTTAATATATTCAAGAGGAATTAAAGGTAGTATAGTAGACACTGATTTTATATATGCAATGTTTTCAGATGATTTTAAGGATGGATTAAAAAAGTACAACAAGTATATGGGAACAAAACGGAATATAAAAAGCAATTTTCTAAAAAACTATAGATTAGATCAAGAAATAATAGAAGAGAAACTTGAGGATGGTTTGAAAACAAAAAATGATGTCAACTTGGAAGATATAATATCATTAGTATGCCAAGAATATGGTGAAAATAATCCAGATGTGATTAATAAAAAAGGTAGACTCAAATATATAAGCATGAGAAAAGCTGTAGTCAAAATAGCTACTGAAAATGATAATATTGATATAAAAATGCTATGCCAAAGATTGGGTATTTCTTATTCTACAATAAGTAGAATAAGGGGATCTTATACTGAAATAGATGAACTATGTGAAGAAGTAATTAAAAAAGTAAGAGAAAAATTATAAAAAAAAAAGATTTTGGGGTCAGGTCTCTCATCCTTGCATTTGATATATGAAATGAAAGAATGAGGGACCTGACCCCAAAAGTTATTAATTAAGAACTAATGTAGCGAAGCTAAATTTAGATCCGTCTATTTCGCAGTTTATTATTAGGCAGTGAACATTTTTATCCTCTATTAAATAATTTTGAAACTCATCTATACTATGATTATTAGAATATTTGAAAATAGATTGTGCTTCATCAGATGTTGTTACAATGTATCCTTCGGAAGTGAATTGGGATACTATGTTGCATTTGTTGTCTAGGATATAATCGTAAATTATGTATTCCTCAGTAGTGAAGTTGAGTCTCTTTATTAATAAATCATCTCCATATTTTATTATTGGAAGTTCTTCGAACTTTTTGCCAATCATGTAATCTTTTAGTTGTGCTTCTATGTCTTCTTCTTTGTCATTATTGTAATTTCCATAGTAAATTATATCAAGTTTTGAATCTTGATATGCTAGAGATAAGTTTGGTTCTGGTGTCATTTTTCCACAAGCTGATAAGGTAATCATTGATAGTAGTAATATCATAAATATTATCTTTGAATATTTCATTGGACAGTCTCCTTATAGGTAATTGTAGCTATTAATATTATATCATAATGTCTTTTACATGATTAATGTATAGAATGCAAGGATGAGAGACTTGACCCTAAGGGTATTTAGATTTTTAAGTTACTTGTTTTATGATTCATGAGGGAAACTTGTTGAAGTTTATTTGATGAAATGCAAGGGTGAGGGACCTGACCCCAAAAGTATTTAGGGTTTGGGATATATGGAATTTCACTCTTTAACTTCAATTCAAAATAATGTATAATTTATGTACTGACTGTTGAATTTATTTTTGATTGTTGGGTAATATGGTATTAGGAGGTGGTTGTTATAGTTAGGCTTACAATTTAATTGAAGCGCCAGAGCTGCAATGCAGTTGACGAGGACGGGGTTAATCGAAAATTCGGCGGATGCCCTGCGGTAGAGCTATTACCGATAAAGACGTTACAAAACCTGGGAGTGATTCTGGGGACAAAGGATGTTGGATAGCATATATAGGCTCAATCCAGGTATTAAAAAGAGGGCTGTTGTTTTGGTGTGCATAAACCAGGGACGGATGACTTAGATGCCATGGATAAATTTTGACTGGAAAGCCTTAGGGCTTTTTTGTGCGTTTTTGGAAAAATATTTTGATTATAAGGAGATTTTAATATGTGCGGAATCGTTGGATATATTGGAAATAACGAATCAGTTCCTGTACTTCTAGAGGGTCTATCTAAACTTGAATACAGGGGTTATGATTCAGCTGGTATAGCGGTAATGACTAATGAGGGAATGAAGGTTAGAAAATTCAAGGGTAGACTTAAGAATCTTGAGGAAGGTATTAAGCATGAGAATATGGTATCTAGTATTGGTATTGGTCATACTAGATGGGCTACTCATGGGGAGCCTTCTGATGTAAATGCTCACCCTCATACTAATATAAATGCATCTATAGCTGTAATTCACAATGGTATCATTGAGAACTACATGGAAATAAAAGAATATCTTATTGAAAAGGGTATTGAATTTAAATCGGAAACTGATACTGAGGTTATTGCTCACTTGGTTGACGAATACTATGAAGGAAACCTTCTTGAGGCTGTAAATAAGGCGGTTGATAGAATGGAGGGTGCTTATGCAATTGCTGTAATTGCTAAGGATAGCCCTGATGAAATGGTTGCAGTAAGAAAGGACAGTCCACTTATTGTTGGTCTTGGAGAGGGAGAGAACTTTATTGCTTCTGATATTCCTGCTCTTCTTAAGTACACTAGGGACGTACTTCTTATTGAAAACGAAGAAACTGTACATCTTACTAAGGACAAGGTAGTTATCTATGATGACCTTGGTAGAGAGGTTAATAGAGATATATTCAAGGTTACTTGGGATGTTGAAGCTGCTGAGAAGGATGGATATGAGCACTTCACAATCAAGGAGATCCATGAACAACCTAAGGGGGTTAAGGAAACTCTTCTTAGAAGGCTTGATAAGGACAACAATATCAATCTTGACGGTATTAAACTAACAAAAGAAGACCTTGATGGAATCAATAAGGTTTATATAGTTGCTTGTGGTACTGCATATCATGCAGGACTTATTGGAAAGTATGCAATTGAAAAGTTTGCAAATATTCCTGTAGAAGCTGATATAGCATCAGAGTTTAGATATAGAGATCCTTTCATTGATGAGCATACACTGTTTATTGCTGTATCTCAGTCAGGAGAGACTCTTGATACTCTGGCTTCATTAAGGGAAGCAAAGAGAAAGGGTGCCCGTATCATGTCTGTAGTAAATGTTGTTGGATCATCTGTTGCAAGAGAATCTGATGATGTATTCTACACTTGGGCTGGTATTGAGATCGGTGTTGCATCCACTAAGGCATATACAACTCAGCTTGTGGCAATGTACCTGATTGCACTTCGTATGGCTGAGGAATCTGGAAAAATGACTCATGAGGAAGTTTCTAAGGTAATTGAAGAACTTAAAACATTCCCAGAAAAGTTAGAGAAGATTTTAGAAAACAAAGACTTCATCCAGAAGTTTGCAGATAGCCAGTTTAATAATGAAAGAATAGTATTTATGGGAAGAGGACTAGACGTATCAGTTGCCCATGAGTCATCACTAAAGCTAAAGGAGATATCTTATATCAATTCGTTCTCAATAGCTGCTGGTGAGCTTAAACATGGTACTATTGCCCTTATTGAAGAGGGTACGCTTATCTTAGCCCTTGCTACACAGCAAAAGCTATTTGATAAGATGCTTTCAAATATCAAAGAAGTAAAAGCTAGGGGAGCCCACGTAGTTTCCATAGCTAAGGAAGGAGATACTGCTGTAGAAAAGGTAAGTGATGAGGTAATCTATATCCCAGAAACAATGGACGAGCTTACACCAATCCTTTCAGTAGTTCCAATGCAGCTTTTCGCATATTATGTATCTCTTGCTAGGGGTAATGACGTTGATAAGCCTAGGAATTTGGCTAAGAGTGTTACTGTTGAATAGATTGATACATAGATGGTACTTATGTATCGTCTAGTATTTGTGATGTTATCACGCATGTCTAGTGTTCGCCTTAGGCTCTCGTCTAGTTGAGTTAGTAATTATTTGATGTGCTACTTATCAAAAAATTACGGTTTAGCTTCAGCTAAAAACATCCTTTGTGAGAAACTCTTGCGACTAGTACTGATTATTTTAATCAGTGACCAAGGTTATTTTCCTTGGGGAAAATTTTATTTTGAAAAGAATATATTGATATTCATAAGAAAACTCACATCAAAGGATTTAAATTATTGGTGTGAGTTTTTTGTGTGGATGAAAATAAGATAATATGTAGTACTTTAGTTTTTGAAATCTTGTAATCACGTAATTGCTTGTAAGTGATATAGAAGATATTTTTTTGATTTGTAATGTAATTATTTGGAATGTTATTGTAAAATAATAATATATACTTCAATCGTATACTTAATAAGAGAAAAAGAATGCATTCTATAGAACTGGTTTGTTGATTGAAGTTATATGTGATTTCGGTGAAATTGAATGTTTATCAAGTTAGCGATTTTTAGAAATTTTGATTTGTGGGTGAGAATTCAATGGTTGTAGCAGTTAAAGCCGTAAGTTTAAGCGTGTGCTTTTGAATTGATACGGTGGATTTGAGTAATTAACATAAATCGAATTGGGAGTAGTGATGAATAATGGATAGGGTAAGTTTTTATTCAGAAAATGATATAGCGTGTGGATGGGAACTTGATAAAGTAATTGATAGAATTAATGACCACTCTGTCGATAAAGATTGGCGTATTAATGATGTACTTGAGTTTCACAATATTTTGAAATACTTAAAAGTGGAAAGATTTGTTGAATATCTTGAAGAAGAAACTTGCTTTGATAGTGTGGAGTATACCAAGAAAGTTAATGCTAAAATTGGAAAATACATTGGCATAAAAAAAGCCTCTGTTTTAAGAGTGTTTGATGAAATTGAATTTCTTGGAACTAAGGACTTTCTTGAGTTAATTGATAAGTACGGAGTTTATAAAGAAATATCTAGTTCAGATTTTGAGGCGTTTTTAGGCAAGGATAATGTGCCATTATATATGGTATTAAAGCATAAAAAAATCGTTATGTATTTTGATGATATTGTAAAGAATAAAATCATGAGTAATCCTTTTAATGCCGAAGTAGTATTGTCAAAACATATAGAGGATAAGAACTTAAATTTACCTCCCTCATTGAAAGAAAAAGACATGTTGAAACTAATAGGTGAATACATTGATTTAGACACAGAAAGAGTAAATATAAATGTTCTTAGAAAAATCATTCATTTTCCTGCAAGTGATGGTTTGAAAATGACTGATAAATTAAGACTTAGTGCAACTAGAAAAGAAAAAGAAGAGTCTGAAAAGATTTTTAACCAAGGAACTGGTATTGAATCTAGTGTATCAATAAAGTATGAAAAAGGATTAGACGAAGTTATAAAGTTCGATACAGAAGGTAGTGCAACAGAGGCGTCCATTGTTGTAAATCGTGATTGGATTGAAGAAAACAAGGACTATCCAACGCTTTGGAATAATTTTATACACTTGTTTGGAATCACTGATTTAAGTGCTAGATTGACTATGGTATCTAAAAAGAATGAAGGCGGGACTGTATCTTCGTTATTTCTGCCTTCTGGAAGTCATCTTTATAGAAACACATTTACTTTTGGCTTTAAAGAGATGGTTGCAAACGCACAATTATATAGTTATATAGAAGTATTAAATGCCCTTGGTATCAATATTGAAAATATGATTGAGTGGTTCTTTAGTGATTATTTAAAAGATGAGTTTTCAATTGATGATTTTGTGGTAAAATTGCCCTCTGAATCATCATCCTATTTTGAAAAGTGTAGAACCATTTTACCTGAAATAGATAGAATATTGAAGCAATACAATGTGCTGATAGAAGATGGTAGTATTGACCAAGAATTAATACAAATATCTTCTTCAAGCGTTAAAGTAAATGAAGTGGAATCATTTATTTCAAGAAAGTATGTGTATCCTATAGGTGGATGGTATGAAACGGCATCATTTTTATTATTCTCAGACCAGAGTAGTATTTTTTACATACCAAAAAAAGAGGAAAAATATAAGAACTATATTGAGTTAATCGTTAGAGATAATGTTACTAAGGCAGATTTTCAAGAGTATCAATTACAAAGAATGCAATGGTTGTTCGATGAAAAATTAATTTTTGAGAATGAAGATGGATATATTAAGATTTTAGATTCTATGACTTTATTTATACTCAAGGAATTATATTATGAGGATGTCTTAAATTATTACCATCATGATGTTGAATTAAGAAAAACGATTGATAAGTTTGAGGAAAAAGGTATCGTTAAAATTGAATGTTCATTGCTTACATTAAATGAACAAGATTACTTTGATTTTTATATGAACAAGTCTAAGTTTACTAATGGATATGATATAAGAAATAGATATCTTCATGGTACTAACGGTAATGATGAAAATCAATATAAAAATGATTACTATTTAATACTTAAGCTGATTATAATTATAGTTTTAAAAATCAATGACGATTTGTGTTTGATGGATGAAAAAAAATTATAAATGAGAAAGCGGATAAAAAGTAATAAGAGACGAGAAAGTATTGCGTATAAATTCCTTAAGAGTTCAACAGGATATGGATATATGCCTTCGAAAGCATTGTCTTTTGCATTTAAGACAATATTGCTCTATTCGCTTTTGTACTTTGGTATTGATATTATTGGATATCTAATAAGGAACCCATTTCCTAAGGTAACATTATCACTTCTAGGAGAAGTATTTGAGAAGTTCGTTCTTACTACATACCAATCAGGTATAACTTATACAACAATAGGTTTTGAGGATTTGCTGTCTACTAACCCGTGTATAGGGCTAGTTTATGTATCAGAAGCCATAATTGGTGTTTCTACTTTGTCTTTATTCGTTGTAGCTTTGACAAAAAAATACTTCTTCGGTAAAAACTGATATAAGAATGAAAAAGTATCTATAGTAAATTATAAATAATCGAAAGTAAACCTGTTCTATATGAGGATATATGTATAATAAAAGATATTTCAAAAAGTATGCTCTTCTAAGTCTATTGAAATGCTATTCAAATTGTTTAGAGACAATGCTAGTAGATACAACTGAATATGAAAACCCTGACTATCAATCCGAAGAGTTGAGTATTGGATTAGAAGTAGTTGAAGCTATTACAAGTAGACAAGGTGAGGAGATTTTTATTTCCTATAACTGAATTGTATAATAAGTTTAGAGTAGAAGATGGTTCGCAAATTGTTCATTCGTGCGGTGCAGTTATTACTCCAAAAATGAAGTTTAATCTGAGTCATAATGCTTGTCCTGAGTGTGGAGGTAAGATATTCAATGATTAAAATAAGTTGGTTTATATTTAATATTGAAAAATTGTATTCTATCTCAAAATTTGATAATACCCTATACCAAGTTATCCCACGACATATAGTGGAAGGCTATATATAATTGAACTTATGAAAGGTGGAAACAATGAAAAGAAACTTAATAAATTTAAAAGATGAAATAATGAAAGTTAGTTATGAAGATGAAGCAGAGTTAAAACGTGTAATTGATAAAGCGATTATGTATGCTAGAGTTATTAATCCTAATAGTGAGTTTATATCAGATATAGATAGTAATAATTTTTATTTAGATATATGGGATAGTGAAGTTGAAGGAATTAAGACTTGGGAAAAGGGAAAAATCATAGTTTGTAATGCGATTGATTTAATATTAGAGGAAATTGAAATGATTGAAGCTAAAATAAATAGAGAAGAAGAAAATGATACAGAAAAGAATAGTGAAAAATTGAAGAGAATTTTTATAAGTCATAAATCAGAAGATAGTTTGTTAATTGATGGATTCGTAGAACTGCTTGAAGCTTTAGGATTAAATCATGAGCACATAATATATACTTCAAAAGATGGATATGGTATACCTTTTGGTGATAATATTTATGATTATTTAAAAGCGACTTTAAATGATGAGACTATGATGATATTTATGTTGTCAAATAATTATTACAAAAGTGTAGCTTGCTTAAATGAGATGGGTGCATCTTGGGTGAATTCAAATAAAAGTTTTGCTTTCATGTTGCCAATGTTTTCATATCAAGAAATTGAAGGTTCTATTGATCCAAGAGGGATTGCAAGCCTTTTAAGTAATCGTCATAAACTAACTGAACTTAAGAATTTCATAACAGAAAAATTTGAATTAACTCCAATAAGAGATGAGATATGGGAAGAAAAAAGGAATAAATTTGTAGATGAATATATAAACAAATCAGAGCAATACTGTATTATTAATAAACCATACAAGGTTCAATTTTATAAATTTGATGAAACAAATAAGAGCTTGTTATATAGAGTTACAAATAATTCTGATAATAGAGTGATGTTTAGAAATATTGAACTGTACTTTGAAGTAGATGGTAGTGAAGAGATAGTTAAAATAGTGGATAGTAAGATTTTTCAGCCAAGAGAAAATTGTGTTAGAATTTATGATGTAGGTGAAGAGTTATTTGAAAAAATATCTTGGGGGAAATTAACTCGTAATTCTTGTAATTATAAAACGTTATAATTTAAAAAGTTATATGACCATATTAAAAGTAAAATAAAGAATTAATAACTAATTATGTCAAATGGTTTTGAAAAAAAGTGGTGATTATTCAATTAGTCAAATACTAGAATCTTATCTGCTCGATAATCACTCGTGAAACTTAAATATAGACTATTGATAATTAGTTAATATGTTCTTTTTTGTATGGAGCTGATGAATGAACAAATATTGTAATGTCATTAAATAATTTTGAAGAGTCTCTAAATGTTTAAATTTGGTATTTTGGTATATTTTGTAGAAAACGTAAAAATCTAATCAATTATAAAAAAACACCTTAATAATCAAATCTTAAGGTGTTTCTTTATTGTATAGGAAATTATATTTTCTATACAAGAACAAAAGACCTTGCAATGTTTGGAAAAGCTGAATAAAATAAAGATGTCAAAAAAAGTAAGGTGATTAAATGGGAAGTAAAATACAAGAAATATTTAAAGATCACTG
>JAOARG010000039.1 GCA_025210655.1 Bacillota bacterium
AAAATGGCTAACAAGTTGTATCAAATGGAAAGAGCAGGATTATCTACAAATAGAGTAGATGGAGTACTTGGAGATGATGATTTACTTATGACTATGGTAAAAGAAAAAGTTGCTAGAGGTGATACAAGTGTATTTAAGGTTTTACAATACTTAAATCTTGACCAAAGAACACCTATCGGAAAACAAACTATTAGGATGTTCTCAATGATAGATACTGCAGGTAGATATGCTGTAGTTAATCACAGGTTATCACAAGGTGTAAGCATGTCTGAAGCCGTGAAGGAAGCTAATGGATTATTTGGTGATATGGACAGAATGGTTCCACCAGTCATAGAAATGTTAGATAAATATTCATTTGTGCCTTTTGTTAAGTGGTACACTGTAACAACTCCTAGATTAATGAAGCTTACTAAAGATAATCCTAAAAAGGCTCTTGCTTTAGGTGTAGCTATTTATCTTCTAGGTCAAGAGACTGATACAAATTTAAGTAGTGTCAACCCTGTTGAAGCCGCTACGGATTTCGGTGCAGACATTATTCCTATTGATTTTATTGAGAAGGCTATGAAATTTGGCTTTATAGATACATCTTTAGAAAGAAGCAGAGCTACTGTTATTCCTGCTTATCTTAATAATGCTTTAAAATATCCCGACTCTTTAGGATTTGAAAAATTAAGAAAGCAAAGAATAGGGAAACCTTACTATGCAGACAGTGTAGACTTTAGGGGGTTTACTCAACAGATGATAGAAAGAGACTAGTCTCTTTCTATAATTAAAATTTAAAAAAGGAGATTGAATGGAAGGTAGATTAAGTTCAGACAAAAACGGAAATGTAAGACAGCTTTTTTTTCCTAAGGAAGGTGTAACTTTAACTAGCCCATATATTCCAGATGAAGACATGGAAATTTCACCAGCTGGAGATATGACTATTACACTAAATGGTGTCTCTAAGACTTATTTAGAGGGTGATGTTTTTGGTTTAACTAAAGGTATTTCATATATCATAACTGGTACTTTAGCTGCTCATAAGGCTTAATGATGAATTTCTATACGTATAAATATAGAATGGGGAGAAATGGCAAGATTATAGCAAAGAGGTTTTTAATAAACTACGAAGGTTTCCAAGAACTACCAGTTACTAATGAGTATGTGACTGATGGGGTGGATATAAATATAGATGGTAATGCTTCTTTTTCTTCTGCTCCAAATACAACAGTTGCTCAAACTAATTTTGGTATTTTTGAAGCCAATACTCAATACGTAATTAATTTCACAATAAGTAACTACGTAGAGGGCGAGGTATTTATCAGAGAGCCTATAATATCTGATTATTATTCAGAAAATGGGACTTATGAAGCTATTATTGACATAGGAATACTAGGGAAAAATAGTCTTAATTGGAGAAGTCAAGGAGTTTCAACAACATTAGATATTACTACGAACAATATTGAAAAAGTAATCCAACAACCAAACCAAAGATACATCAAAGACAAAGGAATATCTCCTAAGTATCCTTTATCTTTAAGTGGTAAGGGTGCGGAGTTTAATGGTACTAATCAGTATATTCCTATTGATAATGTAACATTAACGAATGACTCTTATATTTCTTTTATTATTAGTGTTCCTTTTGGGGTAAACCAAATAGAAAAACCTATTCTAGGTGGCGCTGATAGGATTATGCTAAGAACTGACCAAAATAGAATAATTGCTGATTTAAGACCAGTAGGAGGTGGAGCATCCGATGTAATAATAGAAAATATAGATTATGACACTCCAATGTTTATCGAGATTGTATCAACTTTGACTGAAACAACTACTTACTTAAATGGTATTCAAAATCAAACACTTTCTAGGTCGCTAGGAGGGCTAGTATTTACAGAGGTTGGGGCTAGCACAAATAGGAGTGCCTATACACAAATGATGCTAAAAGACCTATACATCTTCAGCAGAGTCTTAACTCCAACAGAGATAACTAAAGCCTACCAATACCCAGAACAATTCTATATAGACGTTAAAACTGGTGTAGTACCTAATTGTGTATTGAATATGCCTTTAACGGATTGGAAGAATGATGGGGATAGTTATAGGAGAGATGAAGTTGGGTATAGCGAGGGGAGTGAGTTAGTCACAGGTGGGGATTTTAACAACCCTTCTGATTGGACAATACCATCATCTTGTGAAATTAGTGGAGGCAAACTTGTAGCGACAAACTTACTTACTAGTGAGGAAATTACACAGCCCATTTCAACCACAAGTGGCAATATCTATTTAGTTTCTATAGATGTAGATGAATTAACTAGCGGAGAGTTACAAATAGGTTTCTCTGGAGGTACTTCTGTATATAGTGAAAACATAACATCTAGTGGTAATCATTCTTTTATATTAGTTTCTAATGGTAATGGTCTTGTAAAGATAAGGGCTAGAACTTCTTCTTTTAACGGCTCAGTTGACAACATTTCAGTAAAACAACTATCAGGAATCTACCCAATAGAAAACTACACAAACGACTGTAACGCAGACAATATCCAATATGGCTCAATGTCTAACTTAATGGTTACAGATACGTTTGGAAGGTATTTAAGTAAGAGTCCTTATTTGGAAGGGGATGGAAGTAGTTATGGAGATACTGGATATATCTTTAGAGATGATACAGATTGGACTGTATATACAATTATAGATTACGCAAGTCTACCATCTACAAATGAGTCAATAGGAACTTATAGCATAACAACAACGAAAAGGTTTACTATTTTTCATGAGCAAGATGACAACTTAAAAGTTAGAATTGGAACAATAATAACACCAAATCTAGGAAACCCTATAGGTGAAGCCAAATTCATTGCAGTTAAATATAGACACTCTGATAATATGTTTCAAGTGAAAATAAATGATGTTGTAGTACAAGACTGGACTTTGACTGATTTTGAAACAGCAGAGTTTACTTTTACTTTAGGGAAAAGAAATAGAGGGACAAATACTATTAATAATTATTTTATGGTAAACCCGACTAGAGACTTTAAAACTAAAGAAGTTTTAACTACAGATGAAGAGGACACAGAAGCATACAGTAAAGCAGTAAAAAAAGGATTATTAATATGAGTGAAGAATTAGAAGAAGTCAAGACTGTAACAAGAGAAGCATTAGAAAAATGCAGAGAGGGTAATAGGTATCTAGTTATTCCTACTTCTGTGATGAATATAGAGTTTGTAGGAATGTCTGATATGTCAAATGGTTTAGGTGGTTATCATTCGCTTAATAGTCTGAAAGAAGCATTACCTTTTTCATGGAAAGAGACTAGACTTACAGATGGCTTAGTTTTTGTTCATTACTGCTTTGATTCAGATGATGAAGAAAACGATGTAGAATTAGCCTTAAAATCTATGGGTCTAACGCAAATTGATGATGGTAGAAAAGTTAGAACTTTGACTAAAGATATGTTAACTCTTAATGGCTTTTTAATTTGTTCTAGTTTGGAAATTAAATTTTTGCAGTCATTGGTGCAGATTGATGAAGTTTAAGATTATTAATAAATTTGATTATGACGTCAAAAATATCAGTAGAATAAAAAGACTTCTTTTGTCTGTTGACCAATTTCTTAATGTGCTTTTATGGAATGGCTCTCAAGATGAGACCATATCTGGACATATTGGAAGAAAAATAAAAAATGGTAAAGCTAATAAGTTTGAGAAATTACTTTGTTATATTCTAAATAAAATGGATAAAAATCATTGTAATGACAGCATAGGAGAATAAGATTATGGGCGGATACGAAAAAATTGATAAGCTTGAAAAAGACGTACTTTTAATTGGCAACGACTTCAAGCACGTTATTGGAGACTTGAACGAGGTATCAAAAAATTTAAAAGCCATCTCTGATAAATTAGATACACAGTCAGACCATACACGTAGAATCGTGAGGCTGGAGAAGCGTATGGAGATTATGAATTTATTTTATGTGATGGCAAGTTATCCAAAGATTACATTGGTGTTCTGTGCAGGGCTATATGCCCTCGCAGCATCAGGTATGTGGAGAGATATATTTAAGTTCTTAGGAGGACTCTAATGAGGAAATATAGATGTTTTAAGATTGTAGAAGCTCAACCTATGGATAGGTTAGAAGCTGAAGAATTAGGTTTAGTCAGGGATAAAACTGGTGTTTTGGAAAAGGGATACCATGTTGTATATTTTAAAGATTATGAGTCATGGACTCCAGCTGTACCTTTTGAAGAAAGATATAGACTAACTATCAAGGAGAGACTATGGGATTTTGGACGGGCGTTAAAAGCTTATTATCTGTCGGCGATGGAGTATCTAAGGTCTTAGATGCTAGTGTCGATAGCATTGATGCTATCGTGCTGACTGATGAAGAAGAAATTCAATATAATATAGCTATGTCTAAAGTGAAGATTGAAATGCTTAAAGCATATCATCCCTTCAAGCTTGCACAAAGGCTATTGGCTTTAATATTTGCTTTCTTATTTTCGTTAGCGTTTATTAGGGGATTAATCATCACATTAATTAATGTATATTTATATTTTGATTATTACTCAGGTGTAACCTACATTGATGACCCAGTATCTGGTGAGT
>JAOARG010000040.1 GCA_025210655.1 Bacillota bacterium
AATAGATGGAAACAAAAAGAAAATGGATATGAGAAGATGGAAGAACTCGAATACGAATATTGTTAATCGTGTTCTTCCAAACAGCTATTTCCATAAAGAAAATAATCTAATAGATATGTCTACGTACAAGGTTGGGTCGGTCTCAAACTATTACTTTGGAGTATAGTTTGTGAAAATTTGTCAGGAGCCGGATACGGCAAACGTAAGTCCGGTTCTGTGAGAGCGATGGAGGGCAAGGTCGCCCCTTGTCCCCTAGCTACTCGATCGAAAAATGAAATCAAAGATATTTTTTACTAGACGATTTTGCCAGCAAAAGCATTAGACGAAAGTTTTCAAAAGAAAACGCACACTAGACAATTTTTTATCCAACAGATAAAAAATCAAGGTAGTATTCTGTATACAAATAGTGTATAATGCAAATGAAAATTGTTAAAAAATTAGCATACATTTTATTACATATTCGCTATATGGCATTTGAGGAGGGACACTTATGAAAAAAATTCTTATTATTGATGATGAAAAAGATATCATAATGTTACTTAAGGACTTTTTAGAAATTGAAAATTTTGAGGTTATTTTTACAACTAAGCCTGAGGAAGCTATGGATTTGCTTACTGATGATGTGTCGATTGTTGTTCTTGATATTAATATGCCTGGTATTTCAGGTATTCAGTTGTGCAAGGATATTAGAAGGGTTAGTAAGGTGCCTGTTTTATTTATTTCTTGTAACAGTTCTCAATCTGACAAGCTTCTTGGTCTTGGTGTAGGTGCTGATGATTATATTACTAAGCCTTTTGATCCTATTGAGCTTATAGCTAGGATTAAGGCTAATATAAGAAGAAGTGAAAACTTTTCTACTAGTGAAAAAAATGTAGTATGCTTTGATGATATAACTTTATATATGAATAATTACAAGTTATTTAAGGGTGATAAGGAGATTAATATTTCTGGGAAGGAATTTGTTCTTCTTACTTTCTTTATAAAAAATGCCCATATTGTTCTTTCAAGGGATAAGATCCTTACGGAAGTTTGGGGCAATGATTATTATAATGAAAATGTTGTAAATACTACTATCAAAAGACTTAGAGATAAACTTAAGTCTCAAAGTGGTAAGACATATATCAAGACTATTTGGAGTGTTGGATATATGTTTGAAGCGGATGTGAAGTACGTTGAATAAAAGGCGTATCAAACATCTAATACTTATTGGATTTACAACTCTTTGTTTGGTATCCAATTTACTCGTCTTCTCATTTATGAAGAACTATTATGAAGAAATAACTATACAGAGAAGTGAAGAAAGTGGTAGGTATTCTGTAGAACTAAATACTAAGCTTATTGAAGGTTGGATTGATGATAAGATTATTCTGCTTACTGATTTGCGAAATAGACTTAAATATATGAGTTTTGATCAAGAGGATGAAATAAATTTTGTTCTTAATAGATATGCTAATGTTGCTACCAGCTATAATAGTTTTTACATTGGTACTGAGCATAATGAATTCATTGATGGTGAGGGATGGCTACCTGAGGATGATTATGCTGTTATTGAAAGGCCCTGGTATATAGATGCTGTAAATAATGATGGCAAACCTGCCATTACACCTTACTATGATGTGAGACTTAACAGGGAAGTAATTGGTATTTCTCTTACAGCAAGACTTAAGGATACTAATTGTGTAATCGGAAGTAATATGGACACAAAAGCTATTATTGAATTGCTTGAAGGAATAGATTATTTGGATACTGGATTTGGATTTATTGTAGATTGTAATAATGAACTTGTTGTTTTACCTAAAACTTTGACAATTGAAGAGAGTAAGGAGATAGAAAAAATTCTGGACAAGGATTATTTTTCTCCAGACCATCAGAATAAGCTTCTCCTGAGGGAAGATAAGTATACTATAATCAGTGAGAAATTTGAAAAGTATGACTGGAATCTTGTACTGGTTGCAAAATCCAGTGAGTTCAATGCTTCTCAAGAGGATTTGAGTAGAAAAATAAATGGAATATTTGTATTAATGCTTATAGTTGTAATTTTGTTTAGTCTTTATGTATCAAGGAAAATATCTAAACCAATAGAGAAATTGATCTGTAAGGTAAGGGGTATATCAAACGGAGATTTCAACAATAGCGTACTTATAAAAAGTAGTTGGGAGATCGGGATATTAAGTAAACAAATGGAAAATATGAGGATTAATGTCCTTAGAATTCTTGAAGAAATGGAAGTTGAAAGTGAAATTATATCAGCAAGCCATCAACATCTTGAGGAATATCTTAATAACACCAAGAAGGGTACAGCAACTTTTGTATCACACCTTTCCCATGATATCAAAACACCTGTAACCTTGATAAAGGGATATGCAACAGGTCTTAAGGCAGGTATAGCTACGACTGAGGAGAAAAAAGAACAGTATCTTGAAAGTATTATTACAAGGGCTGATCAAATAGAAAAGATTCTTACAGACAATCTTGAAAATGTACACCACATAAATAACGAACTTGTGATAAATAAAAAAGATATAGAGTTAACAGACTTTATAAATACAATTCATAGCACAAGTCGAGACTATATTGAATCAAGTAATAGGGAATACTTTTCTGACATAAGACTTGAAGATACTACTTCAAAAATAAGTCTAGATATAGTAAAAATACAAAGAGTAATGGATAACTTATTATCCAATGCAATAAAGTTTTCAGGTGGTGGTTCAATGATAAGTCTGAAAATGTATATTGAAGATAATAAGTTATACGTAGCAGTAAAGGACCAGGGAAAAGGTATAAGTGAAGAAGATATTGAGAAAATATTCGATGTATTCTACAGGGCAGACAAATCCCAAAAAGGATACGGCTTAGGCCTAAGTGTCTGCAAATCAATAATAAAGGGCCATGGTGGAGATATGTTTGTTAAGAACCATGGTAGTGGAAGTGTTGTAGGGTTTTGGCTTTCAATATAGCTGGGCTGACAAGGCGCTTCCATGAAGCTCGACAAGACATTCATTAGCATTCATTCGACAAGTTGGGATATGTTTTACAATCCCTCGACAAGTCCTTGCTTTGCAACTCGTACAAGGGTATTTTTCACTAGGGTGAAGAAATAAGAATTAAAGACTTTTGAAAAGACTTTCTAGAAATCTAGAGGGTCTTTTTTAATTTTTTGATTTGACTTTCTCATAAGAGAAGTTTCCATGAACTAGCTTTCGTAAGAAAGTGCTGGGCTAAGAATAAATTCAATGAATTCTTGCTGGGCTCGTATCAATGATACGGCTAGGCTAAGCACCTAAGGTGCTGCTAAGCTAAAAATATGCCCTAAACCATATTTTTCAATTATTACAATTTGTAATAATTCATTATATTTTGTTATAAAAATAACAAAGTTCTGTGTTTTTTACTTGTTATTATTATTCATGTAATTGAAAAGGTTTACGGATTTTGTTTGTTAAAAATAAAACAATTACGACTATTTGCGAAGAAAGAGGGTTAAAGATGAGTATTATAGGTTCTAATTATCCAATTCATGACGCCATTGGCAAGGCTACTGGTGAAACGATTTACACAGGAGACATGAAACTAAAGGGCATGTTACATGCAGCTGTAGTGTTCAGTACAATTCCACATGGTAAGGTTAAGTCCATAGATGATTCTAAGGCACTTGCTGTTTCTGGTGTTGTAAAGGTGCTTCATTGTTTCAACACGTCAGAAAACAAATACAACAGATATAGAAGAGAAGCGGGCCAAGATGTTCCTGATCAAGAGAGGGTTTTTAATGACCACGTAAGATTTGTCGGTGACAAAATTGCAGCAGTAGTTGCTGAAACAGAGCAGATAGCTCGTAAGGCAGCAAAACTTATTGAAGTAACTTATGAAGAACTACCATATACATTAGATGTTGAAGAAACATTATCAGGTAAGATTGATGGAATACATCCAGAAGGAACTGTATTCAAGTATGATTATCAGATTGGAAAAGATGAGGAATTAGAAGAGGCTGATGTAGAAATAACTACTACTACTAATTTTCCAAGTATAGATCATTTACCTATGGAGACACACGCAGTTGTTGCTTCATATGAAAGATCACTTAATCAATTAACTATTTGGAGTCCATGTCAGAGTGTTCACGGTATTAGAACAGTTGTTGCTGATTTAATGGAGATGCCATATAACAAGGTTAGGGTAATCAAGGCGACTATGGGTGGTTCTTTCGGCGGTAAGCAGGAAGTTTTACTTGAGGGAATTGCAGCTGTATGTTCCCAGGCAACTGGCAAGCCAGTTAGATTAGTTTTCAATAGAGAAGAGGATTTTATATCTACAATTTCTAGGGGAGCTATTGCAAGTACAATGACTTCTAAGTTTACTAAGGACGGAAAACTTATTGCACTTATGCCAAATGTTACATTAAATGCAGGTGCATATCTTTCAAATTCCTTAGCATATGTAACTGTAATGGGTGGAAAACTTTTCAGAACTTACAGCTACCCGTATGCAAAGTTTGAATCACAAGCAGTAATTACTAATAGACCTGTTTCAGGTGGATACAGAGGATGGTCTGCTCCTGAAATTACTATTATAGTTGAGCATAACTTAAATGAAGCTGCTAAAAAGCTTGGTATAGACCCACTTGAGCTAAGACTTATGAATGCGGCTAAAACAGATGAAATAGATAAGTACAATGATATTTCTCTTGGAGAAATCAGACTTGTTGAGTGTCTTGAGAGAGGTAGAGATAATTTCTACTGGAATAAGAGAAAAGAAGAAATTGAAGTATTCAACAAAGAAAATTTAAGATACAAGCGTGGACTTGGTGTTGCTTGTGGTGGACACGTAAGTGGATTCTATCCTAAAAAACAAGACTTCTCTATGGCTGAATTAAAAATGGCTGAAGATGGTACTGTAATTATCAAAGCAACTCTTCATGATCATGGTTGTGGAACAGTAAGAGCAATGCAGATGATCGCTGCAGAGGTACTTGGTATAGCTGTAGACGATGTTAGAGCAAGTGAAGGTGATACTCACAACTCTCCTTACGAAGCAGGATGTTATTCAAGTAAGACAACTTACGTACTTGGTAGAGCTGTTCATGATGCGGCTATTAAGCTTAAGGAAGAAATGGCTAAAGCAGCAGCAGAACTTCACGGAGTTGAAGTTTCAGATATTGAAGTTGCAAATGGAAAGGTAACATCAAAAGTGGATGAGTCTATCAACTACACTTACGGAGAGATTGCTGTTAAGAGTTTAAGAACTTTAGAAAAGGAAATTTGCTCAGCTCATCAGCATATAAATAAATCAAACCCAGGAACAGTTGGAGTTCACTTAGCTTATGTTGAAGTTGATACTTATACTGGAATGACTCAGATTTTAGATTATCTTGCAGTATGTGATATCGGTAAGGCTATAAATAGAGAAATGTGTGTTGCACAGGTACAAGGTGCTGTTGTTATGGGTGCTGGAGCTGCTCTTACTGAGCATATACATTTAAATGATAGGGGAGAAGCTACAAGAAGTATTAAGGATTATCACGTAATCAATTCTTTCGAAGCTCCAAAGATCCGTGTTGATTTAGTTGAAGATGAAGGAACTGATGGACCATTTGGTGCTAAGTCAATTGGTGAGGTATGCTACGTTCCTGTATCAGCAGCAGTTGCTGGAGCAGTAAATGATGCTCTTGATTCTAGTATTGGTGATTTACCACTTAATGCTGATGTAATTGCTAAGTATTTAATGAGTAAGTCAAAATAAGCAGTGAAGAAGGAAGGGAATATGATGGAACTTAAATTTAAAGTTAATGGAATAGATAGGGTTTTAAATGTTAGCCCTGATAAAAGATTGTTAGATATCCTTAGGGAAGACCTTGATTTAACTGGTACTAAGGAAGGTTGTGCAGAAGGTGAGTGTGGAGCTTGTACAGTATTAATTGATAAAGTAGCAGTTCACTCTTGTCTAAAAGTAGCAGCACAAATGTCTGGTAAAGAGGTAACAACTATAGAAGGTTTAGCTGAAAATGGAGAACTAGACAGAGTTCAGAAAATTTTCGTAGAAGAGACAGCAATTCAGTGTGGATACTGTACGACAGGTATGATTATGTCTACTAAGGGACTTTTATATCACAATAGTAATCCAACTGAAGAAGATATAAATACTGCACTTTCTGGTAACATCTGTAGATGTTCTGGATATGAGCAGATTACAAATGCTGTAAAGAGATCAGCAGAAGAGATGGGGGAGAAATAATATGAAAAATTTTATGCCAAATTCCTTATCAGAGCTTTATAGCGACTTAGCTAATCTTACTCCGGCTAGCAAGGTAATCGGAGGAGGTACAGACCTAGTAATGCACTTAAATGCAGGAAGGGTTGAGCCTGATGCACTTTTATACCTTGAAAATATTGAAGAAACTAGAACTATCAAAATGGATGGAGATACTTTGGTTATTGGTGCTGGAGTGACTATGAATGAAATGGTGAACTCTGAACTTCTTAAGGGCAAGTTCCAAAGTATCATCGATGCTGCTGGAGATGTAGGCTCAGAACAGATTAGAAATTCTGGTACTATTGGTGGAAATATTGCCAATGCTTCTCCTGCTGGGGACCTTATTCCAATCATGTTTATGATGGATGCAGTTCTTGTGATTGCAAGTTCTGAAGGTGCTCTAAAAAAAGTAGCTATAAAGGACTTTATTGTAGGACCTGGAAAGACAACTTTAGGTCATAATGAAGTAATTATTGCAGTAAGATTAGCAGTACCTAAGTCAGACAAGTATATTTCTAGATTCGTAAAATTAGGCTCTAGAAAGAAAGTTACTATTTCAAGAATCTGTGTTTCTATGGGTCTTGAAATTGAAGATGAAGTAATCAAATCTGCTTCAGTTTATGTAGGTTCTATTTCAATATTACCAATCAAATTAGAAGATGCTGAAAAAATTATGATTGGAAAGAAAATCGATCACGAATTAAAAATGGCAGTAGCTAAGGTTCTTTCAGACAAGATCATGGAAGTTACTCCAGAGAAATTTGACAGAGATTATAAAGTTTGGGCTTCTAAGGGTGTCATTGCTGACGTTCTTGAGTGTTTCCAATAAAAATTAGGGGGCTATTATGGAAAAATCAGTTTCGAAAAAGAATACTGGGGAAAATATCAGTATTCAAGCTGTAATGAGATTTTTAATATTAAGTTTAATCGGGATATTCTTATTCTTTATCCCAGTAAAAGGTACTAGTGTACCACTTGTTGTTATTATTGGATGGGCTAGAAAAGCTCTTGGTCCACATATGCTATACAATATAGTATTTTGGTCAGCAATCGGACTTAACCTTTCTATTTTCTTAGGAAAAGTTGTTAAGTTAGAGCCTTTTGCAAAATGGCATAAGAACGAAACTATGAGTCAGATTATTCTTTACCTTGTAGCATTAGTATCTTATATCTGTATTACATTAAAAGTAGGTTCAGAAGAGTTTATATTCTTAGATAAAAGAATTGGTGGAGAGGTTGCACATGTTTCACCACTTATTTTCTCAACAATTTTCTTTGCAGGTTGGTTAATATATTTTGTACTAAAGTCAGGTATTGTTGAGTTCACAGGTACACTGATTGAGCCTCTTATGAAGCCATTATTCAAACTTCCAGGTGTTGCTGGAATCGATGCATTATCATCATTTGTTGTATCTCCAGCTGTAGGTACTCAAATTTCTGAAGAGTACTATAAAGAAAATGTATATACAAGAAAAGAAGCAATTGGTGCGGCTACTTCTTTCAGTACTTGTAGTATTGGTTTCGTAGTAGTTATGGCATCTATCGGTGGCGTTCCAGAAATGTCTGGAGTTATGACACTTTGTGTTGTTGGAGTAGCACTTCTTATGACTGCTATTATGATGAGAATTCCTCCAATTTCTAAGTATGAAGATGTATACTTCAATGGAACTACTGAAATGAAGGCTAAAGAAGAAGTTGAAGGTAGTTTACTTAAGAGAGCTATCGTTGCTGGAGCAAGAAAGTCTGAAGAATTTTCTATAGTTGAATTCATCATGAACATTAAAACAGCAGCTAAGTTTGCAATTACAATCGTTACATTCATGAGTGCTATAGTTATTATTACATTAACTATTGTTTACCATACAGATTTATTCGTATGGTTAGGAAAGCCATTTGAGTATATCTTTGCTTTACTTGGTCTTCCAAATGCAGACCTTATTTCATCAGCTCCTGTATTAACATTGCCATCACTTACATTACCGGTATCGGCTATGGCAGGACTTGATATTGCACCACAAAGTAGATTCTTCGTTACTTTACTTTCTATCGTTCAGATTTTATTCATGTCTGAGGCTGGAAATGCTGTAATGAACTCTAAAATGAAAGTATCTCTTAAAGATATTATGATTTTATTCATCGTTAGAACTGCAATTGCTATCCCAATTGTTGCTGCGATATCCCATATCTTATACTAAAATTAAGATATTTTGTGATAAATATAATTAATCCTTTTCAGCATCTCTTACTTCGGTATGGGATGCTGAAACTCTAATGAGATAACAAAATGAGGTGAGACTTTGGATAGGGTAGAGTTGGGAACTAAAGCATCTTTGAAAAATAGAAAATTTAAGTTTCCAAATGCATTTGTAGTACTTTTTTTCATCATTGTAATAGTAAGTATTTGTACCTACATAGTACCATCTGGGAGCTATGACAGGATTCTTGTAGATGGAAGAACAGTTGTTGATCCCAGTACATTTAAATATATAGAACAAACTCCTATAGGCGTATTTGAAATGTTTAAGGCTATTCCCATAGGAATTCAAAACACAGCAAATCTTATTATTATGATTTTGATTATTGGTGGAGCCATTAATCTTGTAAATGAAACAGGGGCAATTGAGTCTGCTGTAATTACCTTAAAAGATAAAATAGGTGATAAGAGAGCATCCCTTGTCCTTGGGGGAATAGTATTGTTTTTCGGAACTCTTGGGGCCTTTGTAGGCATGCTGGAGGCAGCCATACCATTTGCTGCACTGAGCATAGGGATTTGTATATCCTTGGGATATGACGTACTTGTGGGAGTATCACTTCCCTTTATTGGAATTGTCATGGGCTTTACAGCTGGACCAACTAATCCTTGGACAGTTGGAGTTGGTCATTTAATTGGAGAATTACCTGTATATTCAGGAATAACATATAGAATAATAATATTTGCTATTTATATGATTGTTTCCATAGCCTATATTGTAAAATACGGCAACAAGGTAAAAAAGGATAAATCAAAAAGTCTGGTATATGATATTGATTTCTCCCATATAAATAGTGACGATGGTGAAAAGAAAATCGATTTTACCGTAAAGAGAAAAATCATACTGTTAATGTTTATTATGACATTATCAGCAGTAGTATTTGGTACCCTAAAACTTAAGTGGGGAACAACAGAAATGTCAGCCACTTATATTATTGGTGCAACCCTTATAGGAATAGTAAATGGATTTGATGGAGATACAATAGCAGTGAAGTTTTTAGATGGTGGTAAATCACTATTTGTAGCTGCAATGGCTATTGGTGTATCAAGATCAATCCAAGTAATAATGGAACAGGGACATATAGCTGATACAATAATAAATAATGTGTCTGGTATAATATCATCCTTCCCATTATGGATTTCAGGTATATGCATGTTTATTTTGCAGTGCTTTATAAACTTCTTTATACCTTCTGGGAGTGGTCAGGCACTAATTACCCTTCCTACAATGCTTCCTATATCAGATATAGTTGGGCTAAACAGACAAATAGCAATTCTTGCATATCAGTTTGGAGATGGAATAACTAATCTTTTCTATCCAACAGTAGGATGTTTAATAGGATTCCTAGAGTTTTCTAAAATTCCATTCAAGAAGTGGATAAGATATATAATGCCATTGGTAGGTATACTATTTATGATTAATGTAATACTTCTAACATTGGCTGTAGCAATAAATTATGGACCATATTAAAAGAATATAGATTTGAAATACCTATATATAATGGACTGGATCGTGGTGTAAACTATGGTACGGTCCATTTGTGCATTAAATGGTTAGGTGTGTTTGGGCACAAGAGGGGAATCGCACCATATTCTATGTGCTGGGGGAAATGATTTTCTAAAGAAAATAAGGGGAAAAGGAAGAAGTTTTCGAGCAAATCATCAACGCCCTTCCCATTCACCGTTTCCCCTTCAAAGTACCAACTTTTAAATTCCCCTTTTCAGCTAAAATATTGTGATATATTATTATTAGATTACATATAAAGGAGATTATACAATGAATGGAAAACTAGTGATGCTAACAGATAAAAATATTTCTGAAATCCAAAAGCTATGTGAAAATACTAATGACTATTTCATTATGGAAAATGGAAAGGGCACATCTAAGGAAGAATACAAGGAAATTTTAGAATCATTACCTCCTGGATCTAGTATGGAGGATAAATATGTATTTGGATATTACAATGAAGATGGGAAATTAGTTGGATTGATAGATATTATTGCTGGATATCCAAATGAAGGTATTTGGATGCTAGGACTCCTTATTATTGATTCCATGGAGAGAAACAAAGGCTATGGTGAGGCTCTATACAGGGAAGTTGAAAAGTTTGTAAAAGATAAGGGCGGAAAAACAATAAGAATAGCAGTGTTTGAAGAAAATAAAAATGCCTTTGTCTTTTGGAATAAGCAAGGGTTCAAATTTAAAGAAGTAAAGGAAAGAGATAAATATGATGGTGGTAAAAGAAATATAAGTATAATGCTGAAAAGTGTATGTTAATTCTTTAGTAAATTATCAGTCTCAAATTAATGGGACTGATTTTTTTCTACAATTATATTTATAATTTCATTTGAACAGGTTAAGCAATCCTTCTTCACGGGAGCATCGATTCCTTTCTTAAAAGTATTTAACTTTGTTCTTTATCATAGGAAAATGAAAAATTAATGATGATGTGTCCTTAGCGTAAATAAATTTTTAATCTTTATATTATATACTTAATAGCATATAAATTAAGCTGTAATAAATACTATTAATAAATAAGGATGATGAGAAAATGAGAATACTAGAAAAACTTAAGAAATATTGTTCTAATTATGATAAAAAAATTCAAAAGTCTATAGATGACTATATAAATAATGGTGGGGATTTGCTTACAATTTTTGATTCTGTAGATAATAGACTGTACTATGAAATAAATAATTATACATGGTCTTGGTCATATGACGTTGAGTATGATGATATGAATGTAAGGACATTTAATCTATCTGCAATGTTAATGGAAAAAGATAAAATATATAAGCTGGACAAGGCTTGGATTAATGCATCATTTGAAAAAGATCCACTAGTTCCATCATATTTATATGTCCTTGCAAACTTTAGATTTAATATAGTAAGACTTACAAGAGGTGATGGGAATCTATCTAGTAATGGTTACTGGTATTGTGAAGATTATCAAAAGTATAAACCCTACATAGATACTATCTATGAAAATACTTCTAATGAAGTATTAAGGGCTCAAATACAATTTTGCAGGTATATTAATGAAGATAATAAGGATTCCCTTGATTATGTTGTTAACAATATATCTAAATATGCTAAAGAAATGACAAATATAAAAAATGAATATGCTTTTATAATTTATTGTTTATATAAATTAGACAAAATAAATGAATACGAGGATGTAGACAAGGCTTTTACAATTATACATAAAGCATTGTATAGCCTTTCTGGTGAGATAGCTAATGAGAAAAGAGAAGATTTCTATATGGATGAATATAGTCATATGGGGGCTAAGTTTCAACTTTCTAATGATTGTTTAAGCGAGATAGCTAAGTCGATTATATATAGATCTTATAGGGAGGATATAAGTTTTAAAAGTATAACTTTCTCAAATAATCAGTATAAGGAAATACTTGAAGTAATACATTCTTTTAATAATACAACTGATATAGCTAGTTCTCTTATACTATATTCATATTTAATAAAGCAATCGAAAGAAAATGATAAGTATGTAAATGACTTTGAAGATAAATTAAATAGACTTTTTATAGAAGAAAATGAAGCTAAGAATAATAAAGAAGTAATTAAGGACCTAATGATTGGAAGAAAAGATAAAGACCAAAAAATATATCACAAGTTTTTTGCCAATCAGAGATATAGTGGCTATATAGATTTATCTTCTTCAATAATGTTTGGTATAAGTACTTTGGCTACAAATTATCTAGTATTTAGGGTGATGGGTTATAGATTACTTAAAGAATATATATACGGAAGAGGAAATGATAAAAATAAGTTAAAAGGTTTAATTGACAATGGGATTAATGAGAACAGCCTTCTTTCTGATATTGAAAGAAATTATGCTTTTAATGGGGATGTGAGGAACTCATACTATGAATATTTAGATGGAAATACTGAAAAATATAAGGAGAGACTGAAAGGTGAACTGGATGACTCTGTTTATGAGATGCTATTTAATAAGTATTACTATGACATGGAAGTAAAAGATTTGGAAATTGCCCTTGATGGATTAAAAAGTAAATACAAAAGTGTCCAGAGGGTTTCTAGAGAATATTTCCTAGGTAGAACAGAATACAATTGTGAACTTGAAGTGCTTTTAAAAGAAAAATTACCTAAGGCAAATAAAGAACTTATTGAATACATTATTGACTATAATAAGCTGCAAATGATGGATATCGAAAATACTAGTTTGGATAGTATAGTTGAAGAATTCTATAATCCTAAAAAAATGAACAAGCCTATTGATAAACTAGAAATTGATATTCTTCCTGAGGTTAGGTATGAAAATAGCAGTAAAGTTGCATCAAAGGATTTACTAAAATATTATTTAGCAACATTTTTATTAAGTCCGACTGTTGAACTACCACTTACTGCCAGTATAATAAAATCTAGACTGAACAAAGATGATTTAAATAATTTAGGTAGACATATTTATAATAAATGGTTTGGTCTAGGAGCAGTTGCAAAAATGAAGATGGCTATGGTTTTTGCTGTATACAACTGTGATGAGGCATTTATTATGGACTTTAAAAAGCAAATAGATGAGTGGACTGAAAATTCTAGGGGGGCTATTGCATCTGAAGGAGTAAAAGCTATGGCCTTCCATGGCAGTGACTATGCACTTATGCAATTAGATGCCATAAGTAGAAAGTATAAAAATAAGATGGTTAAAAATACTGCTGCTGAGTACTTCCTTATAGCCGCTAAAAATATGGGACTTACAAAAGAAGAACTTGCTGATTTAGTTATTCCTAATCTGGATTTTGATAATAAAAAGGAGTTAAGACTTGATTACGGAAGCAGAATATTTACAGCTACTTTGAAAGAGGATCTTAAAATAGAGTTATCAAACCCAGATGGAAAAATAATTAAGTCTCTTCCTAAACCGGGTAAATCAGATGATGAAGATATAGCTAAAGCTTCAAAAAAACAACTTTCAGCAGTTAAAAAACAGCTTAAGACAATAGTGGCATCTCAAAAGGCTAGACTCGAAAGAGGAATATTTATTGAGAGAAGATGGGATATGGAGACCTTTAATAAGGTATTTGTTAATAATCCTATTATGAATATGTTTGCAGTTAATCTGGTATGGGGAAAATATGATTCTGAGAATAACTTAGTTAAATCATTTAGATACATGGATGATGGTACTTTTGCTGATTCTGACTACGAAGAAATTGATCTTATTGAAGGTGATGAACTGGGACTTGTACACCCTATGGATTTAAGTTCTGAAGAGTTAGATATGTGGAAAGAAAATCTTGAAGACAATGAGATAATACAACCTATAAAACAACTTGAAATTGAAATAGTTGAGATAGATGATGAGAAAATGAATCATACAATATATGAAGAATTTAATGGTGTTAAAATCCCTGCTATTAGTTTGGTATCAAAACTTGAAAAACAAGGATGGTATAAAACATCTATAGTAGATGGTGGCGGATATGATGGACTTTTTGTAGAGTTTGAAGAGGTGAACTACGGTGCCCAGATTGATGGTGAGCATCTATATATTGGAATGGGCGATGAGGGTATAACGGTCAGAAATCTAAGATTCTATAAAAGTGGAGCAGTAAATAGGGGAAGCTATGTGTATGATGATATCAACCCTTCAAATATTGCAAAATTAAGTGATGTAGAGCCTAAGTTTTTAAATGCTGTAGTTTCACAACTTAGGGAAATATGCATAAAATAAAGAAAAGGTGAGTAGTATGGGGATTCAAAAACTTCCAGTAGAAAAAATATATGAAGATGAAATAAAAAAACTTGTGGAAAATGAGACAGAATCATGTCCTATAGGTTGGCAGATGTCTCCAAAGTCTGTAAGGAAATTTATACTTGGTGATGAGGTATTAGGAATAAGTAAAAAAATATATGGTAATGATAAGCTTGTTGAAAGATCAATAGTTACTTTAGCAACAAATAGGGGACTCCTTTTAATAGGAGTTCCTGGTACAGCAAAGACCATGCTAAGCGAACTACTTAGTGCTGCAATTTGCAATAATTCCCTTAATACTATACAGGGAAATGCTGCTACTAGTGAAGCAGACCTTAAGTATTCATGGAATTATGCCCTGCTAATTGCCAATGGACCAAATGAAAATTCACTGATTAAGTCATCAGTAATGAAATCTATGATAGATGGAAGTCTTGTAAGATTTGAGGAAATAACCAGAACACCTCAAGAGGTACAGGATATGCTTATATCTATAATGAGTGATAAGGTTATGATGATAGCAGAGTTTTCTGAAAACAATTATGTTTTTGCAAAAGAGGGCTTTAATATTATTGCTACAGCCAATACCCTTGATAAAGGTGTAAATGAAATGAGTAGTGCTCTTAAAAGAAGATTTAATATTGAGTTGGTCAAAGCTGTAAACAACATAAATATTGAAAAAGAAATAGTTAAAAATCAACTTAAGAATATTGAAGAAAGTCTGATAATAGATGAGGATGTTATAGATATGCTTACCACGGTTTTTGTAGAAATGAGAAATGGTGAGTCTGTAAATGGGAAGAAGCTAGAAAAACCAAACAAAAATCTTTCTACTGCAGAATTAGTTAATGTTTATCATGAATGTGCTATTCATGCAAAATTTTTTAATGATAGTAAGATGGATATGCAAAGCGTCTCGGAAAGTTTAATCAGTTCTTTTGATGTTAAGGATGATTCAGATGTAAGTGCCCTTAAATATTATTTTGAAAAAATAGTAAAAGAAAGGGCTAGAAGCAGTAAAATATACAAAGAACTTTATAGATCAAGAGTTGGCATGATATGAAAATAAATCTTGATAAGTATATGAATAAGGAATTGTTTTTTTTCCCAGTAAGACATCATAGTTTGCTAAGTTCAAAGTTTTTAAAAAAGGCCATAAATGTATTTAAGCCTGAAGTTATTCTTATAGAGGGGCCCAGTGATGCTAATCATCTAATAGAAAACATTGCTAAGTCAAAAATGCCAGTTTCTATTTATGGAAATGTTGATAATAAGGAAATAAAGATAGGTATAAATTTTCCTTTTTTTGATACATCCCCTGAATATCTAGCTATAGTTTATGGTGTAGAAAAGGGTATAGAAACTAAATTTATAGATTTACCCGTATATGATATTGATACTGTAAGGGAGAAAAAAATAAATTTTGAGTATTCTAATTTTATTTTAGAATTGGTGAAAAAAAGTGGTTTAGAAAGTTTTGATGAATACTATGAAAAATATTTCGAAATAGCTTTAAGTGATAAAAATCTTGAAGATTATATGGGTCAAATCCTGACGTATTGTAGTATTACCAGGGAACTTACTCCTTCAAATTCATATAATGATTTAAGGGAGGCTTATATGGCCAGTAATATTAGGGACTATAAGGGAAGAAAAACCCTAGTAATAACAGGTGTTTTTCATAGTGTAGTTCTTCCTAGTTTGATTAGTGATGAAATTGATATAGATATAGATAATCAAGTAAGTAAAGAACTTACTCAAAATAATAAGAACTATTTGATACCATATAATGTTCAAAATATATCTAGTCTAAATGGTTATGGGGCTGGGATATATTATCCTTATTATTATAAGATACTATTTAAAAATGCTTTAAATCCTAGGGATACTTTTGTTGAACTACTTACTAAGTATTCAAGAAATAAGAAAAAGCAGATACCCTTGCCGAAGATCATAAGTGCAGTGGATTTAGCTTATGGTTTGGCCTCACTTAGGGATAAGAAATCTCCCGGGGTGTATGAATTGTTTGACGGAGCAATAAGCGCCTTTACAGAATTTAATCAGTACTTTGATATTAGTGGAATACTTGATGATTTTAAGAAGTATTTAATAGGAAATGAATATGGACAAGTTAATGACATGTCAAATCTTCCACCAATTGTGGAAGATTTTCAATTTCAAATTGAGAAATATAATTTCACTAAAGCAAATACTACTTATACACTCAATTTACTTGATAATAGAAATGCATATAGAAGGAGTGTGTTTTTAAATAAGCTCCTATACCTTGAAATTGATTTTGCTGTGAAGATAAAAGGTATAGATTTGTTTGATATTGATATTGATATAGATAATTCTATGGCACAAATATATAAGATAAGTAGTAAAGAGTTGATTATGCCTTCCATAATAGAAGTTGCCTTTTTAGGTGAAAGTATAGATATGGCAGTACAGTCAAAGCTTAAACTTGAAATTAGGAAGGCCGATAGCCTTAGTAGTGCAGTGTCTTCTTTAAAAGTCTGTGTAGTATTACAGATAGATAGTAATATTGATGAGATAATAAGTAAGATAAGATACATGATAGTAGAAGAAAATAACATAGTTGAGATGGCTAGGGCATTTGAAGATGTATCTAAGATGGCTTATTATTATGAGACTTTTGGAAGTGAATATTCACTTAAGCTTGATAACTTAGTCAATGAACTTTATATAAAATTGATGATTTTATTTCAGAATTTAGAAGAAATGACTATTGAGGATGAAGGAAAATTATCTAGTTCTTTAAATGATATATATTCATTTGTAAGTAGATCTATAAATGATAGTATAGATAAAAGTCTCTTTGAAGAAAGTCTTATAGTCTTATCAAGTAAAAGATGGACAACTTCATTGAAGGGAATAAGCCTTTCGATTCTTTATATTTTGGGACTTATAAATGAGAAAGAGCTAATACTAGAAATTAATAATAATTTTGTCCTAAGTGAAAGAAAAATAGAGGGAACAATCTTATTTTTAAAGTATCTTTTACTTAACAATTATCAGCTACTATTAAATAATAATAAATTCCTTATAATTTTAAATGATTTTATAAGTGATATAGATACTGATAATTTTTTAAAGATACTTCCTGATTTAAGAAGGACATTTACAAGATTAAGACCTACAGAAACAATAAGGCTTAGTAAAAATATAAGAGAGTTAAATGATATATCAAAGAATCCCCTAGTAAAGTTTGATATAAGCGAAGAGGATTTTATTAGAAATAGTAAAGTAGAAGAATTATGCATAAAGGAATTGAAACAGCGAGGAGTATTTTATGAATAATTTAGAAAAATGGAGGTTAATACTTGGAAAATTTTCAAAGGACAACTTGAGTTTCGAAATGTCAGAAGATAATTTGGCAATAGAAGAACTTCTAGATAGTGTGTATGATAGTGAGTATTCTGAGGGGAAAGGAATGTATGGTGAAAAGTCCAGTGGATTACTTGTTATTAAAAATTTAAAGAATGTAAATAATATACTTGAACAAAATATAGTCAATAAAATTGCAACTGATGCATTTGAAACATATGGTATGTATGACGTACTTTCGGATGATAGTTACTTGGATAATGCCAAGGCTGATGTTGAATTACTGAAGAATCTTATTATGTACAAAGATTATTCAAAGGAAGAAGATAGAAGTAAGATTAAGTATAAAATAAGACAAGTTGCAAATGAAATAAAAAAAGAGCTTATGTCCGTGATTGATTTATCTAATATTGGAAGTATAAGTAAGACTGCTTCATCAATATATAATAAAACTAAAAATATAGATATTAAGAAGACAATTGAGAATAATATTAGAGATTATAATAAAGAAAATGAAAAGCTCTATGTAAAGGATATATATTTTTATCCAAATAAGGCAAAGAATAAGCCTGTTGATATAATACTCCTTGTAGATTGTAGTGGAAGTATGGTTAAATCTTTGATTTATGTAGCGATAGTTGCATCTATTTTTTATAATATCAGTAATATAGATATAAAAATCGTGTTGTTTGATACTAGGATAGTAAATTTATCAGAGGCTAAAGAAGACCCAATAGATATACTCCTAGATGTACAGTTGGGTGGGGGAACAGATGTAGCTTCTGCAATTGCTTATTCGAGAAAATTTATTAAAAAAGTTGATAAGACACTTTTTCTAGTAATTACTGATTTGTTCTCAGAAGAAAGAACAATGTTAAAGGAGTTTGAAGAACTAAAAAATACTGGAGTTAGAAGCTTAGTTTTTACTGGTATAGATGATAATTCCAACTCATATTATAATTCGAATTTCGCTAAAAAACTTGAGAAGATAGGAATATCTGTTGAGAGTGTAACTGTAAAGGAGTTAGCTAATTATATAAAAGGGGCCTCAAAATGATAAAGGAACAAATAAGCTTGATAGATGAAGATTATATAGTGAATCTTACTAATAAGGGCATGTATAAGAGGGCTTTAAAATCTATGGATAAGGAAGATATATCTTTAATAAGAAACTGGATTTTTCAAATAGGAGATGAGACTGTAGAGTTTAATGATAAGCTAGAGGACTTTAAGTGTACTTGCCCAGCTTCAAGTTATTGCAAACATGTTGTAATGGCATATATGTTTATGATGAATAATTTGCAAAGTGATATGGAGAAAGTAGCCCTTAGTCTTGATGATTTTGCAGCTATAAAGGATTTGACAAATAAAGATCTTAGGAAATTTGTTAATAAAACTATGATAAACAATGTACTAGTTGACTTCAAATTCGACAATATGAGCTATGAAATAGGAAGTCTGTTGAAGGTTAATTTTACAAATGGAAAGCAAGTCAACTTCGTGTATCCCTTCAGTATTGAAGAAGCTTTTAAGAATAGTGGTGAAAAAGAAGTAATAATGGCCATAAAATATATTCAAAGTTTAAATGGTGTGGATAAGCTTAAGGTTGATTTTAAGATTACAAATAGATCTGTACTTGAAGAAGTCCGTGAATATTTTGAAAATCTTATCTTGATAGGTTTGTACACAATAAATGAAAATGAAATAGATAAATTAGAATATATTAGTATTAAATTAAGATTTGAAAAGTTTAAGTTTTTATTTAGAAAAACAAATTACTTAAGAGACCGGGTTAAAAGATATATCAAGGGTGATATAGATTCTGGTCTTGAAACTGTGAAAAGACAAATAATAGATATTCTTTTTGATATATATATTCTTCTTGGAAATGCTGGAGATCACGAAAAATACAGTTTGATTAGAAAAAATAAATATAAGTCAGAAATAAGTGAAATGAATGTATATGGACTTTCCTATGAGATAGTTAAATTGAATGATGGTGGCAAGTTAATCAACATGATAGTAATTGATATGGAAAGTGGAGAAATATTTGAAATATCAAATTTGAGAAAGAATATAATGGATAAAAGTATATCTCATTTACCACTGTTTTTCCAAAATACCTTAAGTGGACTTTCTCTAATAGATAAAAGCTTTAAAATTAAAAACATTAATTTAAAAGAAGAAAATAAGATTTCTAATTCCACAAAATTAGGGTTAGATTTAATTGAAAGCGAAAATTTTGATCTTGAAAATTACGCTGTTTCGATTACTGATGGTATTGAGAGCTTTATCGACGGTGAACAGAGATTATTTATACTTTCAGATAGGATAGATTCATTCAATAATCTTAGATTTAGGGAAGAAATACAGAGATTTGAAATAAGTGTAGGTAATTTAATCACACATTTTAAGTATGAAGATAAAAGGGATAAAGAAATCATTGATAGACTAAATTTACTAAAAAAAGTAGATTATATGCTTATAAAATTAAGTAAAGTAGATTTTCATATAGATGCAAAAATCATTACTATTTGGTCCGGAGGGGAAAAAGTGATTTTAAGGGAGAGTTAATATGATCTTAGAAAGGGAAGTTGAAATATTTAAAAGAACAAAAGAATGCATGGATGAAATAGGGGGATATGGTGTTGAAAATTTAGGAAAGTTGGATGAAGAATTTATTTCTAAATTTAAAAACAATATGCTTGATTTAAGAAATATGGGTTTCATTCACATTTCTGATATGATGGTGAAATTTCTTGAAAGTGGAGATATTAAGGACTTTATTAAGATTGAATTTTTATTAAAGTCCATGGAAAATCAATTGTACAAAATTATTAATTAAATAATATTAAGCTAGTCTTAAGGGGAGTTCTTAAAAAGACTCCCCGTTTTTAATATTATCACTACATCCTATACAACTGCAATCTTCAAAGACATATCTATTTTTTCCCTCTTCTTTTGCCCTAAATAGAGCATTGTCAGCTGACTTAAATACTTCTTCACTAGTATGATTACATTTTGGTCTAGTAGTTGTAACTCCCATACTTATGGATACCTTGAGCTTTTCATCACTATTTGGAAGCTTGATTTCCATTTTATTTATGTCCCTAATGATTTTTTGTGCATTGGCCTTAAGGGCATGGGGAGCAGCATCATAAAATACTATTACAAATTCGTCTCCTGCATATCTTGCTACTATATCGTTAATATCATTGACATGAGCTTGTAAATTTTTAGCAACTTCAATAAGTACAAGATCACCAATATTATGACCATAGTTGTCATTGTATTGTTTGAAATTGTCTATATCGATCACACATATTGAAAGTGTCGTGTTATGAATTTTTATCATGTTTAAGGTGTTCCTTATAAAAACTTCAAAGTGTCTTCGATTGTATAGGCCTGTTAAGGAATCCTTTATAGATATTTCCGTTAAATTTATATTGCTTTCCCTTAGTTTTAGGGTTAGATTATTGAGTTCCTCATTTTGAGCGGAAAGTATTTTTCCAACTCTAGACTTATATACTGCATATGAGATAACAGTTATAATTAATACTAGGGTTATGATTAGCTCAAAATAGTACTGTCTCCATACTCCAAATAGAGTTATTTGTTCTTCCTTATCAAAGGGTGGCAATTTTAACTCTCTCATAAGGATTTCAACTTCAAGGTAATTTGATGGGATGGTGAATCCAAATATACCTATTCTTTCTGTATATTCTGGGGAATCATCCATTAAATATAGTGAAGCTGCAACTCTTTGAGCCTGCTTGGGCTCAATATGTGATAGGGCAATAAATGGCCACTCTGGATACATGGTTGTAGATATATACTGATCAAAGTTTGTAAAGTTTTGTTCATTAATTATTTTTAAAGCATCCTTGTCAAGCTCTCCTGCCTTTATAAGTTTTTCAATAACACCAGATCTAACAAATCCAGCATCTGCCTGACCAGCTAATACCATATCTATGGTGTTATTGTGTGGCATACCTGTTAAAACTATTTCAAGGTCCTTTTCAGGATCTATACCAGCTTTTTTAAGTTCATAGGCTGAGGCCTGGTAGCCCCCTAGTGAGTCCAGGGCAACTGCACTTATGGTTTTTCCTTTTAAATCTGAAATTGTACTTGGAGCATCAGGAGTGTTTCTAGTAAAAATTACACCACCAAATCCAAATTGAGCCTTTCCACCTGACATTTCTGTTAATGTAGCTATCGCACCAGAAAGCTCATACTCCTGACTTATGGATATAAAATGTGCAGGATTAGTTAAAATATAGTCTACATTACCCTCAAGTATACAGTCTTGAAATTCAGTATAAAACATAGCTTTTATTTTAAATTCTTGGCCTTCAACTGTATCGGTTAGATAGTCTGCTAGTGCTTGCCATTTGGACACAGTATCTTCCTTAGAAGCGAAGGAAAGAACACCTATGGTTACTTCTTCCGATTCCTTTGATTGAGAAAATGTAAAGGTGCTATTTAGAAGGATTATTGATATTATAATTACTATTGATAAAACTTCCTTATATGAAATTAAATGAAATTTATTATTTAGTCTATTCATATTAATTCTCCTTATGATTTAATCGGTCTTTTGATAATATATAAGTTTTATACCCCAAAAGCCTTATGGATTCCCAAATCATCAAGATAATTATATTTTGCGAAGAAATACAAGACTTCCTGTATAAGTACTGCATCTTTACTTACATGTTCTATCATCTCTTCAGCTAGAATATCACTTTTTGACATTGCTATATGATTAAGGTCTAAAGTTTTATTATATCCATGAATGTGAAAGTGGCTAATATCATCGAGAATATCTAATTTGTTGAAATTATCATATCTCATAAGGTGGCCTATATCACCACATATGTCTAAATGGATGCTATTAAAAAAGTCTTTAAGATTTATCAAATCCTCGAAATTGTTACCAAGGGAATTTTCAACAGGGGATAAAGTTTCTATCAATAGTCTTATATTAAAACCTTTTGCTATAGTCATATTAATAAACCAGTCAATGAAATGTTTGCTATTTTCCATAGCATGACTTTTACTTTCTTTGAATGAGCCCCCATGTATAACGATTTTTTGAATTGATTGGGGATTATACTGAAGATGTTCTTCCATGTTTTTTATAAATAACATATAATTATCGGTAATTAATTTTTTTTCTGATTTGAAATTAGATAGATCATATGCAAATTCATCGATATGATGGGGAATATGGAAGCTGTTGTTAACTTTTTTTGAGTCACAGAAGAGTGAGATTTCTTTTTGGACATTCTTCTGTAAAATCTTTTCGTGAAGACAAAGTTCAATATTTTTTATTTGATTTTTTTCTATGTATTCAAGGTATATTTCTTTACTTATGTGTTTCATTAGAAGTTCGTCAAAAGTTATTCCTATTTTCATTTATTATGGTCCTTTCCCAATTGATATTATTACTTGTATAAGTTAGTATTTATATTATAATACTTAGTTTTAAGGTGTAAAAGGAGTAATTATGATTTTAATGATTGACAATTATGATTCTTTTACCTACAACCTAGTTAATTATCTAGAAATGCTTGGTAAGACTGTTGTAGTTAGAAGAAATGACATGATAGAAATAGATGAGATTAAGGCTATGAGTCCAGAACTTATAGTAATTTCACCGGGACCAGGTAATCCTATGGATGGAGGTATTTGCCTTGACATAGTAGATAAATTTAAAGGTGTATATCCTATTTTGGGAATTTGTCTTGGATTTCAGATAATAGCAAGCTATTTTGGTGCAAATATAATTAGGGCAAGAGAACCTGTTCATGGAAAAGTGTTTCCTATAAGCCATGATGGAAGGGGTATCTTTAGGAATATTGAGAATCCTACCAATGTTACCAGATATCATTCCCTTGTTTTAGATGAGTCTACTTTGGGAGCAGATTTGGAAGTGACTAGTTTCACTGAAGACAATGTTGTAATGGGAATAAGGCACAAGAAATATAAAATATCAGGAGTTCAGTTTCACCCGGAAGCCCTTTTAACTGAAAAGGGAATTGATATGCTTAGAAATGCCTTGCTTTATTTGGAGGGAAGATAAGTTGAAAATAGCAAAGATTAATTTGAGTATAGATCCTGCTGATTTAGCTGATAAGTTTAGTAAGAAAAATGATATGATTTTTCTGGATAGCTGTAGTGGTTATTCTGAAAATATAGGAAGATTCAGTATTATTTCTTACAATCCAAAGATAGGTATAAGGGCAAGAAAGGGTATAACAGAAGTTCTTGAAAATGGTGAAGTTGTTGAATTCATTAAGACTGATCCTGTTGAACTGATTGATATGTATATAAAACGTTTCTCAGGTGAGGCAATTGATGAAAAGTATTCGTATCTTCCATTTTTAACAGGCTTTATGGGATTTATAAGCTATGACTATAGGGATTATATAGAAGAAATATGCAGTGATACCCATGATGATATAAATATGTGGGATGTTTATATGATGTACTATGATAGGGCTATAATATATGACAATAGGGACTGCTCTTACCATATAGTAGCTAGTGGTAATTTTGATGATGAAAATAAAGTTATTGAGGATATCTTAAGTGATATTAGAAGTAATAATATAATGAATAATTCTTTTTCAGTGGATATAGAAAGTTTTAAGTCGAATTTTGAAAAGAAAGAGTATATGGATTCTGTAAAATCCGTAAAAGACTATATTAGGGATGGAAAGGTGTATCAAATAAATCTTAGTCAAAGGTTTAGTGTTGATTTTTCAGGGGATTCATTTGCCTATTATAAAGCCCTTAGGAAAATAAATCCGAGCCCATTTTCTGCTTATATAGGGGGCTGTGATTTTAATATAGCTTCATCTTCCCTTGAAAGATTTATAAAAGTAGCTGGAAATCACATTGAAACAAGACCTATAAAGGGTACTATCCCAAGGACTGACAGTGAGGGAAAGAATGCTATAAATAAGGAGACTCTCAGAAATTCTTTGAAAGATAGATCAGAACTACTAATGATTGTTGATTTAGAGAGAAATGATTTAAGTAAGATTTGTGATACAGGAAGTGTGAAGGTGCCGGAGCTTTTTTCTATAGAAGAGTATCCAACTGTGTATCATCTGGTTTCATCAGTTGTGGGAAGTTTAAAGGAAAGTATTTCTTTTAAAGAAATCATTCATAGTACTTTTCCAGGTGGTTCAATAACAGGAGCTCCAAAAATTTCAGCCATGAATGTTATCGAAAAACTAGAGAAAAATAAAAGGGGCATATATACAGGATCCATTGGATATTATGATGTAAGGTCTAATGTAGATATAAATATAGTTATTCGTACTGCTGTAATAAAAGAAGAAACTCTATATATTAATGTTGGTGGTGGGATTGTATGGGATTCCATTGAAGAAATGGAGTTTCAGGAAACTTTGGATAAGGGTAAAGCCTTGTTTAAAGCTTTTAAGTAGGGAGGTCTCAAGTGTATATTTTAAATGGGAATCTTATTTCGAATAATAATATAGAACTAAGTATTGACGATCACTGTTTAAACTTTGGTTCTGGAATTTTTGAAACCATTAAAATTGTTAATGATTCTCCTCAGTTTTTTAAGGAGCATTATATGAGACTTGTCAATTCATCAAGATTTTTTGGACGTGAATTACCATATTCTTTTTTAGAATTAGAGAATATGGTTAATACTTTATTGTCTGAGGAAAAAATTGATGCAATAAAAGTGTTATATGCTTTTGGAAAAGAGGAAAATTATATTATAATAAAGGGTAGGACATTTGATTTTGATAGTAAGTTATTGTCCTGTGGAGTTAGTCTTAATATCTGTGAGTATGGAAGGAATTCCAAAGATTTTATGCTAAGACACAAGACAACAAATTATATGGGGAATAATTACCTTCAAAATTCAAAAAAAGATGTGTACGAAACAATATATCTGAATGAAATGGGTAATATTACTGAGGGAAGTAAAAGTAATATATTTTTTATCGATGACCAAAGGATTATTACACCAAGTGTTGAGCAAGGAATTCTTCCTGGAATAATGAGAGGGAAAATAATAGAGAGTCTTAAAGGAAGATCTTTGGATGTTATTGAAGATGAAATAGGAGTATCAGACATATGTAAATATAAGGGGGCATTTATAAGCAATTCCCTTATTGGAGCGGTTCCTGTTAAAAAATTAGGAGCTGCTGATTATGAGCTCGATAGTTTTTCTATTTTGGGGGAGTATCTTAAAAAGGATGGGATCTTATGAAAATAATTGAAACTTATGAAAAGATAAAAAAAGATTTCTTGAGACAAGATGGAATTGCAGGTATTTTTCTTATTGGAAAAGGAGCAAAGGTATCTAAAGAGGAATTTGATAGCCTGAATGATATTGACTTACTTGTCGTTTATGACAATGATCATGTATTTATGAGAAAAGTTGAACTCATTGAAGGTAAAATGTTTGATATTTCATATATTTCCATGACGGCAATTAGGGAACTTATAGATAAAAAGGTTCCAAGATGGATTACTATAATAGGAAATAGTAAGTCTGAGGGAATCTTTAATACTAAGCTTGAAGAGATGATTCATGAAACAATTGATTTGTACAATGACGGTACTGCCAAACTTACTAAGGATCAGATTGAAGTTGAAAGATTTTTAATATCCTCAAAATTTGAAGATATTTTAAATAGAAAGGATAATGAGCCAGAGGCGATGTTTTTAATAGACCTTTTGTTAAAGAAAATTACCCTGACATATTTCAATTTTAAAAGATTATGGCCGTGTCCAGATAAGAAACTTTTATCTGTACTAAAAAGAGTTGATGAAAAGGCATATGACTACTGTAATAAGGTAATCCTCGAAAGGGATTTAGATAAAAGAATAGAACTTCTAAGAGAGTTTGTGCTTTATATCCTTGAACCTTATGGAGGCATGTGCTCTACTATAGAAAAGAGAGAATTCCCTGTAGGTTTATAGGGTGAGAATATATTTGGAAGGGTGTAGGATATGGATTTATTAAAAATAGAAAATGCAGTAAAAGATATTTTGGAAGCAATCGGAGAAGACCCTGATAGAGAGGGCCTTGTGGACACCCCAAAAAGAATTGCCAAGATGTTTACAGAAATTTATTCAGGTATAGAAGAGAATCCAGAGGATCATCTTGAGGTGTTTTTTCAAGAAGAGGAGCATAGTGAATTGGTTCTTGTTAAGGATATTCCTTTTTATTCAATGTGTGAGCATCATCTTGTACCTTTCTTTGGAAAGGCTCATGTAGGTTATATACCTGAAAAAGGTAAACTTACAGGGCTTAGTAAACTTGCTAGGGTTGTTGAAACAATAAGTAAAAGACCTCAACTTCAGGAGAGACTTACTTCAACAATTGCTGATGTGATTGAAAAGAAGTTAGCTCCAAAGGGTATAATTGTTATTGTTGAAGCTGAACATATGTGTATGACAATGAGGGGAATAAAAAAACCTGGGTCAAAAACTATTACATCGGCGGTAAGGGGAATAATGAAAACTGATTCTAGAAGTAGAAATGAAGCCCTTTCCCTTATAAAGATGGGATAGGAGGTAAATTATGAATAGAAGCATAAAGTTTGAAGATTTTAAGTTTGAACTTGGAAAGAAAACATATATTATGGGTATTTTAAATGTTACACCGGATTCATTTTCCGATGGTGGTGAACATGATACCTTAGAAACAGCAGTTGAGCATGGCATCAGAATGTGGGAATTAGGTGCAGATATAATAGATATAGGTGGTGAGTCCACCAGACCAGGTTCTGACGAAGTAGTAGAACTTGAAGAAATGAAAAGAGTAATACCAGTTATTGAAAGACTTTCAAGAATAATTGATATCCCAATATCAATAGATACTTACAAGGCAGCTGTAGCTCGAAAGGCAATTGAATCTGGGGCATCTATAATCAATGATGTGTGGGGAATGCAAAGAGACCCTGAAATGGCTACGGTAGCAGCTGAATTTGATGTTCCTGTGATAGCTATGCATAATCAAATTACTAGGGATTATGACAAAGATATTATAGAATCTATGGAGGATTTTTTCAATGAAACTGTTGAAAGAGCAAAGAAGGCAGGTATGGATTTGAACTATCTTATTCTTGATCCAGGAATAGGTTTTGGAAAAACAACGGATCAAAATATAGAAGTTATGTCCAGGCTGGAGGAAATTTGCGATATTGGATATCCAGTACTATTAGGTACTTCAAGGAAATCTATGATTGGAAATATACTTGATCTACCTGTTGACCAAAGAGTTGAAGGAACTATTGCTACTTCAGTGATTGGAGTCCAGGCAGGTGTAGATTTTATTAGGGTACATGATATAACTGAGAATATTAGGGCTGTAAAGGTTGCGGATGCAATCTATAGGAGATAGACATATGGATAAAATAAATATGAAAAACCTTTCTTTTTATGGTTACCATGGTGCCATGACAGAAGAAAATGTACTAGGTCAAAAGTTTGTTATAGATTGTAGTTTGTTGGTTGATTTAAGTGATGCAGGGAAATCTGACGATGTATTTGATACGGTTCACTATGGAGAAGCCTTTGATTTGATAAAAAATGTAGTGGAGAATGAGAGATACAATCTGATTGAGGCTCTAGCTTATAACATTATTGAGAAATTAATGGAGTCTTTTCCAAAAATAAATGGAGTTGATATTGAAGTTAAGAAACCTCAAGCTCCTGTTCCAGGGATTTATGATTATTTCTCAGTTTCTTTAAGTAGGAGAAGATAATGAGCATTTCTTATATAAGTATTGGAAGTAATATTGGAGAAAAGACACAAAATATTGATAAAGCAGTTGAAATGTTGAGAAATAGTGATAAGATATATCATGTTGAAGTTTCGTCATATTACGAAACTGAACCAGTAGGATATTTGGATCAGGACTATTTTGTAAACATAGCGGTTAAAATTGAAACCGATTTAGAGCCCCTAGAGCTATTGGCTGTATGCCAAAGAGTTGAACAGGAAATGAAAAGGGTAAGAAAGATTAGGTGGGGCCCAAGGATAATTGATCTTGACATAATTTTCTACGATGATCTGAAATACGAGGATGAAAATCTTGTGATTCCCCATCCCAGGTGTTTGGAAAGACTGTTTGTACTAGTTCCTATATTGGAATTAGATGAGAAACTTATTTCTGATGGAGTATCAATTGCGGATACTGTAAAGAGCCTTGGTGGGAAAGATATGATAAGGATGATTGTGAATGACTAAAACACTTAATGGTGACAAAAAAATAGTAAAAGTAAGAAATCTTGAATTTGGTGGAGATAGACCAATAATAATTGCGGGACCATGTTCAGTAGAGTCAAAAGAGCAACTTTATGAAACAGTAAAAGGTCTTAAGGAAATAGGCGTTGACTGTATTAGAGGTGGTATCTTTAAACCTAGGACAAGTCCTTTTGATTTTCAAGGTCTTGGAATAGAGGGACTTAAATATTTAAGGGAAGTATCAGAAGAGTTTGATCTTCCAATAGTAACTGAACTTATGGATGATAAATATCTTGATATATTCATTGAATTTGTTGATATTATTCAAGTTGGATCAAGAAATATGTACAACTATAGTTTGCTAAAAGAACTAGGTAAAACTAATAAGCCAATTCTTCTAAAAAGAGGAATGTCCGCAACAATAAAAGAGTGGGTAATGGCAGCAGAGTATATAGCATCTAATGGAAATGACAATATAATACTTTGTGAAAGAGGAATAAGAAGTTTTGACAACTATACAAGAAACCTAATGGATATATCAGCAGTACCAATCATGAAAATGGAAACAGGTCTACCAGTAATAATAGACCCAAGCCATGGTACAGGCAATAAAGAATTAATACTCCCAATGACAAAAGCCGGCCTAGCCGCTGGAGCAGACGGAGTAATCATAGAAGTACACTATAAGCCAGAAACAGCTTTATGTGATGGAGAACAATCACTGGATTTAGAGCAGTATAAGAAGTTTTATAACGAGATCCGCAGTTCGTAGGTCGTAAAAACTAAAGATTAATCCCCATGTTTGATTTAATCAAATGTGGGGATTTTGTTTTGGCCTAAGTTAGCCTAAAACTACTTTCGATCGCTCCTAATCGCTGATTTTCAGCTGGCCTAATGTTGTTAGGGGAAAAGGGGAATCACACAAGACTGTGTTTGTGTTAGGGGAATCAATATTGTGTAAACAATATTTCGGGGAATAGGAAGAAACAAAGATCTTTGAAAGGTATTTAAGGTCTTGAGTTTTTCCTCTTAACCTTATTTTGCTTACAAAATAAATTTCCCTAGTTTTATGTATAAAACGATTCCCCTTTTCAGCTAAGAAGTCCACATAAAGAAACCCCTGCATCACAACAAATACAGGGGTTTTTCATCTCTTCCGACCAACGACCTACGAACTACGACCTACGGTTATTTTGTATTAAAATACTTAAGGAAAGCATTATTCTTATCTAAGTAGATAACAGTGTCTTTGTCGATTGTCTTTTCGTATGCTTTTAGACTTCTCCAGAATTTGTAGAATTCTGGGTCTTTGCTGAATGAGTTAGAGTAGATTTCAAGTGCTGTTGCGTCGGCATCACCGATGATTTTTTCTGATTGCTCTATTGATTCTGCTATTGTTTCAGCTACTTTTCTATCTGTTTCAGCTACTGTTTTTTGGTATGTTTCTTGACCTTCTGCTCTTGTTTGTTGAGCGATTGCCTCTCTCTCAGCAGTCATCTTTCTGTAAGTAGATTCAATATTTGACTGTGGTAAAAGAGTTCTGTATACGTTCATGTCCTTAACTGTGATACCCTTAGAAGCAACTTCAGCGTTTAAAGTATCAAGACCTTCTTTTAAAGTTTCAGTTAATTTAGTTTTATTAGTTAAGAAGTCATCAGACTGAAGACTGTTGATCTTCTCGATTACTACTGGATAAACTCTATCATCCATAAATGCATTTGCTTTACTTTCTGTTCCAAGTGAGTCAATAAATAAACCAGGGTGTGTAATCTCGTACTGAGCAAATATTGTTACTGAGTACTTAATCTTATCCTTAGTATTGATTTCAACTGGATTTGATTGATAAGTGATAAGTTTTGAAGTTTCCTTTTCAACTGTTGTAATGAAAGGAACCTTGAAGAATAGACCCTTATCCTTAATAATCTTTACGTCCTTATACTTTGAGTCAACAAGGTTTTGTGATTCAGCATTTGTGTTATCCCTGTCAACTATGATAGCTTGGATATTACTAAACTGTCTTACTACTGCAACTTCATCCTCCCTAACTATATAAACAAAGTTTCCTACACTTCCTAGGATTACAAATATAATTAAAATAGTTATTATAGTTCTCATTGCATTTTTAGCGCTTTGTTTAGCATTTTCAGCTGACTTTTTAAATTGATCAGTAAATTCATCAAAATTTGGCTTTTGGTTGTTATTATTATTATCAAAACTCATTTAGTTATCCCCCTTTACTGTAGATTGTGGGTTTATAGGAAGATATTTAATTACTCCATTATCATTCATATCAAGAATGTATTTTTCGTCAACATTCTCAAGAACTTTTTCCATAGTTTCAATATAAAGTCTAGATCTAGTTATATCCTTAGATGTTTTATATTTTTCATATACTTGATTGAAGTTTTCAACATCACCTTTTGCCTGTGAAATTTTCTCAGCCTTATAAGCTTCAGCTTTCTGAATTCTTTCATAGGCATCTGCTCTTGCAGCTGGTAGCTTTTCATTGGCATATTTTTGAGCCTTACTTAACCACTCTGTTTTTTCATTCTTAGCGTTGTTTACGTCATCGTAAGCAGCTTTTACATTATCAGGTAATGTAACGTTCTGGATTTCCACTGCTGTAATATCAATACCAGCACTATATTCGTTAAGTTTCTTTTGAAGATCTGGTAAAATTTCTTTTGAAATAGCTTCCTTGTTGATAAGTGCATCATCAAGATCTTTATTTTGAACATTTTGTCTTAAAACACTTTCAAATGCAAGTCTAAGAGTTCCAATCTGATCATCAACATTATAGATGAAATCAGCAGGGTCAGATATTCTGTACTGAATAACTGCTTGGATGTTTACAAGATAAGATCCCTTTGTTAAAACTATTACCTCTGATCCAACATCTTGGTAAACTGGTGCAGCTGAGCTTGTACCTTCAGACTGTGTTCTATAACCATACTGAAGAGTGTAGTTCTTATTTACATTGACAACGTACTTCCTATCGATAATTGGAAGTTTAAATTTTAAACCAGGAGTGTCGATTATTTGGTGTTTTTCTCCTAGACGTTCTATTACAACTTGTTCTGCATTACCTACGGTGTAAAATGAATCTGTTCCAACCAATCCCAAAATTGCTATGAGCACTATGGGAAGGATAAACTTCTTTATATTCATTATTTTCCCTCCTTGTTTTATGAATAATATGTACTATTACTCTTTTATCCTTTTTATGATAAAATAAACCCATAACTCTAGATAAATTATGATATATGGCATAATATCTAGTGTTGAGTATATTTACCATTATACTTTAAAGGAGAGTAAATATGAATAGAATTCATAGAAAAGTTACAATATTAATAATTTTTTCACTATTTTCAAGTATTAGTTTTGGAGATAATTTATTTCAAGCAAAGGTAAAGGCTGACATCCTTAACATAAGGAGTGGCCCTTCTATAGATTCTAAGAAGTCAGGTGAGCTCAGTGATGACCAGCTTATTTATATTGAGAAAGGTAAAGAGTTCAGTATGCTTCTTGATGGACGTGGTTATGTATCAAATGATTTTATAAGCCTAGGAGAGGAAGTTTCCAAGGTTAAGCTTATAGAAAATGTTGATGTCTTAGGCCTTCCAAATAAGGAAAGTAGAGTCTTACTTTCTATGGAGAAAGATACTGAAATAGAAGTAAGTAGATATTATCAAGGCTTTTTTCAGGTTTCTATTGATGGAAAACTAGGTTTTATACCTGTGACTTCTACAGATGTTGGTGAAGAAAAAGAAGAGCTAAGTATTAGTGCTGATAATGAAGCCCTTCTAAAAGAGTTTAAGACCCATTTAGGGAAAAGATATGCATGGGGACAGGAGGGGCCTAATACATTTGACTGTTCGGGCTTCACATTATTTATCTACAAAAAATACTATAAATATAATTTGCCCCATAGTTCAAGAAGCATGAGTAAATTAGGTACTTATGTAGATAAAAAAGATTTAATTTTTGGAGATTTAGTTTTTTTCACAACTGATAGGAGTGGAAATGTTAATCATGTAGGTGTATATATTGGAAATGGTCAATTTATCCATGCTTCATCAGGGAAGGGGAAGGTTATTATTTCTCCGATAAACAGTGGATTTTATGATGAAACTTACAAGTGGGCAAAAAGAATTTTTTAAAAATTTCTTGACATATTTATAATTTCTGATGTACAATGGACAAAATTAATTAATAAAGCGTTGATTAAGAGTAGTAGTTACGGTTTTGGTACTTTTAGAGAGTCTACGGTTGGTGGAAGTAGGCAGTGTCAAATGTAATGAATGGACTTATGAGTGGAACCTGAATTATAGTAGGTGACCCGGGTTTCTCCCGTTATAGAGATAGGATATCGATTTTTTCTGTATCTGAAAGAGATGTAAGAATGGTATGTGATTACTAAACTTATAACCAGAGGTGGCAACGCGATTATTATCGCCCTCTATGCTAAACAGCATAGGGGGCTTTTTTGTATTTAAATTAAAATTTGGAGGTAATTATTATGAAAAAGTTTGATGGATTTTACGGTGATTTTGGTGGAGCTTTCGTTGGTGAAGAATTAAAGAAGAATTTACAAGAGCTTGAAGAGGCATTTTACAAATACGCTGGTGATGAAGAGTTTAAGAAAGAGTTGAAATATTATTACGAAGAATATGTGGGGAGATCCAACCCTTTATATCTTGCTAAGAACCTAAGCGAGAAAGTAGGGGGAGCAAAAATATATCTTAAAAGAGAAGATCTTAACCATACAGGAGCCCATAAGATCAACAATACGATCGGACAAGCACTTCTTGCAAAGAGAATGGGGAAGAAGAGAATCATAGCTGAAACAGGAGCAGGACAGCATGGTGTTGCAACAGCAACTGTATGTGCACTATTTGGAATGGACTGTACAGTTTACATGGGAGAAGAGGATACAAGAAGACAGGAATTAAATGTTTTTAGAATGGAATTATTAGGAGCAAAGGTAGTTCCAGTTACAACAGGGACTAGAACTTTGAAAGATGCTGTAGATGCAGCCCTAGAAGATTATGTAATAAATAGGGAAGATACATTCTATATGCTAGGATCAGCAGTAGGACCACATCCATTCCCAATGATAGTAAAGGAGTTCCAGAGTATTATTGGAAAAGAAGCTAGGGAGCAGATACTAGAAAAAGAAGGCAGACTTCCAGATGCATTAGTTGCATGTGTTGGTGGAGGATCAAATGCAATTGGTTTATTCTCACCATTCTACGATGATAAGGAAGTAGAAATCCATGGAGTAGAGCCTTACGGAAAAGGAATAGATACAAAAGATCATGCTGCAAGTATAACAGTAGGTGAAAGTGCAGTAATCCACGGATTTAAGTGCTATACAGTACTAGATGAAGAGGGGGACATAGCACCAGTTCATTCAGTAGCAGCAGGACTTGACTATCCAGGAGTTGGACCAGAGCATTGTTTCTATCATGCAAGCGGTAGGGGAAAATACTCAGGAATAAAAGATGACGAAGCCTTAGAAGCTTTCAAATTACTTTCTAAAACAGAAGGAATAATACCAGCAATAGAGTCATCCCACGCAGTAGCATACGGAGTAAAGCTCGCAAAAGAACTTGGAAAAGACAAGATAATCATAGTAAATCTATCTGGTAGAGGAGATAAGGACGTTGCCCAAGTAAAGGCAATGATTTAAAGAATATATTACACTAGTTTGGATATATGTAGGGACTGGGAAGTATTGTAGTATGGGAGAGGTCATGTAGGCGGGTTGTTGCTTTTGCAACAACCCTATTTTCATTTTTATTAAATGAAAATGGTCTAGGGACTCCTTTTAGTCGCATCTAGGGATTCGCCAAGGCTCACATCTAGGGCGAATGGTAGCTATGCTACATTCCGTCTAGGGTTCGATGTTTCATCGATATCCAAGGAAATTTTACGTAGGTAAAATAATATTTAAAAATAAAAAACTTATCCGAAAAGAATCGAATAAGTTTTTGTTCTTAGCTTTAATTTAAAGTATCTTTCCGAAAGGAAAATTACCGTGGATGGATTACCTGTAATCTCCCTAGACGGGATGTAAGGAAGATACCATCCTCCCTAGATTTGAACGTAGTGAATACCTAGATGTTGAGCGTAGTGAAACCCTAGACTATTTCATCCCTAATCAAAGAAATGAGTTCCTCAGCAGAAACATTAAGTTTCCCACCACCCTGACAAGCATTATCGTTTCCTCCGCCTCTTAGGCCATGTTTGTCTGAGATTGATTTGTAGATTTCCTTGCAACTAGCATCAAGTTCTTTTGATTTTTGAACAAGCAGATTGATTTTTCCATCTGACTCACTGGCAAGTATTAAAAGGAAGCCTTCATTTTCGGTGATTGTTTGTGCTATTTGTTTTAAGTCTTTTCCTGAAGCTTCTGGAATGTTTTCGATTATATATTTTCTTCCACTCTTTTCTAAAGCTTTTTGAGGAAGTGTTTTAGCAAGTGTTTTTAATTGTTCTTCTTTAAGTTCTTTTATTTGATCTGATAGTTCTTTGTTGTTTTCTCTTAGTTTAATAAGTCCCTCTAGTAATTGTAATTGATTAAATGAAAATTCTGATGTAAGACTTTTCATTAGAGCTGATTTGTTATTGTAGTCTTTTATTGCCCTGTCTCCAATAAGTATCTCAAATCTCATACCGCCCTTGTAGTTTTCATAGCTCTTTATTTTAAATAGCTTTAGTTCTAGAAGTCCCTTTACATGGGTTCCACCACATGGTGTGAAATCTGTTTCTTCTATTTCAACTAGTCGAATGTTTTCTTTTACTTTTGGAACTTTTCTTAGTGGATATTTGTCTATTTCATTTGCCTGAGGATAGTATAATTTCACTTTTTTATTGGAAGATATTAATTGGTTGGCCTTTGCTTCAATTTCCCTTACTTGTCTATCTGCAAGCTGTATATCAAGATCAACTGTCATCTTTGTTTTGGTAAGATGAAAACCTACAGTAGCGGCATTATATAGTTTGAAAGCTATGGATGAAAAAAGGTGTTGTCCACTATGATGAATAGTAAGGTCTACTCTGTTAGGAATATCAATTTTTCCAACAACTTCTTTACTTTCAGGTTTTTCATCTAAAATATGATATATTGTGCCATTTTCTATATATACATATGATACTTTTATTCCATTCATACTACCTATATCAGATGGTTGGCCTCCACCTTCTGGATAAAAGCCTGTCTTATCAAGTACTACATGATACTTGCCTTCTTTTTCTATTATTTCTTCAATTATTCCTTTGAATTCGTATATGTAGGAATCATTGATATAAAGTTTTTCCGTCATAATTATCACAATCCTTATTATTTATTTCTTTAATATGTTAATATTTATTACCATTAATACTTTATTATTAGAAGAAATCGTTGTCAAGACTGCTATTTGACTTTATATGTCTAAAATCAGTAGGTTTTACTTGAAAAAAAATCAGTTTTTACTATAATAGATAAATAAGACATAGGATAATTATGACGTTGAAGTATTATATAATGGGGTGTGACTTTTGAATATAGAAGTTTTTATGGAAGGATTAAATGAAGTTTTAGATGAAATGCTATTTTTCCTTTCTAAGAAAGAAAATGGATTTATTATCAATAGTGGAAGAGAAGAATTTGGGGTAAAGGATGAGTTTTCTGTTCCTAAAGGATTTTTCGAATGGCTTGTACATGACTACAAGATAAATGACAAGTATATATTAGATATACTAAAAGAAAATAAGGAGATCGATCCTGAGCTTTATAAGGGTATAAAGGACTCCTATATTTCTGTTTTTGACATAATAAAGACAAAAAACAATGTAATACTGAAAGATATATTTTCTGGAAATGATTTTAAGCTTCTTGAAGATTTAAATATTGATGATGGGGGTATATTACTTACAAGGGTATATCCATATAAGGATGGTTATCTTCTTTTAGAGAATCAATCATATTCAGAGAGTTTTAAGACTACTTTTAAGAAAAGTATTTTAGAAAAGTACAATGAGTACTGTGCTGTATATGAACCAATGGATATTGAAGAGTTTATCAAGAGCAAATCCCTACTTGTATACAAATTTTACGAGGTGGTTGAAAATGTAATTGAGGCTGATCAGGATCAAGAAGATTTATATGTGTATCAAGGAACATTTATGATTCAAGATATGGATAAGTTTAATAATATCATTAAGGGACTTGATTATATCAAATTTGATGATGAATATGAATCGGAGAGAATTTACAAGGTGTACGATGATTCAGCTACAAGTATACTTGCTGAAATGGTAATCACACTTAAAAAGATAGAAATTGAGTGTTCGTCTAAGGACTATTTAGATGCTGTTTGCCAAATGTTAGATGAGTCTTTTGCTAATAGTATTGTACATGTTAAAAATGAAGTTTTATCAATTGATGATATATTATAGACAAAGGAGAAAATTTTATGGAAATATTGAATAGTAGCAGTTTATATCAAAAGGATGAAGAAGACCCCTTAGGGTGCGAAAATTATAGTAAAATAGCTGTAGGAAGTGTTATAAACAATATTAAAAATATACTTGAAAACCAGGATGATCTTAGTCAGATAAGCAAGTATATTGAAAAGGTTGAAAATGAGATGAAAAATGTCAAAATTGAACCTGATAATGTTTATGATAGGGAATACATTAAGACTTTGATACAAAAGCATCCTTTTTTTAAAAACCCTAATAATTATCATATTAGACTGATAACTATTATGAAGTATTTAAAGAAAAAAGGTGTAGATACTGCTGTTGAAGACCTTGATCTGATAGTTGATGAGATTATTCAGGAAATACCTGGTGTTGTTAAAAAGGGGTATGGAAGATACTCCAGAAAGAAAAACAGATAATTAAAGCTGTGAATCAATCAAAAAATGTTGATTCACAGCTTTTTTATTTATATTATATATTATATGCCTAATAAATAAGTGGAGCTGAAATTTGTGAAAGATTTAAGAATAGATGTAAATAAGCTAGTAGACGAAAAAATAGGAGGGCGACACCTTCTTGAATATGATGATTTACTTGGAGATGAAGAAAGGGAAAAAACTGGATCTTACTACACTCCAGAGTATATAAGTGATTTCATGATTAAATCTACTATAATTAAATATATAAAAAATAAGTATAAAGAGAAAAGTGAATCATTTGATGTAATTCTGAATAATTATAGAGATGAAATAATAGATTTAAAACTTGTTGATTTGTCCTGTGGAACAGGGGTTTTTTTGAGACGGTATTATTATCTATTAGATGAGAGACTTTCCCTTAAAAATGATGAAAAGGAAAAACTTGCTTCAAATATCTATGGTTTTGATATTCAAAGGGAACCACTTGAGATATTGGGGAGATATTTTTATGATATTAATGGAATCAATCTAAAGAATTTAATTCATGTAGATACCCTGAATACAGAAGTTTTTTATGACCTTATTGATGGAGAAAAATTTGATATTGTAATCGGTAATCCCCCTTATCTTGGTGAAAAGGGAAATAAAGACATATTTGATAAGATTAAATCCGATGAGATATGTAGCAAATATTATGAAGGAAAGATGGACCTATTTTATTTCTTTATATATAGGGGAATAGATGTACTAAAAGAAGATGGGATTTTAACTTATATTACCACTAATTATTTCATTACAGCTGACGGTGCTAAGAATCTGAGAAAATTTTTAAGGGATAATACTGATTTTATTCAGGTTTTCAACTTCAATGATCACAAACTTTTTAAGTCGGCTATTGGTCAGCATAATATGATATATTCCCTTGGTAAAAAGAAAATGTGGAATATGGGTTGTGATGTAATAAGTATTAAAGATATTAAGATTAAGATAGATATAATTGAAGAACTTTTAAATTCCTATGGACAAGATGACAATTGGGATAAAAATGATAGAATTAATTATTATATGACTGATAGTGATAATCTATTTAGTGATAATAATATATGTCTCTATCAAAAAGGTCAGTATAAAGGAATAATTGATAAAATACTTGATTCGTCTGAATATAAGATTTCTGATTATTATCAGGTAAACCAAGGAATAGTATCAGGTGCTGATTATGTTACTAAAAATATTTATGAGAAAAAGTTGTCATTGGAAGACAGAAAAAATACTGTACTAGGACAAGGGATTTTTGTTGTTAAGGATGAAAATCTCTATAAGTTTTCAGAAAGAGATAAAAAATATATTAGAAAGTTTTATAAGAACAGTGATATTTTAAGATATGATACCAGTTTAGATTCTTGCAAAAACATCATATATATTGATAGAAGTTTTGATCCTGAAAATCAGGACAATATCATAGAACACCTTACCCCATTTAAGGAAATGCTGTCCAAAAGAAGAGAAGTGAGAAATGGGGTAAGAGAGTGGTATCATCTTCAGTGGTATAGAGATAGTGATATTTTTGAAAGAGAAAAAATTGTTTGTCCTCAAAGATCTAGAATTAATAAATTTGCATATAATTCATGTGATTGGTATGGAAGTGCAGATATATATTATATAAGTAAAAAGTTTGATTTGGATGATTCCTACGACCTAAAAACTTTATGCTTGATATTGAATTCCAAGCTATACTATTTTTGGTTATATAATAGAGGTAAGAGAAAGGGAAGGGATTTAGAGCTATATTCAACTCCTATAAAAGAAATCCCTGTGATTAAAATAAGTAATGAAGGGCTTAAAGTGTTAGAAGAGTTAATTAAAGATGGTTTTGAAAAAGTTGATAGAACTCTAGTTGACTCAATACTATATAATGAAATTGGTTTGAATAGACATGAAATCCATGAGGTGGAGAGTTTGTTCACTATGATAGAGTAGTATATGAAAGAGAGGAATACAAAATGAAGAAAGCAATGCTTATATATGCACATCCAGATGATGAATCAATCATTACTGGAGGTACAATTAGGAAAATGGTTGAAAAAGGTTATGAGGTAGATTTAATATGTGCAACTAGGGGAGAAGCCTCTACAGCATATGATAGGGATTATGTGAAAAAGGAACATCTTCCAGAGGTAAGGGAGAAAGAACTAATAGACTCATGTCAGGTATTAGGCATAAGTAAACTATATTTTATGGATTATCTTGATGGTAGTCTTAAAACTATTCCAGAGGATGAAGGAGTAGGTAAATTAATCAAGTATTTAAATGAAGAGAAGCCTAATATTGTTATTACATTTGAACCGGATGGAATATCACATCATAGTGATCACAAAATTATTCATAGTTGGACTATGAAAGCCCTTTCATCTAGAGAAATTGATACTAATCCAGAGAAAATATATTGGGCTACAGAAGATAGGGGAACAGGTAGACTAAAAAAAGGTAAAGCTATGGGGCACTTTAGGGAAGATATGACTACAATCATTGATATTACTGGAGTGATTGATATAAAAACTGAGGCTATAAAATGCCATAGGTCTCAGATAAAGGCACTAGAAAACAATGCACTTATTGAAGACGGAAAACTTATTAGAAGAAATAAGGAAGAATTTTTTATTAGGGTTGATGCTGAAGGTAGAAAAATAAATGTCAAAGAAGACAGTATTTAAAGAGGATGATAATATGAAAAAGAATGTAATAGGACTAGTTGTAATATTAGTACTTAGTTTTTCCTTAGGGAAGTACTTTTTCAAGAGTGATGTAAAAGTTGAATATCTTTCTGAAAATTCTAACCCGGAATATCAATCAGATTTAAAGATAGTTGGAGATAAAGTATATTTTAAAGATTTTAAATCTGCAATTGGAAAGGGTAAATTCATTAATGAGAATACCTATGTATTTTTAGGTCTTGATCTTAAGGACAACTTGTCCAAATTCATCTTAAATTTTGATAATTATACTGTAAGTAAGGAAAAAATAAATGGGAAAATATCATCTGATTCTGAAGTAGTTTTTGTAAAAGAGGATGATTTTCTTGTAATTGGCGAAGGTATAGTAAGATATACTGCTGATAAAGTTGATGTCATAGCAAAGGATGTATCTTTTAAGGGTGAAAAATTATATAAGTTGTCTGATAATGACGTTAAGATAATGTATTACAATTCTGAAAAGGGGAGTATTTATACATATCACATTCCTAAAAAACTACATAAGAGAATTTCTTATGATATATCAGATGAAACATTGGAGCGATTCTATGAGGACTTTAATCTTTCTGATGTTGGTGGATATATTTTCATTAGTGAAAATGGTGAAGAAAAGTCTATTTCAATTATTGGATCGGATTCATCAAAAATATATGGTGACCATATTATTGCAGAAAATCCTATTTGGATAAAAAATACTGAGAAGGCAGCATATCTATATCCTTACTCTCCTTTGGGAAATAATCATAATTATAAAATTGGAGTTTTCAATATTCCAAAGAGAAAAATCGATTATATAAATTATTCTGATGAAGAAATTGTGTATCCATATATTTGGTCGAGTATGGATGGGGATATAATATATTTTGTTGGAGAGAAAAATGCTAATAAGTTTAAGGTTTCATCCTTAATCAAGTACGATATGTCAGATAAGGTAAAGACAAGATATGATAGAGGCTATACTTTTGATATTTCAAAGGATTCTGTATATATTGATAAGATTGATGGAAATATGGCAATATTTTATTCAAGTGGTACGGAGGGATACAATTGTGATTTCATAAATACAAAGATGGGATCAGAAATGAGAGTGGAAAAAATTGAAACCATAGCAAGTGATAAACTTCTAGCAACAAGTAAAGGTTTTATTGTAAATGCAGACAATGCAATTTCTTATTATAATGGCGAGTCAACTAAAGTAGTTTACAGAGTTACAGGGACTTTGGATGATATAAGTATACAGGGAGATAATCTAAGTATAATTGAAGAGATAAGTGAAGGTATACAAATAGTATTTCTAAAAATAAACTAACAAAGGAAGAATTGTATCGGTACAATATACGATACAATTCTTTTTACTTGGGGTACAATTTTATGTATAATGAATTTGTAAGATAAATATATTTGTCAAAATTAAATTACATATGTTTCATTTTAAATGATGAACAAGTGATTAGGAGGGGAAGAAAATGGATTCAAAAACAAAGAAATTAGTCTTAGCAGGACTTATGGCGGCACTGACTATGGTTGGAACAATGCTTATTCAAATTCCTACAATTACTAAGGGATATATTCATGCTGGTGATACAATTGTGTATCTGTGTGGAGTAATACTAGGTCCAGTTTACGGGGGACTGGCAGCAGCAATTGGTTCTGCTATGGCAGATGCAGCAAGTGGATACGCTCATTACATCATACCAACATTTCTTATAAAGGGATTGGATGCTTTTGTTGTAGGTTCAATATTCCACTATGTTATTAGAAGTGCAAAAGTTAAATCAGTAATTAAATTCTCTATAGGGTCATTACTTGGAACTGCTATAATGGTTTCGGGATATTTCTTATATGGTACTTACTTATATGGATTTGAGACAGCAGTACTTGGAATATTAGGTAATGTAACACAAGGTGTAGGTGGCATGGCCCTTGCAATTCCATTATTATTAGCACTAGAGAAAACCGATATCATTGCTCCCAGGGAGTTGAGACATAAGACTGTGGGACATAAATCGTAAGAGTCGTTTTTCGTAGGTCGTGGGTCGTTGGTCGGGTAGGTCAAGGGCTTTGGACAATATCGTTTAAAAATTTTCTTTGAAATATTATACTTTGATTTTATAACCTCTGCATTTCGGGTGATGCAGGGGTTTTGTTTTGCTTAATATTAACTGAGTTACTTGGCGCCTGATTTTTACTTAATGATTAGCTTAAGTGGTTATTAACTTTAGACTAGTGTAAAATTTTATACTTTATTTTACGACTAGTATTATTGTCTTGCGAGATTTTAATATTAAGTTTACTTAGATTGTGAAATTTCGTTATTGTTTTATCGGGAGAAGTTTACTTTTTATATATGCAAAAACCCGGAAAAACACTTGCACGGGTCTGAACCCGGAAAAACACTTGTACTGGTTGAAACCCGGAAAAATACTTGTACGGGTTGAAACCCGGAAAAATACTTGAAAAAAATATAAGGTGTGATATTATGAGTTTATGAGGAGGGCGTATGAGTATAAAGGATGACAAATTACATATTAGTGAATTAAGTGAAAAATTTAGAGCATATAATAATATCAGTGTAGATGATTTTAATAACTTTTATAGGGATGTTTTCGGTGATATAAGTAGAAAAACAGTAAGTTGGTATATATATCAACTGAAAAAAATAGGAATAATAAGAAATGTATCTAGAGGTCAATATGTATTAGAAGATAGAAATCAATATGAAACGAAGAGTAAAAAAGAATATATTGTTATTACTATGGATATAATTGAGTCATCAAAGTTTGAGTATCAAGAATTTGACAAGGTTTTAAGGAAAAAAATTGATAGTCTAAATAAAATAATTAGAAAAGTATATAAAGTTGATAGGGAGTTTCATGTCTCACAAGGTGATGAAGTACAAATTATAATTCCATTTAATATAGAAATCGAAGTATTAGTAACACTTACATTGAGTTATTTATACCCATTTGAAGCGAGGTATGCAATAAGCATTGGTGAGATAAATGATGAACTTGATAATAATTCTTGGAATATGAATGGACCCATATTTTGGAATGCCCGCGATCAGTTGAAAACTATTAAAAAGAATACAAGTTATCAAGGTGTAGTAATTAGTGGCTACAGTAGAACGGATCAATTATGTAATAATATTCTTCCTTTAATAAATAAAATGTTCAGTAAAATTACAGAAAAACAGTGGGTTGCGATTAAATTTGAACTCTCAAAAATTGAAATAAATGATGCTCTGAAAGAAATAGGAATAAGTAAAACGAGTTATTACGATCGGTTAAATGCTTCAAACTTAAATGATATATTATCTTCATATAAGGCTTTAAGGGAGTTGATAGAAGTTAGGAGGGAGATATACTAATGTTCACTTTAATTATGTTAATTTCTCATACTATGTCAGATTTTATTCTACAAACAGATAAAACAGTTAAACTTAAATCTCAAATGTGTTATAACGGATACTTATCTCATATGATAAGTTTGTTGTTTACTTCTTTTCCAATATGTTTTTTTATTGAGCTCAGCTTAGTTAAGGATGTTTTTCTTAAAATAGTAATAATAATTGCTATACATATTATATTAGATATTGTCAAAGAAACTATGCAAACTTATTTTAAACAAAATGACTTGCTGCCAGAAAAAAACTTGCTTACATTTTTAGTAGACCAAATTGTACATTTACTTATGATAATGTTTATAACTCGAGATACTTTATTAGTTGTAAATACCTTTGGTAAATTCATATTAAATAATTTTTTTAGTGATTCTGTATTGATGTACATAGATATAAAAGAAATATTCATTATATTATATGTTTCGTTTTCTGGAATGTATTTTATTCCATTGGTTTTTGATATCATTTATAAGAAAGTTGAAAACTATACAGGTATAATAAATAGAATTTTAAAAAATGGAGGGGAGTATGATACCTATAGTTTTATAGATGAAGTAAATACAGGAAAGTGGATAGGTGTTCTAGAAAGAATATTGATATTAATTTTTCTATATTCAAATCAGTTGTCTGCAATTGGGTTTATTATTGCTGCAAAGTCTTTAGCTAGATTCAAAATGATGGAGAATAAAATTTTTTCTGAGTATTATTTGATTGGAACTTTATTAAGTTTAGTATATGCATTCTTTGGATTCGGTATTTTTCAAAAAATTCTATAGAGAAATCTATCTTCTACACTACTCATGAACAAAGTGAATACTATTCGTGATTGAAAAGAACAATAATCAGCTTTTCAGAAAGAAAAGTAGTATAAAAAAGAAATTTCCGTTACCCACAAACCCTTGTATCTATCCAAAAAATATTATGAAAAAAATTTAACATTCTCTATTTATGTATACATTTACAAGGCAAAAACCTTATGTTACAATTTAAGTGCATCGGGATGTATAGAAATAAAAACAATGGACATATTGAAAATTATCATAATGAAATCCTTGAAAAATTGATAGTTCTAATGGGCTAAATGAAATCAGGATTTTTTTAATGATGATTTAGGAAAACGTTTTTATGAATGATGTATTAAGATTCACTGTAAAGTATTTTCAAAGATTATATTAAATTATTAAATAATTTTATAAGGAGGCTTTTCAATGGCAGAGAAAACATTAAATCCGTTTGAAATTGCACAACAACAAGTGAAGGCAGCATGTGATAAACTTGGGGTTAGTAGTGAGGTTTATGAATTGTTGAAGCAGCCGATGCGTGTTCTTGAAGTATCAATTCCAGTTAGAATGGATGATGGCTCTTTAAGAGTATTTACAGGTTACAGATCGCAACATAATGATGCACCTGGTCCTACTAAGGGTGGTATTAGATTCCATCAAGACGTATGTATGGATGAAGTTAAGGCTCTATCTACTTGGATGACATTCAAGTGTGGGGTTGTTGGTATTCCTTACGGTGGTGGAAAAGGTGGTATAACAGTTGATCCTTCAGAACTTTCTCAAGGCGAGCTTGAGAGACTTTCTAGGGGATATATTACTGCAATTTCTTCTATAGTTGGGGATAAAAAAGATATTCCTGCACCGGATGTTAATACTAATGGTCAGATTATGTCTTGGATGGTAGATGAATTTTCTAAAATTAAAGGGGAGAATGTACCTGGAGTTATTACTGGTAAGCCAGTATGTTTCGGTGGTTCCCTAGCAAGAAATGAAGCAACTGGATATGGTGTTGCTCTTATGATGAGAGAAGCAGCTAAGTATAAAGGTTTTGACATAAAAGGGAAAAAAATAGTTATTCAGGGATTCGGAAATGTTGGTTCTTTTGCAGCAATGTATGCTGAAGAATTTGGAGCAAAAGTAGTGGCAGTTTCTGATATTTCCTGTACTCTTGTTAATGAAAATGGTCTCGATATTAAGGCTCTAATGGAATACGTAGCTGAGAATAAGGTTGTAAGTGGATTTTCTGGTGCTAGTAAGGAACTTACTAATGATAAGATATTTGATGTAGAGTGTGATATTCTTGCACCTTGTGCACTTGAAAACTCTATTACAAGTGCTAATGCTGATGGAATTAAAGCTTCTATAGTATGTGAAGGTGCAAATGGACCTACTACTCCTGAGGCTCACAATATTCTTATAGGTAAAGGTATTACAATCGTACCTGATATCTTAGTTAATGCAGGTGGTGTTACGGTTTCTTACTTCGAGTGGGTTCAAAATCTAATGAACTACTATTGGAGTTTTGATGAAGTTCAAGAGAAGCAAGAAAAACTCATGGTTGATGCTTTTAATGATATTTGTAAAATAAAAGAAGAGCATGGAACAGACATGAGAACTGCTGCTTATATGATGTCGATCAAGAGAGTTGCAGATGCTATGGAAGTAAGAGGATGGTTTAAGTAAATTGATATTAAATCCCTTGGCTAACAGCCAGGGGATTTTTTTGTTCTTGTGGGTAATAAAAAACATTTAATAGTTTTCGTAATTTTTTGAAATTTCCGATTCAGTTATAGTATACTAGTAGTAATATATATTTGTACAAAAATTAGTACTATCATGGATTTTCTAGAAAGGAGCACTTATGAATACTAAAAGTACATACGACTTACTAATCGAAGCACTTCAAATTTTATCAAAGGTAACTTCTGGGTATGCTGCTTTGACGGATTCTAGTGGTATGAGAATTAAGACGGTCGATTCTTTAGGTCAAGAAATAAAAGACCTTAAGGGAATTTATTATCCCCTTGCCAAGGACGCTTATGACAAACATAAGGCTGTATACGGTATGTCACAACTTGAAGACGGAGCTGAAACATGGTGTATTCCATTTGGAGAATATGTTCTCTGTTGTAGTAATGTTGAAAGAAAAAGAAATGTTAATATACTAAAACAGTCTCTTATGGATGCCTTGCCGTTTATTGCAAGGGTTGCAGGTGGAGAGGCCGTAGTCTTTGATGAATCAGGAAAAAGGCTTTCAACAGTTAGTTCTGATGGAAGTACTAATACTGAATTCTTAGGAAAAATTAGTAAAGATGCAAATGAAGCTATGAAGTCACAAAAACCTGTAATAGGAGAATCAAATTATATTGGTGGAGCAAGTGCTGTTAGGATTCCTATGGGAAAGAATTTCGGATTTGGTTTTAACAATGAGGATCATGTCTTTAAGAATCAAAAGCTTCTAAATGAAGTGAAGAAATATCAAAATGCTAAATACAGTTTTGAAGATATAATAGGTAGTTCTCCAGAAATAAGAAGAGCTAAGGAAATTGGAATGGTTGCAGCAAATTCTAATTCTAATGTAATTATACATGGTGAGACTGGAACTGGTAAAGAGATGTTTGCTCAATCTATTCATAATGCCAGTGAAAGAAGTGGTAAGCCGTTCGTGGCTATTAATTGTGCTGCAATCCCTCAGAATTTGATTGAAAGTCATTTTTTTGGTTATACAGAAGGGTCATTCACAGGAGCAAAAAAAGGTGGCGCACCAGGGGTATTCGAACAGGCAAATGGAGGAACTCTTTTCTTAGATGAAATTAGTGAAATGCAACTTGAAATACAATCTAAAATTCTCAGAGTATTACAAGAAAGAGAAGTAACTAGAATTGGCTCAAGTAAAGTTATTCCTTTAGATGTGAGGGTTATATCAGCGTCCAATAAAAATCTTGAAGATATGGTAAAGAAAAATGCATTTAGACAAGACCTTTACTATAGACTTAATGTACTTGATATCCAACTACCATCATTGAGATATATGAAGGAAGATATTGGCTATATTGTTGATCATCTTATTATGAAAATGAATGTAGCTTTTGGAAAATTTGTAATGGGTATAGAAGAGGATGCTCTAGAACTTTTAATAAAGTATGAATGGCCAGGTAATGTTAGGGAGTTAATCAACTGTATTGAAAAATCATTTAATCTTATAGGGAATGATAGTTATATCAAGGTAGATCATTTACCTATGAAACTTAATGAGCAAGTAGAAATACAAGATGATGATAGTGGTCTTGAAAATATGCTTAGCACATATGAAAAGACAATAATAGAAAAAGCTCTTAAAAAGAACAATTATGTTAAGTCAAAGACTGCAAAGTACTTGAAAATAAGCACTACAACTCTTTGGAGAAGAATGAAACAACTGAATATTGAAATGGATATAAGTTAGGTATTTCAAAATTGAAATGGCATTTCACTTTTGAAAAGGTCATTAAATGTATTGATAATCAGCTATTATACCATTATTTATCAAAACACCTTTTCACATATGAAAAGGTGTTTTTGTATTATGAAAAAGAAAGTCTAGTGTTTTGAATGTTTTCACAATTCAGATTTTTGGCACGATAATTGCTTTATATTACTGTGAGGAACAAATATATATTGACAGGAGGGGGAAGATTGAAAGCATTTAAGTATCACGCACCTAAGTCAGTGGATCATGCTATTGATTTACTTAAAGGGGCAGATGAAAATACCCATGTTATTGCTGGGGGTACAGACATTATAATCCAGATCAATCAGAAAATGATTAAACCAGAAATGATTGTCGATTTAAAACAAATTGATGAATTGAAGTATATAAAAGAAGAAGATGGTTTAATAAAGATTGGTGCATTAACCAATTTTACTGCAATTGAAAGATCGGAAATAGTAAGGGGAAAAGCTAAGGTCTTGTCAAATGCATGTGGTGAGGTTGGATCGCCTCAAATTAGAAATCTTGGTACTATCGGAGGCAACGTAGTCAATGCCTCTGCTGCTGGAGATTCAATTACAGCTTTAATGGCACTTGATGCATCACTTGTTCTTAGAAGTTCTGAAGGGGAAAGAGTTATGAAGATTCAGGAATTCTATGAAGGTGAAGGTAATAGCCAGATAAGAAAAGATGAAATACTGTCAGAAATATTTTTTGTGTCTCCAAATGACAATACTTTAACGAGTTTCACAAAACTTGGAAAAAGAAAGGCGCTTGCCATTGTTGTATTAAGTTCTGGAATAGTTCTTGAACTTGAGGATGACAGAAAGACTTGTAAAGATGTAAGAATATCTCTAGGAGCAATCTCAAGATACTCTATGAGAGCAAGAAATGCAGAAGAGAAGCTAATTGGGAAAGAGCTTACAGAAGAAAATATTGATAGCTGTGTAAATGAGATATCAGAAATGACATATGACAGCGTGTATAACTCTCCGTTCCAAGACTTGGCTAGCTATAAAGGCACAAGTATAAAGGGAGTAGTAAGGAAAACGTTTACTGATATTCTTGAGAGAGTATAGCTTATTAATATTTTAAGGGGGAACTGTGTTGGAGAAAATTAAGGTATCATTCAGGTTGAATTATGAAGACGTATCTATCCTTACAGATCCAAACAGAAGGGTTTTGGATCTGTTAAGAGAAGATTTTAAGTTAACTAGTGTTAAAGAGGGATGTTCCGAAGGAGAATGTGGAGCATGTACTGTAATTGTGGATGGAAAAGCAGTAACTTCATGTATTATGCTAGCACCACAAATTGATGGATCAGAAGTGATTACTTTAGAAGGACTTTCAAAAAATGGTGAACTTGATATTGTTCAAGAATCATTTGTAGAAGCTGGAGCAGTTCAGTGTGGTTTCTGTACACCAGGAATGGTTCTTTCAGCTAAGGCACTGCTTATGGAAAATCCTAATCCATCTAAAGAAGAAATAAAGACAGCGGTATCTGGAAATCTATGTAGATGTACAGGTTACAAGAAAATTGTAGATGCTGTTGAAATTGCTAGAGACAAAGCATAATACAAAGGAGGGGAAGCTTGATGAATCAATTTAACGTAATAGGCCAAAGTGTAATAAAAAAGGATACCATGGCTAAAATTACGGGGCAAGCACAATTTGCCGGTGATATGGAATTCGAAAACATGTTGTATGGAGCAGTAAAAAGAAGTGAAGTTCCATCAGCGATAGTTAAAAATATTGATATTTCAAAAGCTGAAGCTTTACCAGGAGTTGTCAAGGTTCTAACATATAAAGATATTCCTGGAAGCAACAGAGTGGGAATTATTATAAAAGATGAGCCAGTACTTGTTGAAGATAGAATAAGAAGAATTGGAGATGCAATTGCTATTGTTGCAGCTGAAAGCAAGGATGTTGCAGAGGAAGCCTTAGAACTAATCGAAGTAGAGATAGAAAAGACTCCGGGAGTATTCGATATGTTTGAGGCGCTTAAAGATGAATCTCCAAAGGTTCATGGAGAGTCAAATATCTTAGCTAGTAAGCAAATGATTAAAGGTGATACTGATGCTGCTTTTGAACAGTGTGATGTGATTGTTGAAAATGTATATAAGACAAATTATATCGCCCATATGTTTATTGAGCCGGAAGCTGGTGTTGCTAAGTATGAAAATGGAGTAATGACATTCTGGGGATCTACACAAAATCCTCATTATGATAGGGGAGAAGTAGCTAAAATGCTTAAACTTCCTCAAAATAAAGTAAGAAGTATTCAGGCTACAACAGGTGGCGGTTTTGGAGGAAAGCTTGATATTTCAGTCCAATGTCATGCGGCACTGCTTTCTTTCTACACTGAAAGACCTGTAAAGATAGTAAGATCTCGTGAAGAGTCAATGCTGGTTTCTGCAAAGAGACATCCTCATGTAATGAGATTTAAGACAGGAGCTACTAAGGATGGAAAACTGTTAGCATGGGAAGTGGAAATGTTTGGTGATACAGGAGCTTATGCTTCTTATGGACCAGCAGTTATCACTAGAGCTATAGTTCATGCAACAGGGCCATACGAAGTTCCAAATGTAAAGATTAAGGCAGACATGATGTACACAAATAATCCAATGGCTGGAGCGATGAGAGGGTTTGGTGTTCCTCAGGTTGCTATAGGACATGAAGGTCAAATGGACGCTCTTGCTGAAAAGCTTGGTATAAGTCCTTTTGAAATCAGAATGATCAATGCTTATAAAGTTGGTTCTACAACTGCATCAGATCAGGTATTGACTGATAGTGTTGGAATCAGAGATACACTTGAGCAGGCTATGGAGAAGGCAAAAGAAGTAATCTTTACAAATGGGGGTGACAAGTAATGAAGAAAAGAGGCGTAGGAATGGGTTGTATGTGGTACGGTATTGGGAATACTGGACTACCAAACCCGGCAGCTGCATTTGTTGAGGTTCATCAAGATGGTACTGTAACCGTTCTTGCTGGTTGTGCGGACCTTGGTCAGGGATCTGATACGGTTCTTTGTCAGATCGTTGCAGAAGAGTTAGGAGTAGATTATGAGGATGTATTTATTACTTCTGCTGACACAGCGGTAACACCAGAAGCTGGTGCTACATCAGCAAGTAGACAAACTTACATTTCAGGAAATGCATGTAAGGCAGCAGCTAAAATGGCTAAAGAAACATTACTAAAAGTTGCAGCAGAGATACTTGGAACAGAGATTAGCAAGGTTGATATTAAAGAAAAAAGAGCATTTATTGTTGATTCTCCAGAAAATTATATAACTTATACAGACATAATGGCTGGACTGAAGGCAAGAGGTATGATTGCACTAGGTAGTGGATATTTTAATCCATCTACTTCAGCACTTGATCCTCAAACTATGCAGGGTGTACCATATGCAATTTATGCATTCGCTACTCATGTTACGGAAGTTGAAGTTGACACAATAACGGGAGAAGTTGAAGTACTAAAAGTTGTAGCGGCACACGATGTTGGTAGAGGAATTAACAAGGCTAACATTGAGGGACAGATAGAGGGTGGATGCCTGATGGGAACAGGTTATGCACTAACTGAAAAACTTGAAGTTAAAGATGGGGTTATGGAAAACCCAAGTTTCTCAAAATATCTAATCCATACTGCAAAGGATATGCCGGAAATTCATCCGATTATTGTTGAGGCACCTACAGAGTCAGGGCCTTTCGGAGCTAAAGGTGTTGGTGAGCCTGCACTTATCCCGGTAGCACCATCTATCCTAAATGCAATATATGACGCGGTAGGAGTAAGATTTACAGAATTACCAGTTTCACCTGAGAGTATTGTTGCGGCACTTAACAAATAATCTAAACAAAATTAGGGGGAAAATACATGGATAATAAATCTAAAGAAGTAAAAAAAGAGAATTTTTTCAAAAGAAAAAATATTGAAATTTCTGTTCAGAGATATCTAATTGACGCATTAAGTTTCATGGCTCTAGGTCTTTTTTCATCGTTAATTATCGGTAGTATTTTAAATATTTTAGGTGGTAAGTTAGGTATTACATTATTTACTGAAACAATTTGGCCTATTGCTAGACAGATGACAGGTCCTGCTATTGCAGTTGCGGTTGCATATGGATTACAGGCACCACCATTAGTAATATTTGCTTCGACTCTTACTGGAGCAGCTGGTGGAGCACTTGGTGGACCAGTTGGAGCATTCCTTGCAGGTGTTGCAGGAGCAGAGTTTGGTAAGATGGTTTCTAAAGAAACAAAAGTTGATATTATCGTAACTCCAGCGGTTACAATTATTGTGGGTTGTCTAGTTGGACAATTTGTTGGACCTGGTGTTGCAGCATTTATGAGTGGATTCGGAAACTTAATTATGTACGCTACAGAATTACAGCCGATTCCAATGGGTATTTTAGTTTCTGTTCTTATGGGTATCGCACTTACTTTACCTATTTCAAGTGCAGCAATTGGTATTATGCTTGGTCTTAGTGGTATAGCAGCTGGTGCAGCTACTGTTGGATGTGCAGCTCAGATGGTTGGTTTCGCAGTAATGAGTTTCAAAGAGAATGGATGGGGTGGATTATTCGCTCAAGGTCTTGGTACTTCAATGCTACAGGTTCCAAATATCGTTAAGAACTGGAAGATATGGATTCCGCCAATTTTAACATCAGCAATCTTAGGACCTTTAGCAACAGTAGTATTCAATATGGAGAATACTCCAATCGGTTCAGGTATGGGTACAAGTGGATTTGTTGGACAGTTTGGTACTGTAGCAGCAATGGAAGCAGCAGGAAAAGGTGGAGGATCAATGTACTTCGCTATAATCCTTCTTCATTTTGTACTTCCAATAGTCCTTACACTGTTAATTTCTAATTTCATGAGAAAGAAAGGTCATATCAAAGAGAACGATCTTAAACTTGACTTATAATATTCTTTCAAATAAAAGACAACATATATATGGGGATCTGTCATAATGAGTGAACAGTGTATGATTTCAATTTAGAAATACGAATTATCGTTAAATAAATTTGTTCATGAAATATTTAAAGGTTGGGGAATAGGGATTTAATTCTTTAAAGAACTATTTTCCAGCCATACATAAGACCCTAATCCCTATGGATAAGGGGCTTATTTAATGTTAGGGATAAGCATTTCAAATGTGAAAAGGCGTTTCACATTTGAAATACCTTTCAACATAAGTAATATGAACATATCCCTTAGTATTAAGTAAAGGTGTTTCAAATATGAAATGAAAAGCAATGAAAAATATGGTCTCAGACCTTGGAAATACTTGATACAACCTTGGCATAAAAATTGCTATATTAATATGCATAAGGATACAGATTAAGGAGGCAAAATGATGAAGGTTGGTTTTATTGGTTTAGGAGTAATGGGAAAGAGTATGGCAAAGAACGTACTAAAGGGTGGATATGAGCTTTGTGTATCTGATCTTAACAAGGATGCTGTTAAGGAACTTGTTGACATGGGTGCTGTAGAGAAGTCAAGTCCAAAAGAAATAGCAGAAGCTAGTGATGTAATATTATTATCATTACCTAATTCAGCTATAGTTGAAAAGGTTGTTCTTGGTGATAATGGTGTACTTGAAGGAGCGAAAGAAGGGGCTGTTATTGTAGACCTAAGTAGTATTACTCCAAAGACAATCCAAAATATTGCTAGGGTTTCGGCAGAAAAAGGCGTTCACGTAATGGATGGACCAGTTAGTGGTGGTGCAGGTGGAGCTGAAAAGGGAACTCTTACAATTATGCTTGGAGGCTCTGAAGAAGTACTGGAGAAAGTTAGACCAGTAATGGAATGTATGGGAGATAAAATCAATTTAGTTGGAGATGTAGGTGCTGGAGATACGGTTAAGCTTGTAAACAACTTGTTACTTGGAGCTAATATGGTTGCTGTTTCTGAAGCTTTAGCACTGGGGGTTAAGGCAGGACTTAAGCCGGAAACTCTATATGAAATAATTAGCAAGAGTTCAGGTTCTTCATATGCACTTACTGCAAAATACAAGAACTACATTGCTAAAGGAAACATCGAGCCTGGATTCATGATAGATCTTCAGTATAAGGATTTACAACTTGCAATAGATACGGCTAAGGATTTAAAGGTACCTCTTACTATAGGAAATATGACACAGCAAATGTTTGAGATAGCTAGAGCAGAAGGATTTGGAAACAAAGATATTTCGGCAATGATCAGGGTATTTGAAAAGTGGAATGACATTAAAGTAAGAGAGGAATAGATAATATGAATCTAAAACAATATATAGAAGAAAAAACACCAATGACCCTTGGGGAGATTTTCCAAGCATCAAGGGAATTTGATATGGATGTAATAGATGTAATTCTTGAAGAGTCAGTAATGCAGACGGGAGACAGTAAAGAGAAGATTGTTGATGACGCACTTAAGATGTTTGATCACAATCTTGAAGCTATAGAGCTTGGACTTACTACTGGATCAAGTTTACTTCTTGGTACGATGGGTTCTCAGTTAAATGCTGTTGAAGGACCAAAACTTTTCAAGGATGAATTTATCGATAAGGCGCTTATGTATACATTGGCGGCTCAAGTTGGTAATCATGGAATAGGTCTTAATCCTTGTGCAGGTACAGGAGATTCTTGTCCTTACACAGGTTTTATAAAGGCTATGAAAGATGAAGGTTACGAAGAAGAAGTCATAGCAAAGACAGCATGTGTAATCTTAAAGGTTGGATCAATGTTCAGAGTGGGCAAGGTTACAACTGGATGTAACATGGAAGGTTTTGGAGCGGGGGCTGCGGCAATAGCTGCTGCAACTGTGCATATAAAAGGAGGAACTGCTGATGATATGGAGAAGGCAATGGTTCTTGCAATATCTCCAACGATAGCTGTTCCCTGTACACCAAGAGTAATGGTGCCAGCCTTGTGTGCGACTCACATTGGAGGTGCAATACTAATTGGAACAATGTCAGCTAATCTTGTGCTTAACACAAATTCAGAAGTAAATGTTCCAATTGATGTTATGTTGTCAATGGCAACAGAAGTACATCCTCTCTCAGGTAAACATATTGTACCTACTGTAGTTGAGTTCATGCAGCCTTTCTTCAAAACAAAAGAAGCTGTTGAAAGACTTATTGATGACAGTGTTAAAGAAGAGGAACAGAAGAAAATCAATGCTACTCTAGAGAAATCTAAAGTGATAGCAAAGAAACTTGCTGTTGGATCTAAACCAATAACTCAGACTCTTGGAGAGGCTGTTGTTGGTGGATCAAGTCAGGCAGTTGGATCACCGACAAATACAGGTAGAATTGCCCATTATCTTGCTAAGGGTAAGATAAAGAAAGTAACAGTTGAACTTTATCCTGAATTATTTGCAAGAAGAGGTATTAATATACCTGGAACACTTATGGGAGCAGTATTTGGAGCTTCAACATCTGATGCAAAAATGTATAAGGAAGTAATGGGGGCTGTAGAGTCCTTGGGAATAGAGATTGATATCGTTAAGGGTGACGAATATCAAATACAGAAGGTAACTATAGAGACTGATCAAGGTGAAGTAATGGTAGATTCCCTTAATCGTGGTGGTGGAAGACTTGTTCTTAGGGATGCAAAACCATCTAGGGAAGAGGCTGTGAAAATTGCTAATGATCTTGGAATTGTTCTTGTAGAAGAATAGGAAGGGTGAAAAGATGAACATTATTGAGAGAATAATTGCCGAAAAGGCTAATGTTGACACTGTTGTTGTGGGACAGGAACTGACAGTTGATGTTGATTTAGTAATTGCCCACGATGTTACAGGACCAATAGCAATAGAGCAGTTTAAGAAAATTGGAGTTGATAAGGTATATGATGAAGAAAAAGTTGTATTTGTAATTGATCATAACATACCTTGTGCATCAATAGATTCAAGGGTGCAACACAAAACACTTCAAGAATTTTCAAAGGATTTCGGTGCTAAGCTTTATGGAAAATCTGAAGGGGTTATTCATCAGGTAATTAGTGAAGATAAACTTTACAAAAAAGGAGACTTAATTGTAGGGGCAGATTCACATACTTGTACAGCTGGAGCTTATGGTGCAGTTGCAATACCAGTTGGATCAACTGAACTATCTGCTGTTATGGCACTAGGATCTTTAGATATTGAAGTGCCAGAAACTTATAGAATAAATGTAAATGGAAAACTAAATCCTGGAGTATACGCAAAGGATATTATTCTTCATGTAATCGGTAAGTTTGGTACAAATGGATTTACTGATGATGCAGTAGTATTTTCAGGGGATACAATAAAGGCTCTTGATAATGAAGAAAAAATGACTATTTCAAACATGATGATTGAAATGGGAGTAATGATTGGTTATATAGATCAAGGTGATGAAGAAATCGGTAAGGTTACAGATACTTATGAAATAGATGCATGTGATATAGTGCCTGTTGCAGCTTGTCCTTCATCTCCAGGGAATGTAAAGTCGATTAAAGAAGTTGAAGGTGTGAAAATCAATCAAGCTGTAATCGGATCATGTACAAATGGAAGATATTCAGATATGAAGATTGCTGCTGATGTAATTAAGGGTAGAAAAGTTGCGGACTATGTGAATCTTATAGTAGTGCCAGCTTCTAAAACTATTGCAGATAGAATGGATGCAGAAGGTCTTACTAAGATTTTCAGAGATGCAGGAGCTATAGTAACAAATCCAGGATGTGGTCCATGCTTTGGTGCCCATCAGGGACTTCTTATAGAAGATGATGTAGCAATATCTACTACAAACAGAAACTTCCCAGGTAGGATGGGACATAAGGATGCAAGTATTTATCTAGCATCACCTAGGACTGTTGCAGAAAGTGCCGTGAACGGACATATTACTGTTCCGGGCACAGTTTGTTCACTGGAGGGATAATATGGAGATATTAAAAGGCAGAGGCTTTATGCTGAATGAAAATGTTGATACAGATCAGATTCTTCCGGGATTCGCAATGTCTTATCCAGTTGAAGAACTTAAAAAAGTAACACTAAGTGGTAGTATTATTCCTGATTTTTCTCAAAAAGTTAATACGGGAGATTTAATTATTGCAGACGACAACTTTGGTTGTGGATCAAGTAGAGAACAGGCACCGGTAGCATTAAAGAGTTCTGGAGTGAGTGTTGTTGTTGCTGCATCCTTTGCTAGAATTTTTAGAAGAAATGCTATAAACATCGGACTACCAGTAATTACTTGTGACTATATAGAAGAAATAAAGGCAGATGCCAATGATGGGGATGCTTTTTCAGTAGATGTTGAAGAGGGAGTTATTAAGAATATAAGACTTGATAAGGAATATAAGCTAAATAAACTTTCTGAAACAACACTTGATACCCTTAGAGAAGGCGGATTAATAAACAAAGTGAGAAAAATTCTTAAAGAAAGAGGTGCACTTTAATGATCAAGGCAAGACCTAATACTGAAAGAATTATACGTGAAGATATAGAAACTATTAAAGCGTATGAGAAGGCATACGGAGTTAAGATGCCTTATATAGATGATAATGGGGATGTAAAGGGTTTACCTGAAGCATATCCAAGAGTTGTAGCAGGTGTAGAAAGAAGTGGATACAGACTTGCTGAATTAGGTAGAAAAGCAGTTAGGGAAGGTGTTCCGGTACTTAACCCAATACTAGGTAGAAATACATCTGAAGAAACTTTCAATGAGTCACAGCATATGTATGAGATGGCAGAAAAACTAGGGGTTACATTATTCCAGTTTGTTCATTCAGAGGCAACTAGACACATTGATCCACTTGATGGTATAGAGCTTATTGAGCAGTCAAGGGGTAAAGGTGGAATTACTCCTAGGGGAGAAAGAGAATTTGTTGAAATGGGTGGTGGTAAAGATCATCCGATTAGAATTAATGCAACAGGAGATACTACTCACCTAAATGTAATAAATGCTTTAATAGCAGGATTCGATGGAACTGATATTGGACCAGTTGTACACGTTCACTTTGGTGGTAGAGGAATCCATGATTTTAAGACAAAGGTTGTAAATGGATACAAGGCTGTACAGATTTGTGCGGAGAATAATATATTCATGCAGTTGGATACACACAAGCATATTAACAATATCATGGGTACTGATGGAATGGCCCTTGCAATGTGTCTTCTTTCTGAAGGACTTGCAGTACATGCAGGAGCAGATTCAGCTTTAAGTGCTATTCAGATGAATGTTGGTGGAATTAATATTCTTGCAGACTTAGCAGTTGTTAAGGCATTCAGGGATACAATCTGGTCTGAGTTTATTATCGCGGTTCCAGAAACATTCCAAAACCCTCCTGGGGACTTAATTGCTGAGCAGGCTCACTTTGCTAGAATGGCTGTTAGTGCAAAACTTGCAGGAGCTAACTTCTATAGACCTAAGGCTGCTGAAAATGTTGGTATACCAACAGGTGAGTCTATGGCAAAGGCTATTTGGGCTTCGCAAAATGTATTTGAAAATACAGTAAATGTTAATATAAATGATCCATATATTGAAGAACGAAAAAGACAAATTCAGATGGAAGCAATGGCTGTACTTACAGCAGCTCTTAAGAGAGAAGAAATGCTTAAGCCTGAAGACATAACACCAGAATTCTGGTTACAGTACAATGATCTTGAGTTAATCGAACTTATTGTTGAAGCTGGTAAAGGTGGAATTCTTGATACACCTAGAGCCGGTGGATGGGATCTAAAGAGATTTGTTAAGACAAATAGAGATAAAGATGGAATCAGAAGATATCTTCCAGGATACACGCCACTTGGAGTAAATGAAGAATTCATGCCTATAACTAAGGAAGATGTTGAAGCTCCACAAGACTATGAAATAGTAGAAAAAGAGAAAGTAGTTCTGGCAACAGTTGGAGCTGATGCCCATGTAGTTGGAATAAATATGGTTAAAGAAGCTATTCAGAAAGCAGGATATGAAGTAATCTTCTTAAGAGGTATGAACTTGCCAGAAACTATTGCTGAGGTTGCTGCAGAGACTAAAGCTAGTGTGGTAGGTGTAAGTAACCTTCTTGGATTAGGATTAACTTTATTCCCAAGGGTTGGAAAGAGACTTGAAGAGCTTGGTATGAGAGATGATGTAGTATTCTTTGCAGGTGGAAGAATTGCAGAGAAAGAAGAAGAACATGCAATGTTTGAAAAGAAAATGAAGGAAGAGGGAACTGGGTTCTTAGGAGTTGATAATTTCTTTGGACCGGGAACTGATCTTGATGAATGTGTTGCATGGATGAAGCAGGCTATAGAAAGTAAAAAAAATAAATAAATTGCTTTAAAGGGAGGCTTTTTGATGGCTCAGAATAAGACAAGAGTTGTAATAATGAGAGCAGGTACAAGTAAGGGTATATTCATAAATGAAAAGGACCTGCCAAAGGATAAGGCAAAAAGGGATGAGGAGATTTTAAAGATTTTCGGAAGTCCTGATGTAAGACAAATCGATGGTTTAGGTGGAGCTGATCCCCTAACAAGTAAGTTGGCAATAATTGGACCATCTACAAGAGAAGATGCGGATGTAGATTATACTTTTGCTCAAGTATCTTATGTAGCACCAACAATTGATTATTCAGGAAACTGTGGAAACATTTCTTCAGGTGTTGGGCCATATGCAATAGATGAGGGAATGGTAGAAGTAAAAGAACCATACACAACTGTTAGGGTTCACAATACAAACACAGGTAAAATTCTTGTAGAAAAAGTAGCAGTTGAAGATGGTGTTGCTATGGTTGATGGTGACTATAGAATAGCAGGTGTACCTGGAACTGGTTCTGAAATTTCAATTGATTTTTCAGATACAGCAGGGGCTAGGACTGGAAAACTTCTTCCTACTGGAAATCCAGTAGATAAGATGGAAGTAACAGGTTTTGGAACTTTAGATGTTTCAATAGTTGATGCAGCAAATCCTGTAGTCTTTGTAAGAGCAAAGGATTTAGGCCTTACAGGAATTGAAACTCCAGCTCAAATAGATGAAAATAAAGAAATGCTAGCTACTCTTGAAGAAATAAGAGCTAAGGCAACTGTAGCTATGGGGATTGTAGATAAGTGGGAAGATGCAGTTAAGGTATCCCCAGCATTCCCTATGATTGCTTTTGTATCTCCAGCAAATAATTATGAAGATTTTACAACTGGAAAAGCTATAAGTGAAGATGAAATTGATTTTGTGTCAAGACTTATGTTTATGCAGGTTGTTCATAAGACTTATGCTGGTACAGCAACAATCTGTACTGGGGCAGCAGCTAGAATATCAGGTACTTTAGTTAACGAAGCAATGGAAGCTAAGGATAGAGGAAAAAATGACATTATAAATATTGGACATCCAGCAGGAAAGATTCAGATAGATGTAGCTGCAAGTGTAGAAGGTGACACTTACAAGCTTGAAAAAGCAGCTATAAGTAGAACTGCAAGAAGAATTATGGATGGATATTGTTATACAAAGTAGAAAGAAGGTAATATTGTGCCAAAGTATGATTATCTAGTAATTGATGTTGGAAGCACCTTTACAAAACAGCGTCTTTTTAAAGATGGAAGACTAGTTGCAACAGTTCAATCCCCTACAACAGTAAAAAATGTTTATGAAGGGATTGATCTAGGACGAAAAAAGATGATTGAGCAGCTGGGTGTTGAAAAAATTCAGGTTGATGAAATTCTTGCTTCGAGCAGTGCTGCTGGTGGCCTAAGAATGGTAGCTATGGGTTACATGATTAGGGTTACAGCAAAGGCGGCAAAAGAGGTAGCTATGAATTCGGGATCTAAGATATTAGAGATTATTTCCAATGAAAATCTTCCAGATTACAGGGTGCAGATTCTTAAGGAAATTAATCCAGATATTATTCTTTTGGCAGGTGGTACAGATTTTGGCGATGAGACATCTATAATCGAAAATGCACATCTTATCGTTGAAAGTGGTGTTAGTAGTTTTGTGGTAGTTGCAGGGAATGTTAAGGCTCAAGCTACTGTGGCAGGTATCTTGAGAGAGGGTGAAATATCTCATATTAGGGTTCCGAATATTATGCCTACCATCCATGAATTAAGAGTTAAAGAATCAAGAGATGCTATTCACAGGGAGTTTATTAGACAGATAACCAAAGCTAAAGGACTTAGAATGCTTCAGGAAGAATTGACCACTGATAAAGTAATCCCTACTCCAGGGGCAGTTCTTCTAGGGGCAGAGATCCTTGCAAAGGGTGTCTATTCCCATGAGGGTATCGGTGATTGTGTAATAATAGATTTAGGTGGGGCTACAACTGATGTACATTCAGTTATTCCCCACTTGGAGAATCTTGAAAATGAAGAAATAGGACTTATTGTAAATAATGAAAAACAGGTTTCTTTTAGAACTGTAGAAGGAAATCTAGGTATGAGGGTAAGTGCTAAAGGTATCCTTGAAACAGTAAATCCTATGGAAATATTTAAAAAGAATGATTTAAAAGACATGGATCTTTTAGACAGATTTATGAATTATGTTGACAGAATAGATGAAAATCCAGAGTTAGTTGCTTCAGATGAAGAGGAGTACATGTTTGATACTCTTTTAGCTAAAACGGCAGTAGAAGTTGCCTTAAAAAGACATGCAGGCTATATATCTCAGAATGTTGATCCAGTAAGGGGAATTGTTCCGGGAATGCCTGTGGGAAGAGATTTAAGGTATGTAAAAACAATAATTGGTGTTGGGGGAATATTCGCCCATAGAAGTGCAGAGTCTGGGGAAGAAATAATAAAATCTGCCCTTGTCAATCCTGGAGTATCATTACTTCCCAAAGAAGCTAAAGTAATAATAGATCAAAATTATTTATTATTTACTTCTGGAGTTATAGCACAGCTAAATGAAAACTATGGATTTGAAGTATTAAAAAATGAATTTAAAATATAGGAGGAATTACCAATGAAAGCGACAGCAAAATTAAGAGAGTTAATTAAAAACAAAGAGATATTAGTAGCACCAGGAGCTCATGACGCCCTTACAGCAAGAGTAATCGAGAAGACTGGATTCAATGCAGTTTATATGACAGGATATGGACAGGCTGCAAGTGCATTAGGAAAGCCAGATATCGGTCTTCTTTCAATGACAGAGATGCTAGATAGAGCTAGAAAATTAGTTAGCGCTGTAGATATTCCAGTAATTGCAGATGCTGATACAGGTTTTGGAAACGCTATCACAGTTATGAGAACTGTTGAAGAGTATGAGGCAGCAGGTGTTGCAGCAATTCAGCTTGAGGACCAAGTAGCTCCTAAAAGATGTGGACACATGGTTGGAAGAAAAGTTATTCCAATGGAGGAAATGGTAGGTAAAATCAAAGCTGCTAAGGCTGCTAGAAAAGATCCAGATCTTATGATTATTGCCCGTACAGATGCAAGAACAGTTCATGGTCTTGATGAAGCTTTAAAGAGAGCTAAGGCTTATGAAGCTGCTGGAGCAGATATTATTTTCGTAGAGTCTGTAGAATCTGTTGAAGAAATGAAAAAAGTACATGAAGTGATGGAAATACCTTCATTAGCAAACATGGTTGAGGGGGGAAGAACACCTCTTCTTAAGAATCAAGAACTTGAGAACCTTGGATACAGTTTAGTAATTTATCCAACAGCATCAACTTATGTTGCGTCAAAAGCTATGTTTACTTTAATGAATCAACTTAAGGATGATAACACTACAGAAACTTTCATGGACAATATGATTACATTTAGTGAGTTTAATACTTTAGTTGGTTTAGATGAGTTTGCTCAATTAGAAGAAGAGTATGTTGTAGAAGATTAATATTCAGAGTTGGGAAGGCCCTAATGGGCTTTCCCTATATGATAATGAATTGGGGGAGATTTTTTTGTCAGTACTAGGAATAAAGAACATTGGAACTATAGTATCAGGTGATATAGAAAAACCGGTAATTGAAGGATCAGCAATACTTGTTGTCGACGGAAAAATTCAGAAAATTGGATCAGAAGATATCCTTGAAAGTGTAAAATGTGACAAAATTATAGACGCAAATGGAACTACTGTTATGCCAGGACTTATTGATTCCCATGTACATCCTGTTTTAGGTGATTTTACACCAAGACAAAATACTGTGGGTTTCATTAACAGTTCTATGCATGGTGGGGTTACAACAATGATTTCAGCTGGTGAACCTCATACACCAGGTAGACCTAAGGATGCTTCTGGTACTAAAGCTCTTGCTCTTTTAGGTCATAAAAGTAGTAGAAATGCTAGACCGGGTGGAGTGAAGCTTCATGGTGGTGCGCTTATTCTTGAAAAAGGATTAGTTGAAAAAGATTTTGAAGATTTAGCAGCTGAGGGATGTTGGTTAGTTGGTGAAGTTGGTCTTGGATCTGTTAAGGATCCTGCTGAAGCATCTGTAATGGTTCAGTGGGCAAAGAAGAATGGTTTTAAAGTAATGATGCATACTGGTGGAACATCTATACCAGGATCTTCTACAATAACAGCTGAAGACGTAATGAAAACAAATCCAGATGTAGTTTCTCACATAAACGGTGGACCAACTGCTATTCCTTTAGAAGAAGTTGATAAGTTAATAAATGATACAGATTTAGCGTTAGAACTTGTTCAGTGTGGTAACTACAAGGTTATGAAATATACTGTAAATCAAGCTAAGGAAAAAGGAAGTCTTCATAGAATAATCATGGGTAATGACTCACCTTCTGGATCAGGAATCATTCCATTAGGTATTCTTAGAACAATTTCTTATGTAGCTTCAGAGAGTGAAGTGAGTGGAGCTGAAGCAATTTGTTTTGCTACAGGAAACACTGCAAGAACATATGGACTTGATGTAGGAATAATTGCAGAAGGAAAAGAAGGAGATTTTGTAATTCTTGATGCTCCTATGGGTTCTGTAGGTGATGACTGTGTCAAAGCTCTTGAAGCAGGTGACATACCAGGGGTTTCAATGGTTGTAATTGATGGAGAGGTAATGTTTACTAAGAGTAGAAATACACCACCTCCAACAAGAAAGGCACAAATCATATAGCAGACTAGGGGGGGAATTTTTCTATGATAAATATAAGTTTGGACAAATGTAAAGGGTGTAATATTTGTGTTAAGAATTGTCCTGTTTCAGGTATTGAGGTAAAGGAGAAAAAAGCATATCTTACAGAGAATTGTGTTTCTTGTGGGATATGTGCAAGGGTATGTCCTTTTGGGGCTGTCGAAAGGGTAGATAATCCTGATGAAGACAGCATAAAATGTACACATTGCCCTGTAAACTGTACTGTACCTGAGGGGAAAACAGGAGCATGTACAAGATATACCAATAAAGATGGTCAACTTGTTAGAAATAGAAAACTTGTAGTAGATGCGGTTACAAAAACGGGTGAAAAGCATTCACTTCCCTTTAAACCTGTAATTACTGCAGTAGGTAGTGGTACTAATTATCCTTGTTGTAGACCTGCACCTTTCATTGTTGAAGAAAAGGTTGAAAATGTTGACGTGGTTACTGTTGTAACAGAAGCACCTTTAAGTTATAGTGGTGTTAAAGTTAAGATTGATACTAATGTTCATATTGGTGAAGAGGGTGAAAAGGTTAAAAGAGATGGAAAAGTTGTAGGTATGATTACTACAGAAGAGTACGGATCGAAGATGCTTACTGTAGGTGGAGCAAACTTACTTAGTAATGGTAATGATGGATTTATCGTAGCAAAGACAATAGTAGACCTTGCCAATGGTAGACCGGTAGAACTTAAAGTAGCAAATGGATGTAAACTTGAAATTCAGCAAGGAAAAGCACCTGTTATAGACGGTATGAAGGAAAAACTTATGAGAGTTGGATGTGGTAGTGCAACGATTGGTATGTTTGCGAGACAACTTTCAGGAGTAGTTGATGAAGCTATTATCCTTGATTACCATGTTATCGGTCTTCTTTCTGAGCACTTTGCTGGTGAAGAAGTTGGTATGAAATATAGTGGTGTTGTTCCTTATGGTACAAGAAGTACTAGGGGAAGATATTTTGGAAAACATGGACATGGTTGGGGTGGAACAGAAGTAACAAGTCCTCTTGATGCTGTAACTAGTGTTAACATGGATCTTGCTTGGGCTGGAATGAAGATTCTTGTTACTGAGACTACTGGACAAAAGGCATCTCTTTTAGAAGTACTTGAAGATGGATCTGTAAAGGAAATTTCAATGTCAGAGGATGTACTAAAAGCAGTTAAGATGATTTCTGATACATGTGAAGAATCGAGGGTTTCAATAATCTATACAGGTGGAACTGGTGGAAGTGCAAGAGCTGGTGTAACTACTTTCCCTAAGAAACTAACAGATGCTATACACAATGATGAGGTTAAAATGACAGTAGCTGGAGCAGATGTATTTGTTCTTCCAGGTGGTGGAATAAACTTCATGGTTGATGTAGGGAAAATGGTTCCAGAAGCAACAACATGGGTACCAACACCTGCAACAGTAGCACCGGTTGAATATACAATGACTAGGGAAAAATTTGCTGAACTGGGTGGACATGAACAAAGTATTATCACTAAGGAAGAGCTAATTAAGAGACTTAATTCAGGAGAATAGACTATGATAGGAGAACTTCAGGATAAAAGAATATTTTTAAATCACGGACCTATACAAATGGCTTTAGATATTTGGGCAGAAGATGAAAGGGTTCCTTCCCTTGCAAGGGAAGTAGCATCTTATATTATCAGTGAATTTGAAAAACTGGCGATATATCTACCAAATCTTAAGAAGATGAGGTATTACTCTGAGATTGATTCAAGTAATCCGGATGTTCTTAATAAAATGATAGCATCAGTAAATCTTCTTGGTGATGATGATATGAATACATTAGGAGCTGTGGCAGGATCTTTTTCTGACATAGCTCTTGAAAAGGCCCTTGAGCTTGGGGCTACAAGGGTGATTATAAACAATGGTGGGGATATAGCTCTTAAGGATCTTACAGGTAAGAAAATTAAGGTAGGAATCCCCCTTGGGAATTCTTCCAAAAGTCAGGTAGTCATAAATATTGGTAAAGATGATGGCATTGGAGGAATATGTACCAGTGGAATGGGTGGACGAAGTTTTACAAAGGGAATAGCTACAGCAGCAGTTGTCTTTGCTAAAAGTGCATCTATAGCTGATTCCTGTGCAACCCACGTAGCTAATATGACAGATGTAGAAGATGATAGTATTTTAAGGTGTTTGGCAGAAGAAATAGATTCAGGTACTGATATACCAGGTAGAATAGTAACACTTGGAATAAAGGGACTGAGTACAAGACAAAAACACATTGCATTACTTAATGGTGCAACAGCAGCTGAAAAATTAATAGCTAGGGATGTTATTAAGGGTTCGATAATTTGCATAGAGGATTATGTAGTTAAAGTGCCTGATAATCTTCTAGTAGAAAGATTAAAATAAACTAATTTATGGGAGGAATATAAAATGGATATTAAAATAAGAAAGTATTATACATTTGTAGAAGAAATTAAAGCTGATGGTCAAAAGGAAGTTGAAGGAAACAATGTTAGAGCGTCTATCGCAGTAGTATTTGAAAATCCTTTTGCAGGCAAATATGTTGAGGATTTAAGTCCTTTATCTGAGTTTAGTGCTTCTATAGCTCCAGAGTTAGTTGAGAAAGTTTTAAGAGCTGCTGGAATTGAGCAGTCAGAAGCAGAGTCTTATGGTAAAGCTGCTATTGTTGGTGGTAATGGTGAACTTGAGCACGGGGCTGCTTTAATGCATCCAACACTAGGTAAGCCTTTCAGAGCAGGACTAGGTGGAGGTAAGGCTATTATTCCTTCAGTAAAGAAAATGGGATATCCAGGTTGTGCAATTGATGTTCCTCTACATTACAAAGATGCAGCATTTGTAAGAAGTCACTTTGATGCTATGGAAGTAAGAGTTCCAGATGCACCAAGAGATAATGAGTTAGTTCTTATTCTATCTGTTACAAATTGCGGAAGACCACATCCAAGAGTTGGTGGGCTTACTAAAGAAGAAGCTAAGTGTGAAGATGGTCTAAGATAATAAAAGAAGCATAGGATATTTAAAAATGCCATAACGTCCCTCCCCTCTGTCAAAGTATCAGGTAAATTCCTTAAAATTTTGGCAGGGGGGATTTTATGTTTGTCTAGAATGTTATAAAATAGAATATGACATGAAAAGATGGAGGTAAGAGATGAAGAAAATTTTGGCAGTATTATTATTACTTATTCTAGCAATAAATGTGTCCTTTTGTGATGGAAATGGGGAGGCAGTTGATTATAGCTATGAAAAGGCAAAGGTTTTAAGTGTTACAGATAGGAACTACATAGAAAATGGTGAAGAATATTTAGTACAGCTTGTTGATTTGGAAATAATAAGTGGAGATTATAAAGGTGAAAAGGCCACGGTGGAAAATGGTCTAAGTGGAAATTTTGTATATAAGGTTGAATCAAAGCCAGGCATGGAACTTATTGTTGCTATAAATGATTCAGCTGAAGATTTGGAAGTTATAATTACGGATTACTCTAGGGAAAAATATATTAAATGGGTTTTGATATTGTTTGTGGCAGTACTTCTACTTGTAGGTAAATCAAAGGGCTTAAAGACTTTGATAACTTTAGCTACAACCATACTATTAATAATTAAATTTATGATTCCTTTTATGCTTAAGGGATATAATCCAATAATTCTAGCTATAGTAACAGCCATAATAATTACTAACTTTACCTTATATTTTGTTGCTGGAGTCAATAAGAAGAGTTTTTCGGCTATTATTGGTACGACTTTTGGAGTTGTTATTTCTGGTATAATAGCTTATATAATAGGCCTTAAAGCTAATATGACAGGTCTAAGTGGTATGGAAGCTGGAATGCTTATGTATATTCCTCAAGGAGTTACATTTGATTATAGGGGAATATTATTTGCGGGAATAATCCTTGGTTCATTAGGTGCTGTAATGGATGTCGCTATGTCAATTTCATCATCCATAAGCGAGCTGTATTCAATAGATGATAGCCTTAGTGCTAAAAGACTATTTAAGTCAGGGATGAATGTTGGTAGGGATATTATGGGTACCATGGCAAATACCCTTATATTAGCTTACACAGGTGGATCTCTACAGCTAATGATGATATTTATGGCATACAGTACCCCTGCAAGGAAAATTTTTAATCTCGATATAATTTCTACTGAAATAATTAGATCTCTAGCTGGAAGTATGGGACTTATTCTAACTATTCCAATAACTGCAGCTATAACAGTATTTTTTATTAAAAAAGTTCATATTGACTAATTACAAATAAAAGACTTATTTACAAAATAAGGGATTAGAATTATAATAACCATAGGTGATGAATATGAAGAGACCTGTGGTTATTATTTTTTTATTTTTAATATTAGGGATACTATCATACAATGATATGTTTTTAGGAATCCTGTTGAGCTTCTGCACTATGATGTTTTTAATATTTAATAAGTTGATTTCCTTCAAGGGAATACTATTTCTAGTGCTTCTGATTATTATAGGAAATCTATATATTGGATTTTTTGATTATAAGATACCATATGGAGAAAAGAAGTCTTTGATAATTGATATTGAAAGGGAGTTTGAAGACTACTATAAAGTTAGTGTGTTAGAGCCGTCTATTTATAGTGGGATGAAGGCGAATGTATCTAGTGACTTAATACTTGAAGAGGGTAAAAGATATAAGGTGTTTGCTAGTTTTTCTAAGGACTATGTTCAGTATAACCCTAACACCTTTAATTTTGAGTATTACAGCAAATCGAAAAAATCACTAGGATTTCTTTATATTAATAGTATCAGTGAAGAAATTGGATATGGGTCGATTCTAAGTAGATGCCGAATTTATATGAGAAACAGGATACAAAGTATTTCTAATACTGTTTCAAAAAGAAATTATCCTATATTTTATTGTTTTCTTACGGGTGATGATAGTCTCCTTAGTGAGGAAGTACTTGAAAAATATAGAGACATATCAATTGCCCATCTTATGGCTGTATCAGGATTTCATATTGCCCTAATCTATGGTCTTATATACAAATGTCTAGGTTTTTTTAGAGTTCCCAAAAACCAGAAGAAACTAATGTCACTACTAATTGTTTTTCTCTATGTTCTCCTAGTTTCTAATGGTGTTTCAAGTTTACGTGCATTTGTATTTATCTTGATTTCGGAGTTGGGATACTTTATTGATAGAAGAAGGGACATGCTATGTACTCTGTCTATAACAGGCTTGATTTTTTTATTATATAACCCCTATACACTTTGGGATATAGGTTTTCAGTTATCATTTTTAGCGGTGCTTTCAATAATTCTGTTTTCACCAATCATAAAAAAGCTGGTAAAATGGGATATTCTTTCTATACCACTCTCGGTGAATGTTCTTATATTGCCTATATCTGCCTATTGGTTTGGAAAAGTGTATGTATTTTCAATAATAGCTAATGTAGTAATGGTATTTATATTTGCTATATTTTATCCATTTCTACTCCTTGCCTTTTTAGTGAATAATTTTATAGTTAACTTCTTATGGATGAATAAAATCCTAGATGTATTTTATAGATTTTTTTACTATTTAATTGAATTGTTTTGGTCTAGCACTTCTATCAGTATAATAGAGGGGAAGAAGTTGTTTTTACTAGAGGATGTGTATGTTCATTGGTCTTTACTAATCATTTTATATACTCTTATTCTTCTAATGCTTTTTAGAAAAGAGAAAAAAATAAATCTTAAGATGAATTTGATTATTGTTACACTTATGATTGCATTTTCTTTAGTCATTTCATACAATAGCCTGCATATAGATTATTTTGATATAGGTCAAGGGGATTGCATATACATAAAAAAGGGGAAGAAGGATATTCTTATTGATTCGGGATATGATTACAAAGAGGGGAATCTTGAGGAAATACTTCTTCGTAATGGTATTAAGCACATTGATGTTTTTATCCTTTCACACAGTCATAGGGATCATTATGGAGGCCTTATAAATCTAAAAAAGGTAACGATAGATCGAATCTACATGAGTAAGGGTAATTATATTGATAAGTTTGAAAATTATCGGGATAATATAGTATTTGTTGAAGATCTACTTGAATTGGATGTGGGTGGGCTTTCTCTTGTCCTTATTCCAGGTTTAGATGAAGATAGTAATATTAATAATAGATCAATATATGTAAATATGAATTATGATAATAAAAGTTATTTGTTTACAGGTGATGGAGAGAAGGAGGTAGAAAATAGAAACATGAGAGACTTTTCATCATATATGTCCAATATAGATGTACTTAAGGTTCCGCATCATGGTTCTAAAAGCTCATCTTCTATGGAATTTATTGATAAATCTAAGCCAAGATATGCTATAATTCAAGTTGGAGAGAATAGATATGGTTTGCCGGATGATACGGTTAGAGATAGATATTTAAGTCGTGGTATTAAATTATATGATAATCAAAGTGATGGATGTGTTAGCTTAAGAAGTTTTGATGGTTATTTTATGATTCGTACTTATAGAAGGAGATAATATATGGGATACAAAGACAGTTTTAAATCTGTAGATAAGGGAGAATTGAATACGGTTTATTTCCTACATGGAAGGGAAGAATACCTTATTGATAAATTAGTAGAGAAAATAGTTGAAAAAACAGTAGAAGGTCCCGGTAAGGATCTTAATTACGAAGTGTATGATGGTGATTATAGCGTTTGTGATATGATTAAATCTGCAGATAGTTTGCCGGTGTTTAATCCTTATAGGCTTATAGTTATGAAGAATGGTGAAAATCTTTTTAAGCTGAATACTGAGTCTCAAGAGTATAAAGATTTTATGTCATATATAAAAGAACCATCTGAAGCCACAGTACTTGTTGTTGAGGCTAGGGGAAGTATTGATAAGAGAAAAGCTATATTCAAAGGTATTAAGTCCTTTTCTCAAGTAGTTGACTTCGGTAAGCTTGATGAGAATGATTTGAAAAAATGGGTTAAGAAGCAGTTTTCATCAAATGGCATCAATATTTCAAATCCAGTATTATTTTACTTTATAAAGCAAGTTGGTTATCTGACAAGGGATTCTGAAAAAACACTTTATGAACTGTATAATGAAATTCAAAAGCTTGTCAATTTAGTGTCTTCCAAAGGTGAAGTTGAAAGTGAAGATATTGATAAAATAATAGAAAAACCAATGGAAAATAATATATTCAGTCTTGTTGATGCTATAGGGGATAGAAATGGAGACAGGGCTTTTAAAGTACTAAATGATTTAGTATATAAAGGAACCAATGAGGTATTTATCTTAACTATGGTTACAAGACATTTTAGAATATTAAATGACTTTTCAAAACTAAAAAAAGAAGGTTATACAGCAGGTTCAATCTCAAAAGAACTAGGGCTTCACCAATATGTAGGAAAAAAATACTCAGGCCAAGCCAGTAAATTTTCCCCTTCGTATATAAGCACTATGTTTAATTACTGTGCAGAATTTGACGAGGGAATAAAGACAGGTAAGTTAGGTGGAAGACTTGCTATAGAATTGTTAATTGCAAAAGCCTTAAATACAAAGAACTAGAAATTAAAAAACTCCTATAAAATAGTGGTTGTAAAACCTCAATTTTATAGGAGTTATATTTTTTAAAATACTATTCCCCAAAAAATGCGAAAAGCGTAACAGGTTACGCTTGTGAACGAGTAATGTTTTGTACGCAGGGAATAGTTGCGGACGTAAAAACATCATAAACAATTTTTAATTGCTGTATTAAGCCATAGCTTTTAATTTCTTAGCTAGTCTAGCAACTTTTCTACCAGCAGCGTTCTTGTGAACGATACCTCTAGTTACAGACTTTCTAATTGTACTCTCAGTTGCAGAGAATAATTTAGTTGCCTCTTCTTTGTTTCCTGCTTCAACAGCTGCATCAAACTTCTTAAGAGCGTTCTTAAGTACAGTTCTGTTTGCTTTGTTTATAGCGTTCTTCTTGTTGATTACTTTAATTCTTTTCTTTGCAGATTTAATATTAGCCACAATTTCACCCCTCTCATAACCTTGTTTAACAAAAGTATTTTAACACAAACGGTAGCTAAAATCAAGCTTAAATAGTAAAAACTTATAATAATATTAAGAACTAATTTTATTATTGATTTTAAGCTGTTTGCTACTCAGCTGAATCTTTGATTCAAGTCTAGCAAGAATCACTGATTCTTAGCCCAGCAAAAGATATTATATACTTTTAGCCCAGCACTTGCAAGGCAAGTTAGAGCGAGGATATTTTTCCCCTATGGGGAAGAAATTTTTTGAATTTGTTTTACCTAAGTAAAACTTCCTTGCTCTAGAAGTTCAAAGAACTTCGCTGGGCTAACAACTAAAGATGTTGCTGGGCTTATATCCATATAAAGATATAGCTGGGCTATCATCAAAGATGATGCTGGGCTGAGTGTGAGTTGAAAAACAACTCCTACTTTAAAAAGAATAATAATTATGATATAATCTACTGTGTATAAATATATAGAGAAATCTAAAATACATTATAGCATTTCAGCTATAATATTTTTTTTGAATACAAGAGTATGAAAGGACGGTGAATATTGGGAGTGCTAGTGTAGTCCCAATTGAATTATGTCGACAGGAAGACAAGAATATATAAGAAATTTTAGTATAATTGCCCATATCGACCACGGTAAGTCAACACTTGCTGATAGGCTGATAGAAAAGACAGGTCTTTTAACAAACAGGGAAATGAAGGACCAGATTCTTGATAGCATGGAGCTTGAGAGAGAAAGAGGAATAACTATCAAACTTAATTCAACAAGACTTACTTACAAGTATAAGGATGGTAAGGAGTATATTTTAAACCTTATTGATACTCCAGGTCACGTAGACTTTACTTATGAAGTATCAAGAAGTCTTGCGGCATGTGAAGGTGCTGTTTTAGTTGTTGATGCAGCCCAAGGTGTTGAGGCTCAGACTATGGCCAATGTATACCTTGCACTTGATGAGAATCTTGAGTTATTACCGGTTTTAAATAAAATTGACCTTCCAAGTGCTAGACCGGATGAAATTAAACATGAGATAGAGGATTATATAGGTATTGAAGCCCATGATGCTCCTCTTATTTCTGCAAAATCAGGTCTGAATATTGAAGATGTTTTGGAGAAGATAGTTGAGGTAATTCCAGCACCGACTGGTGATGAAGACAAACCTCTTAAGTGTCTTATCTTTGACTCTTACTATGATTCTTACAAAGGTGCGGTTGCATATGTAAGGGTTTTTGATGGAAAGGTTAAGAAGGGTGACAAGATAAAAATGATGTCATCTGGAATAGTGTATGAAGTAACTGAAGTTGGAGTTAACTCTCCTACTATGACTCCACAAAAGGAGCTTATGGCAGGGGATGTTGGATATATTGTTGCAAGTATAAAGAATGTAAAGGATTGTCAGGTTGGTGATACTATAACTAATGCTGCAAATCCAACTGAAGAAGCTCTACCTGGATATCAAAAAGCTACTCCTATGGTTTATTGTGGTGTATATCCAGCAGAGGGACAAGATTATGATAGTATCAGGGATGCCCTTGAGAAATTACAATTAAATGATGCGGCACTTACTTTTGAAGCTGAGACATCTGTTGCCCTAGGTTTTGGTTTTAGATGTGGTTTCTTAGGTCTTCTTCATTTAGAAGTATTACTTGAGAGAATGGACAGGGAATTTAATCTTGATCTGATTACTACAGCACCAAGTGTTATTTATAGAATAACAAAGACTGATGGATCTGTATTAATGATACAGAATCCTGCGGACTTACCGGAAAGAACAGAAATTTCATTAATGGAAGAACCGATTGTTGATGCAAAAATCATGCTTCCTACAGAGTATGTTGGAAATATCATGGACCTTTGTGTAAATAAGAGGGGAAATATGATTGATATGTCTTATATCGATGATACTAGGGTAGTGCTTCACTACGAACTTCCTTTAAATGAAGTAATTTATGATTTCTTCGATGCCCTAAAGTCAAAAACAAAGGGATATGGTTCTTTTGATTATGAATTTAAGAGATATCAAGAATCAGATCTTGTTAAGATGGATATACTTCTTAACAAAGAAGTTATTGATGCATTCTCATTAATTGTTCATACTACTAAGGCAGTATCCAGGGGTAGACAAATTTGTGAGAAGCTTACTGATGTTATTCCAAGACATATGTTTGCTATTCCAATCCAAGCATCAATTGGAAATAAGGTAATTGCAAGGGAGAACATAAGAGCCCTTAGAAAAGATGTACTTGCCAAATGTTATGGTGGAGATATTTCTAGAAAGAAGAAACTTCTTCAGAAACAGAAGGAAGGTAAGAAAAAGATGCGTCAGTTAGGATCAGTTGAAGTGCCACAAGAGGCATTCTTAGCAGTTCTTAAGTTTGATGAGAGTAAATAAAAAAATATAATGTTGGGGCTGATTGTGTGTCAGCCCCAATTTAACTTTTTGAGGTGATTATATGAAAGGACTATATATCCATATACCTTTCTGTAAGGAAAAATGTAAATACTGTGATTTTTGCTCAATAGTTTCTTCCTATGATAAGAGAAAAGAATATGTGGAAAATTTATTAAAAGAGTTTGACTTATATGGTGGAAAGTATGATGATATTGAGACCATATTCATTGGAGGCGGAACTCCAAGTGTCCTGGATATAGATTTGTTAAGAATGGTGCTTGATAAGATTAAGTCTCTGATTAATGTGGAAAGAGTCATTGAATATACTGTTGAATGTAATCCTGGTACTATTACTGAGGAATTAGCAGATTTGTTTCTTGAATCAGGTGTTAATAGGATAAGCTTAGGACTTCAGTCAACAAGTGATAGACTTTTAAAAGTAATAGGTAGAATACACAGCTATAATGATTTTAAGGAGAGTTACTATCTTCTTAGGAAAAAAGGTATAAAAAATATAAATGTAGATTTTATTTATGGTCTTCCGGGACAAACTGTAGAGGATATAGAGGCTGATATTAATGAAATAACTAAACTTAATCCAGAACATATTTCTTACTATAGTTTAAAAATAGAAGAGGGGACAAAGTTTTACCAAATGTATCAAGCTGGTGAAATTGAGGAAATAGATGAGGAAATAGATAGGGCTATGTATCATATAACCATAGATAAGCTCAAGGCATTGGGATATGGCCACTATGAAATATCAAACTTTTCAAAGCCGGGACATGAGTCTGTGCATAATCTAAAGTATTGGAGATGTCACGAGTATATCGGTTTAGGCTTATCTGCCCATGGCTATTTGGATGGTTATAGATATTCTAATTATTATGATTTTAATGAATATTATAATAGTTTGTCATCTAATGAAAAGCCTATACTGGATAGTAGTGAAATTTCTGGAGAGGATCTTTTGCTTGAAAGAATAATGTTAGGTCTAAGATTAAGGGAAGGAATATCTATAGCAGAATTAAATCAGGAGTTTGATATAGATTTTTTAGATATTCATGGAAGTGAAATTAAAAAGCATGAAGAAATGGGTTATATGAAAATAAAAGATGGAAGATTGTTCCTAACGGATTCAGGCTTTGACATTTCTAATTATATTATAAGTAAATTCATATAAAATATTTTAGCACTCAAACAGCTAGGTGGACAATGCAAGTGTAACTTTACTTGTGTTTTCAACATTCCTAGCTGTTTTGTTTTTTTTGACCAATCCTATTGACAAGGTGAACAAAAAGTGGTATTTTAATTACAGGAAGTGTTAGCACTCGAAAAAAATGAGTGCTAATAAATAAAAATATAAGTCACTTAAGTGATTGATATAAGTCTTTATGGATCTAGGAGGTGGATAGATGTCTTTAGGAGATAGAAAATTGGCAATACTAAAAATAATTATTGATGATTTCATTAATAACGCCAGTCCAGTTGGATCCAGAACAATTGCAAAGAAATATCCATTAGGTATCAGTTCTGCAACAGTTAGAAATGAAATGGCTGACTTAGAAGAGCTTGGATATCTTTCTCAACCCCATACTTCTGCTGGTAGAATACCATCGGAGCTTGGATATAGAATGTATGTAGATAGCCTTATTAAGGAAAAAAATCTTAAAAAAGACCAAAGAAATTTGGTAAGAGGATTACTTCTAAATAATATTATAGAGGTAGAGGATGTTATATCTGAGGCAGCTGAAATTCTTTCCAGTATGACTGGGATGATAGCAATGATAACTTTACCTAAGTTTAATAGAAGTGAACTAAGCAATCTTAAATTTGTAAAAATAAATGATAGTAAGATACTAATGATACTTGTTAACAACTCAGGTCTTTACAAGAGTTTGATTATCAATTTTTCAGATACTAATCAGAATGTACTAGATCTTCTTTCTGATATGTTTGTTGAAAGACTAAAGGGTTTATCTATACATGATATTAACCTAAGGATAATAAATTCATTGAAGAACGATTTGCCACAATTATCTAATATAATCGATTATCTTATTCCAATACTTAGGGATACCCTTAAGGAGCTTGAAGATATAGAAATATGCATCAAGGGTAAGGACAATATATTTAATATTCCAGAGTTTAGGGATTTTGATAAAGCTAAAAGTTTTATTGAAAGCATATCAAGTAAGAAAATACTAGAACATCTAGTAAACATGAATTCTGAACATGATGGACTTTCTGTAAAAATTGGAACAGAAATAGGTATTAAAGAGTTTCAGGATATAAGTATGGTAAGTTCGGTATATAGGTTTAATGAAGATAATATTGGTAGACTTATTATTCTTGGACCAACTAGAATGGACTATTCTGGAGTGATTTCAATAGTAAAACATACCGGAGATACTCTAACAGAGATTTTTTCGGGAATAAATCTATAAATTATAGGATAATTTAGGTGGTGTAGTAATGGTAAAGAAAAAAGGTGCAGCAGAGGAAACAACTGAAGAGATTCTAGAAGAAACTGAAGAAGTTGTTGAGGAAGTGGCAAAGGAAACTGTTGAAGAAGCGGTTGAAGGTTCAAATGATACAGAAAAATTAGCTAAAGAGTGTGAAGAATTAAAGGACAAGTATGTAAGACTTACAGCTGAATTCCAGAACTTTAAAAGAAGAACTGAGAAAGAAAAAGCGGATCTTTACAAATATGCAAATGAAAAACTAATTGTTGATTTGCTACCAGTACTTGATAATTTCACTAGAGCTATTGATTCTATGAAGCTTGAAGAGGGAGAAAATTCCCATGCATTTGATGGTGTGGAACTTATTAAAAAATCCCTTATCGAAACTTTAGAGAAAAATGGTCTAGAAGAAATTGCTTCAGTAGGAGAAAAGTTTGATCCAGAAATGCATCATGCTGTAATGACTGGAGAAGCTGAAGGATTTGAAGCTGAGCATGTTATTGAAGAATTTCAAAAAGGTTATAAATTAAATTCAAAAGTTATTAGACCAAGTATGGTCAAAGTTCAAGGATAATATAGGATTAAAAAGGAGGAAATTTAAATGTCAAAAATTATAGGTATAGACTTAGGAACAACAAACTCATGTGTATCGGTTTATGAAGGTGGAGAGCCAACAATAATCCCTAATGCGGAAGGTAATAGAACTACTCCTTCTATCGTAGCATTTACAAAAGATGGTGAGAGATTAGTTGGAGAGACTGCAAAGAGACAGGCTATCACTAATCCAGATAGAACTATTATTTCTATCAAGAGACATATGGGTACTGATTTTAAAGTATCGATTGACGGAAAAGATCATTCACCACAGGAAATTTCTGCTATGGTACTTGGTAAATTAAAGGCTGACGCTGAAGCTTATCTTGGTGAGACAGTAACTCAAGCAGTAATTACAGTTCCTGCTTACTTCACAGATGCTCAAAGACAAGCTACTAAAGATGCTGGTAAAATTGCAGGTCTTGAAGTTAAGAGAATTATCAATGAGCCAACTGCAGCTTCATTATCTTACGGTTTAGACAAAGGTGATACTCACCAGAAAATCATGGTATACGATCTAGGTGGTGGTACTTTCGATGTATCTATCCTTGAAATTGGAGATGGAGTATTTGAGGTTCTTGCTACAAACGGTAACAACCACCTTGGTGGAGATGACTTTGATGAAGTTATCATGAACTACCTTGCAGAAGATTTCAAAAAAGAAAACGGAGTTGACCTTAGAAATGACAACATGAGTCTTCAAAGACTTAAGGAAGCTGCTGAGAAGGCTAAAAAAGAGCTTTCAAGTGCACAGTCTACTAATATCAACCTTCCTTTCATCACTGCTACAGCTGAAGGTCCAAAGCACTTAAACATGGATTTAACTAGAGCTAAATTCGAGCAGTTATCAAATGAATTAGTTCAAAAAACTGTTGAGCCAATGAGAAAAGCTATGTCAGATGCTGGTGTTACTTCAAATGATATTGATAAGGTAATCTTAGTTGGTGGATCTACTAGAATCCCAGCTGTTCAAGAAGCAGTTAAGAAGATTGCTGGTAAAGATCCTCATAAGGGAGTTAACCCAGATGAGTGTGTTGCTGTTGGAGCATCAGTACAGGGTGGAGTTCTTGCAGGAGACGTACAAGATGTACTTCTATTAGATGTTACTCCGTTATCACTAGGTATCGAAACTTTAGGAAGTGTATTTACTAAGCTTATTGAAAGAAATACTACTATCCCTACTAAGAAGAGCCAGATTTTCTCTACAGCAGCTGATAACCAAACTGCAGTTGATATCCATGTTCTTCAAGGTGAAAGACAAATGGCTAAGGATAACATTACATTAGGTAGATTCCAACTTGATGGTATCCCAGCAGCTAAAAGAGGTGTTCCACAGGTAGAAGTTACTTTTGATATCGATGCTAATGGTATCGTTCACGTAACTGCTAAGGATCTTGGAACTGGTAAAGAGCAAAACATTACAATTACAGCTACAACTAACCTTTCTGATGAAGAAATCGAGAAGAAGGTTAAGGAAGCTGAGCAATATGCAGAAGAAGATAAGAAGAAGAAAGAAGAAGTTGAATTAAGAAACCATGCTGACAACTTAGTTTATGAGTCAGAGAAATCTCTTGCTGAAATAGGAGATAATATTTCGGCTGAAGAAAAGGCTACTGTTGAAGCTAAGATTGCAGATCTTAAAAAGGCTCTTGAAGGTACTGATTTTGAAGCTATTAAGACTGGTAAGGAAGAACTTGAAAAAGCATTCCAACCGATTGCAGAAAAATTATACCAAAAAGCACAAGCTGATCAACAAGCACAAGCAGGTGCAGCTGGAGCTGGAGCTGAAACTCAAGGAAATCCAGATGACGATGTAGTTGAAGCTGATTACGAAGTTGTTGACTAATTGTTATTGATAGTTAATAAAAAATAATGTATTATTAGGGGATGGGATCATCCCCTAATTGTCTACTATAAATTTGATACAAGAAAGGCGGTATTTCCGTGAGTAAAAGGGATTATTACGAGGTACTTGGTGTTGATAAAAATGCTGATGATAAGCAGTTAAAAAGTGCATATAGAAAACTTGCCATGAAGTACCATCCAGACAGGAATCCAGACAACAAGGAAGCCGAAGAGAAGTTTAAAGAAGCTAATGAAGCTTATGAAATACTGAGCGATTCAGAAAAAAGAAATCTATATGATAGATTTGGTCATGCCGGTGTTAATCAAAATGCTGGAGCAGGTGGCGGATTCAATGGCTTCGGAGGAGACTTCGGTGGCGGTTTTGGATTTGAGGATATATTTGATTCATTCTTTGGTGGAGGCGGTTCTAGGAGAGGTCCTAGAAGAAGAGGTCCTTCAAAGGGAAGCGATATAGAAGTAAATGTGACTATAGATTTCCTTGATGCAGCAAATGGAGTTGCTAAGGAGATAGAGTACTTAAGAACTGAAGATTGTGAAGTCTGTTCAGGAACAGGAGCAAAAGCAGGAAGTGGTAAGAAAACATGTCCTACTTGTAATGGTTCTGGTGAAGTCAGATACGCTCAAAGATCACTTTTTGGACAGAGTATATCTGTAAAAGAGTGTGATACTTGTCATGGTACCGGTGAAGTGGTTGAAGAACCATGTGATACTTGTAAAGGACATGGTAGAGTTAAGAAGAGAAGAAAAATTGAAATTAAAATACCTGCAGGTGTTGATAATGGAAATGTTATGACATTAAGGGGAGAAGGAAACCTAGGCTTTAAAGGTGGCCCAAGGGGAGATGTATATGTGTCTATTAAAGTTAGACCACATGAGATTTTCGAAAGAGAAGGTGAAAACATCTACTTAAGAATTCCTATTACATTCCCTCAGGCGGCTTTAGGAGATGAACTTATAGTACCTACTATAGATGGAAAAGTTAAATACAAAATTGAAGCTGGTACACAAAATGCTACTTCTTTCAAACTAAAGGGCAAGGGATTCCCTTATCTAAATGGTTACGGAAGAGGAGATATGTATGTTAAGGTTGTTATTGAAGTTCCGACTGAGTTAACAGATGCTCAAAAGAAACTAATTATGGATCTTGATAAGGAACTAAATGAAAACAGCTATAAGAAAAGAACAAGCTTTATGGATAAGATGAAAAATTTGTTTAGTTAAATATAATGATGCGTGGATTTTAATCCACGTATTTTTATTTTGTATTTTGACTTAGCTACAATATAATATATAATATTCATGAAAGAGAGGAATGATAAAGTGAATTATTATGAAATTACAATAAAGACAACTTCTGAAGCTACTGAAGCTATCAGTAATATATTATATGAAATCGGTGTAAATGGGGTGTCTATAGAGGACCCTCAGGAATTAACTAATCTTGAAAACAATGATGAAAAAAATTGGGATTATGTTGATGGGGAACTGTTTGATTATGAAGGGGTTATTATCAAGGGATATATACCTTTTGGAGAAGATATTAAGAACAAGGAGAAGTATCTTATTAATAAGGTTGATGAACTTGTTAAGTTTGGCATAGATACTGGGGATAAAATTATAGAAATTAATGAAGTTAAGGATGATAACTGGGCAAATAGCTGGAAGCAGTATTATAAGCCGGTTCATGTAACTGATGATTTTGTTATTAAGCCTTCCTGGGAAGAATATGAAGCCAAGGCAAATGAGCAGGTTTTAATTATGGATCCAGGTGGTGCTTTTGGTTCTGGAACACATGAGACTACTAAGTTATGTATTAAAAAAATCCAACAATATCTAAAAAAAGATGATGTCGTATTTGATGTTGGATGTGGAAGTGGAATCTTAGGAATTTCTGCTCTTCTAATGGGGGCATCGAAAGCAGTTTTCGTTGATATAGATGAAGCAGCCGTATCTGCTACAAAGGAAAATACTCAACTTAATAATGTATATGAGAAAGCTGAAATAATAAAGGGTAACCTATTAGATAAGATTGACTATCAGGCAGATGTTATTGTGGCAAATATAATTGCGGATATCATCATTATGCTTTCATCTTATATAGGAAAGTTTATGAAGCCGGATACTCCATTTATTTCATCAGGAATAATTTTAGACAGGGTAGATGATGTAACTAAGGCCCTTGTGGAAAACGGAATGGAAGTCATTGAAGTTGAGAAAGACGGTGAGTGGGCTGTCGTAGTATCAAGGAAGGCTTAGAATGAATAGATTTTTTGTTGATAAGACTAATATTAATCTAAAAGAAATGGTCGCTACAGTTGACGACAAGGGTGACTGTAAGCATATAGTTAAGGTTCTTCGTTTAAAAGAAGGGGACCGAATAGAAATTTCTGATAAGGAAGGTTCGGAATATATTGGGGAAATAAGTTCTACTAATGACATTGTTGAACTAATCAATCTTGAAAAAGTGGATGTATCTAGGGAATCGAATCTTAAGATAACTCTTTTTCAAGGTATTCCAAAGAGTGATAAGATGGACCTGATTGTTCAAAAAAATGTTGAGCTTGGTATATTTGAAATTATTCCAGTTCAAATGAAAAGGTCAGTTTCAAAAATTGATAGAAAAAAAGTAAAGTCCAAACTTGAGCGATGGGAAAAGATTGCGTGGGAAGCTGCTAAACAATCTAAAAGATCTATTCTTCCAAGGGTGGACAGGATTCTTGACTTCAAGGCGATATTAGAACTTGTAAAAGATTATGATATGTTTTTGGTGGCATATGAAAATGAGAAACAGCTTTTAATGAAGGAATTAAAGGAAAATGAAATGAAAAATGTTGCTATATTAATTGGTCCTGAGGGCGGTATAGCTGATGAAGAAATTGATTTATTGATTGAATCTGGGGCCAAAATAGTGAGTTTAGGAAAAAGAATTCTTAGAACTGAGACTGCTGGATTTACATTGAATACAATACTCCAGTATGAGTTTGGGGATATGGGATAATTGTTGAAGGGGTATTTAGGAAGGTAGAAAGAAATGACAGATAATAAAAGGGTAGATTTAAGCCTTAAAAAGGAAGAATTTCATAAGAAATATGGAAGAAATAAAAAATTGAGCACTTATACATTAGGTTGCAAGGTAAATCAGTATGAGACTGAGGCCATGTGTGAACTATTCCAGAAAGATGGATATGATGTAGTAAAGGCTGAAGAAATTGCTGATGTATATGTAATCAACACATGTACGGTTACTAATCTTGGTGATAGAAAATCTAGACAGTTTATAAGAAGAGCTAAGCGTCTAAATGAGAACGCTGTTATTGCTGTTGTAGGATGCTATTCTCAGATTGCACCTGAAGAGGTAAAGAGTATTGAAGGTGTTAATCTTGTAATTGGAACTAATGAACGTTCTAAAATTGTTGAGATAATAAGAAACATTAATTCTGAAGATAATATTTCTATGGTTGATAATATTATGGATGTAAGAAAATTTGAAGAAATGAAAATAGATAATCTTGAGGATAGAACAAGGGCTTTTTTAAAGATTCAAGAGGGTTGTAATCAGTACTGTTCTTATTGTATTATTCCTTATGCAAGGGGACCAGTAAGATCTAGGGAAAAAGAGAATATAGTTAATGAAGTAAAAAGATTGGTTAAGAATGGATTTAAAGAGGTTGTCCTTACCGGTATCCATGTTGCTTCTTATGGTAAGGATTTCAAAACTATAGGTCTAATTGACATAATAAAAGAAGTAAATGCTGTTGAAGGTCTTGAAAGGATAAGACTTTCATCTATTGAGCCAACACTTCTTGATGAGGATTTTATGAAGGAACTCTCTACATGTGAAAAGTTCTGTGATCATTTCCATCTTTCACTTCAAAGTGGAAGTAATGGAGTCCTTAAGAGGATGAATAGAAGATATACAAAGGAAGAGTATGGGAAGATAGTTGAAAATATAAGAAAGTATTATCCGGATGCTTCTATTACTACAGATCTAATTGTAGGATTTCCAGGGGAAAGTGATGAGGAGTTTATGGAAGGTATGGATTTTATAAAAACAATAGATTTCTACCAAATCCATGTTTTTAAGTATAGCCCTCGTAAGGGAACTCCTGCTGCCATAATGAAAGATCAAATATCTGGTGATATTAAAAATCAGAGATCTGACAAAATAATTTCAGTGGCATCTGAAATGGAAGAGAAGTTCCTTAATAGATTTGTCGGTAAAACTATTGATATACTTTTTGAAGAGAAAAAAGACGGATATTATATAGGTCATAGTAAAAATTATTTGAAAGTTAAGGTTGAGGACAAAGGTCAAGATCTTGAAAATTCAATTAAAAATGTAATAATCGAAAAAGTTGATGGAAAGCTACTTTTCGCTAAGATAATTTAGTTAAAATGGTATTACTTATCCATCTAATAGATTGTAATTTTGGTAAAATATTATTATAATATTTATGTGGATTTAATAAGTATAAGGAGGTGTAAAGAATGGATTGTATATTTTGTAAGATAGCAAACAAGGAAATACCTGCAACAATTGTATATGAAGATGATTATGTTCTTGCTTTCAAAGACCTGAATCCCGTTGCTCCTCAACATGTGCTTATTATTCCGAAAAAGCATATAGCGTCTCTAAATGATTTGTCACAGGAAGATGAAGTGCTTATGGGAAAAGTTATTCTTGTAGCATCAAAGCTTGCTAAAGAGCTAGGTATAGATGATGCAGGATACAGAATTGTAAGCAATTGTGGAAAGAATGGTGGCCAAACTGTAGGTCATATTCATTACCATCTTTTAGGTGGCAGAGAATTACAATGGCCTCCGGGTTAAAAGTAGTTGATTTTTGTCAGCTAATAAGTTATAATAATACGGTATTCTGAAAATATTCCTCTGTAAATTATATTTACCAGAATGCTATTTTGTAATCGGAGGGAGGGGAATCGGAGATGTCAACTATTAAAGTAAAGTCAGACGAGACTATAGATAGCGCATTAAGAAGATTTAAGCGTGAAACTAATAAAGCAGGTGTACTTGCTGAGGTTAAGAAGAGAAGACATTACGAAAAGCCTAGTGTTAAGCGTAAGAAAAAGTCAGAAGCAGCAAGACGTAAGAAGTCTAGATACTAAGATTGTAGAAGAGGGTGGAAATAATGTCCATCAAGGATAGATTAATTGCAGACCTTAAAGTTGCAATGAAAGAAAAAGATGCTCTAAAAAAATCTACTATCACAATGCTGAGAGCTGCAGTTAAGCAGCAGGAAGTTGATAATCGTGTCGAGCTTAGCGATGAAGAAATCTTAGATATTGTATCTAAGCAAGTTAAGCAAAAGCGTGGAGCTATTGAAGAGTTCCAAAAAGGTGATAGAATGGATTTAGTTGAAGAAGCACAAAATGAAATAGAAGTTCTTATGAACTACTTACCAGAGCAAATGTCTGAAGAAGAACTATTAGAAGTTGTTAAATCAGTAGTTGCTGAGGTTGGTGCATCATCTCCAAAAGAGATGGGAAAGGTTATGGGAGCTTTAATGCCTAAGATAAAAGGCAAAGCAGATTCTAAACTTGCATCTAAATATGTTAAGGACCTTTTAGGTTAATTTAATATAAAATAATAATTTAAAGGTAAATCATTTTTGATTTACCTTTTTTTAATGTTTTGTTACATTGAATTGTTTATATATTCGTTGAAATTTAACAAAGTATTAAAGTGATATATATAATAAAAGTAATAAATATGTGGTAAACTTATAATGGGAAGAAATAGATACATAATAATCATTACACTAATTATACAAGGAGCAAAAAAATGAAGGATTTTGATAAGAAGATAAAGGTTGAATCCCTTGAGATACTTCATAATCTCTTTGGAAACCTTGATGAGAATATTATTGTTATTGAAAAAGAATTTGATGTAAAAATATCTTCAAGAAATAGTGTTATTAATATTATTGGGGATGAAGAAAATGTAAATCAAGTAAGTCGACTTATATATGATCTTTTAAAGATTGCTGAAAAGGGAGAAACTATAGATCTTCAAAAGATTAGATATGGTGTATCCCTTGTAAGGGAAAAGAAAAAAGAAAAAATACAAGATTTAAATGAAGCAACAATTTTAATAACTGCTGGGGGCAAAGCTTTAAAACCAAAGACCCATGGACAAAAAATTTATTTGAACAATATCAAAAGTAAGGATGTAACATTTGGTGTTGGACCAGCAGGTACAGGTAAGACATATCTGGCAGTTGCAATGGCTGTTAAAGCTTTCAAAAACAAAGAAGTGAGCAGAATTGTTATTACAAGGCCAGCTGTTGAGGCTGGGGAAAGTCTTGGATTTTTACCAGGAGATCTTCAGATGAAGGTTGACCCTTATTTAAGGCCATTATATGATTCTCTATATGATATACTTGGAGCTGAGACTTATCTTAAGTACAAGGAAAATGGACTTATAGAGGTAGCACCCCTTGCATATATGAGGGGTAGAACTCTTGATGATTCATTTATTATTCTTGATGAAGCCCAAAATACGACAAGGGAACAGATGAAGATGTTCCTTACTAGATTTGGTTTTGGGTCTAAAGTCGTTGTCAATGGTGATATCACTCAGATTGACCTTCCAAAGGGCAAGGAGTCTGGACTAAAACACGCTTTAAAAGTGTTGAAAGATGTAGATGAAATAGGTGTAGTTAGGCTATCAGCAAAGGATGTTGTAAGACATAGCCTTGTAAAAAGGATAATTGACGAATATGAGAAATATGAAAAGAAAGGCGGACTGAAGAAGTAGATGATAGATTTATCTTTAATTAATAATCAAAAGAAAATTAATGTGCCAGATGAGGTTGAGCTGCTTATTGAGCAAGTAATAATTAATGTACTTAAATGGGAGAATATTGACAAGTTTTGTGAAGTAAGTGTAATGTTTGTTGATAATGAAGAGATTAGAAACTTAAATAGAGATTATAGAAATATTGATAAGGCTACAGATGTTTTATCATTCCCACAATATGATGATCTAAGTATTGTAGAAGAAGAGGAACTTATATTAGGAGATATTGTAATTAGTCTTGAAAGGGCTAAAGAGCAAGCTGTAGAGTATAATCATAGCTTCGTTAGGGAAATTGCCTTCCTAACATGTCACAGCATGTTCCATCTTCTTGGATACGATCATGATACTGATGAGAACACTAAAATCATGAGGGAAAAAGAAGAGGGTGTATTGACTGAAATGGGTATAAATAGATAGGGAGGTGCTGTATGAAAAAAGTTCTTGTAACTATGATTGCTTTGATGTTATTATTAAGTGCGTGTTCTTCTGGTACACAGGCTACAGAAGCCGTTGAAACACAAAAACAAAATGAAGTAGAGGCACAGAAGGTAGTGCTTACTGAAGAAATAGATAAAGCTTTGGAAGAAGAAGAAAAAGAAGTGGCTTATGAGCCAGAGAAAACTGTATCTGATAATCTAATTGATAGCACTAGGTCAAAGATAAGTGGTATCGAACTTACTGAAGATATGACAAATATTAGACCTATCGTTGTAATGTTAGATAATCATTATGGAGCTAGACCACAGGCTGGTCTTAGTGAAGCTGAAGTTGTTTATGAATTCCTTGCAGAAGGTAGAATTACTAGATATGAAGCAGTTTTATATAGTAAATTCCCTAAAAAAATTGGACCAATTAGAAGTGCAAGACCTTACTTTATCGATAAGGCCCTTGAATATGACTCTATATATGTCCATGTAGGGGGCTCTCAACAGGCCAAAGCTGATATCAAGAATTTGAAAATGGCAGAGGTAGATGGCTTAAGCTCTGGGAAAAATGTATTTTGGAGATTATCTCATAAGAAAATTCCCCACAATATGTATTCAAGTACTGAAGCTATAAGAAGAGAACAGGCTAGGAAAAATTATAGAACTACTTATGATTTTGAAGGAAATAAGATATATATGGAAGACCATGATATAGATGGTGAAGATCTAGCTTCCATAGTATTTAGATATAAGTATCCTTCAAAAGGAGATAAGACAGGATACTATTCAGGCTACAAATATGATACTGAAAAGAAAGTATACTTGAGATATGTTAATGGTAAGGCCCATACTGATGAGGCTTCAAACATACATCTTCAAGCTAAAAATATTATAGTTCAAAAGGCTAAGCATAAAATACTTGATAATGAAGGTAGAAGAGATGTATCATTGATTGGTGAAGGTGAAGGTCTATATATTACAAATGGTAAGATGATTCCTGTGAAATGGACTAAAGCTGATAGAAGATCTAGAACAATATATTATGATAATTCAGGGAATGAAGTAACTTTTAATCCTGGAGTTACTTGGGTTCAAGTTGTACCAACTGAATTGGAGTTAGAGATTAACCAGTAAAAGTAGAAGGATAGTGAAATTTATAGTCTTGGAGGAGAATAATATGGATTATTTAGAGTTGGTAAAAAAAGCTTACGAAGGTATGGAAAATGCTTATGTACCATATTCAAAATTCAAGGTAGGAGCAGCTGTACTTACTAAGTCAGGTAAGGTATATACTGGTTGTAATATAGAAAATGCATCTTATGGTGCGACAAACTGTGCTGAGAGAACAGCTATATTTAAAGCTGTATCAGAGGGTGAAAAAGAAATTGAAGCTATTGCCATTGTTAGTGCGACTGAAGACTACACTTTTCCATGTGGAATTTGTAGACAGGTAATAAGAGAATTTGGTAAAGGTTGCAAGGTTATAATAGCTAAAGGACTTGAGTATAGGGTGTTTGATTTAAATGAAATATTACCATACGATTTTGGTCCTGAAGATTTGTTGGAAGATAAATAATAGTTTTTTAAGTAGAGGTGGTAAATAAAGTGGAAGAATTTAGGTCCGGTTATGTAACGATTGTTGGTAGACCCAATGTAGGGAAATCAACCTTAACAAATAGAATTATTGGGGAAAAGATTACTATTATTAGTGATAAACCTCAAACAACAAGATATTCAATAAATGCAATCTATAATGATGATGAATCACAGATAATTTTTGTTGATACCCCTGGTATACACAAGCCAAAGAATAAGCTTGGTGAATTTATGTTGACTAAGGCGACAGAAACAATCAGAGATGTTGATATAGTAGTAATGCTTGTTGACGATTATGATGATATAGGCCCTGGAGATAAGTTTATTCTTGATGCTATAAGTAAGGCTAATGTACCAGTTATTCTTGTTCTAAATAAGATTGATACAACAACACCGGAAAAATATAAGAGAATTTATGATATGTATAGCGAATTTGAGTGTATTGACGAAATAATCAACATGTCTGCCTTAAAGGGAATAAATGTAGATCTTCTTATGAAGATGATTAAAGATAGGTTGCCAATGGGACCAAAATATTATCCAGATGATATGATAACTGACCAACCGGAAAGAGCTATTGTTTCTGAGATAGTAAGGGAAAAAGTCCTAGAGTACCTGAGAGATGAAATTCCCCATGGAGTAGTTGTTGAGATTGATAAGATGAAATATAGGGATGGTAAGAAGAAAATTGTAGATATTTCAGCCACTATAATATGTGAGAAAAAGTCCCATAAGGGAATTATCATTGGAAAAGGTGGAAGAAAGCTTAAGGGAATTGGAAAAGCGGCTAGAGAAGATATAGAAAAATTCCTAGACTATAAAGTGTTTCTTGAATTATGGGTTAAGGTAAGACCAGGTTGGAGAGATAATGATAGTCAGCTTAAGAACTACGGTTTTAAATAAGTATCATCCCTAGTTTTGGGGGTGCGCAATGAGTACAGTATATGAAAATGAAAATAACAGTATTGAGACATTATTAAAGCAGGTTGAGCTGCTAATAGAGAAAAATGATGACATTAAACTGTCAGAATATATTGAGAGAATCCATTATGCTGATTTATCTGAAATTATCATGGAGCTTGATGATGAGAAGAGAAATATTGTTTTTGCTGTTCTCTCTATAGAAGATGCTGCAAAAGTACTTGAAGAAATCGATTCGGATGTTTTTGTCAGTTTAATGTCATCATTATCTATTGAACAAAAGAGAAGGTTAATTGATATCATGTCCCTTGATGATATTGTTGACCAACTTGGAGAACTTTCTGAGACTGAGCAGAAAGATATTATATCGCACATGGATATTGAAGATGCCAAGGATGTTAAGGAACTTCTTGTCTATGAAGACGATACTGCCGGTGGTATAATGACTACTGATTATATAGCAGTTGGTAAAAACCTCACTGCATATAAGGCCATAGAATCCCTCAGAAAAGATGCCGAAGATGCTGAAACAGTATACTATGTATATGTTGTTGATGAAAATGAAAAATTAGTGGGAGTAATGTCCCTAAGAGAACTGATCCTAGCTTCACCAACTAAAAAAGTTGAAGACATAATGAATGACAATGTTATCAAAGTTTATGTAGATGAGGATCAGGAAGATGTGGCGAGAAAAGTTTCTAAGTATGACCTGTTAGCTATTCCGGTTACAGATGGTAATAAAATGCTAAAGGGTATCATTACAGTTGATGATGTCATCGACGTAATTGAAGAAGAAGCTACAGAGGATATTCTTAAATTTGCCGGTACTTCGGAGGAAATATCTGGTGAAGAAAATCTAATAATTAAAATATTTAATTCTATTAAATCAAGATTACCTTGGCTTATAGTAACAATTTTTGGAGGCCTAGTATCTGCCAGAATAATGTCTGAGTTTCAAGGGACATTAAATGCCAATACAACCCTTGCACTTTTTGTTCCTATATTAGCAGGAATGGGTGGTAATGCAGGAACTCAAAGTTCAACTATTACAGTAAGATCCATAGCCATGGGTAATATTGTTGGAAAAGAAGCAATCAGAACAGTAATTCAAGAAATATCTGTAGGATTTTTTGTTGGACTTATTTGTTCTGCTATCGTGGGTATTGCATCATTTTACCTTAAAGGTGAAATGCTCCTAAGTGTTATTGTTGCCTTAGCAATGTGGGCGAATATGCTTACAGCAACATTTATTGGGACAATTGTACCCTTAATATTTAAGAAAATCGGTGTTGATCCAGCTGTTGCATCAGCTCCATTTATAACTACAACAGTTGATATTACAGGCCTTACAATCTATTTCACTTTAGCTACTGTTATGATTGTAAAGCTATTATAGAAGGTGAAAATTTGTATTTCAAGGATAAAGGTATAATTCTAGGCAAAAGAAAAATATCTGATTCGGATGTTGTTATGAACATACTTACTGTTGAACATGGTAAGATTCAAGTTTTTGCTAAAGAATCATCAAGGGGAAAATCAAGGGCTAATGTAGTAAATCAGCCCTTTATATACGGCAACTTTGATATAAAAAAAGGATCTAAGAATTACAGATTGATTTCTGTAGATATAGAAAAATCATATTATAGTCTAAGGGAAAATCTTTATAGTCTTTCCTATGGATCCTATTTCCTTGAACTTGTAGATAAAAATCTAAAGGAGGAAATGATATCTAAAAAGATATTTTTGCTCCTTTTAAAAACTTTGGATGGGATTGAGGGGAATGTTGAAAACTATATAGTCATAAAAAATTATTTTGAAATGAAATTTTTATATTTTTATGGTGTTAGACCTAATATTGATGTATGTCTTAACTGTGGTGAGATTGGGGAGAAACGCTATTTTTCACCAGAAGCCGGAGGCATCATATGTAATAGATGCAATGTATTATATAGGGATTTGATTGAATTAGAGGATGAAGAACTTTTATACATGAGAGATGTCTTATATAATAGTCTAGAAAATATTTTAAATCTAAATATTTCTGATAATATTGTGTCAAAAGTGGATATAATCCTAAATAGATTTATTTTAAGTCATTTGGCTTGTAAAAAATATAAATCTTTGGAATTTATAAAATCATTAATATAAAGGAGATGTTTGTATGAGTATTACTTTAGAAAAGATTGATGATGTAGTAAAAAGAACAGGGGTTACATATAAGGTTGCTAAGGAAGTTCTTGAAGAGTGTGATGGGGATGTACTTGAGGCGATAATCAAAATTGAGTCTGAGCAAGAAGAATTTTATTCTGAAGAGGGTAAGATAGACAAGGGAAATGAAATAATTGAAAAATTAAAAGAAATCGTTAAAAAAGGAAATGTTACTAAAATAGTCCTTGAAAAAGATAATAATACGGTACTTGATATTCCTGTTAATGCTGGGATCGTTGGAACAATGTTTTTCTCTCCAGCAGTATTGGTAGGTATCCTTGCTGCTTTAGCTTCAGGATGTGAGCTTAAGATTATCAAGGAAGATGGAGAAGTAATCGATATCAAGGATATTACTGAAGAAACAGTAACTAATGTTAAGGATAAGGTGGAAAACATTAAAGACAAGTTTTCTAAAGAAGAAAAGAAATCTGAAGCAGTTAAGGTAGACATTGAGGCTGAAGAAGAAGAGGAAGAAGATATTATTGTTGATATGAGAAAAGTTTCTGAGGAAGATGAAGAAACTGAAGACGAGGATAAATAGTATTATAGGGGGAGATATCCCCCTTATCTATTTACAAAATAAAAGAAATATGATAAAATGACAAAAAAATATTGAGTAGCGAAGATAGGAAATAGTACTTATATAATTATTCTAGAGAGTCAGTGTTTGGTGTGAACTGATATACTTATATTAGGAATGGAATCCAGGAGCAATACTAACTTGAGAGGATAATTTTATTATCAACTAGGGTGGAACCGCGGAATTGAAAAGTCTTTCGTCCCTTCGAGGATGGGCTTTTTTTATTTTTTTGAAAAACTATATGGAGGTAATTATTGTGACTAAAAAGACTATGGACAAAATAGTATCTCTTGCTAAATCAAGAGGTATCGTTTTTTCAGGATCAGAGATTTATGGTGGACTAGCTAATACTTGGGATTACGGTCCATTAGGAGTAGAACTTAAAAACAATGTAAAAAAGGCTTGGTGGAAGAAATTTATTCAAGAGTCTCCATACAATGTTGGAATTGATTCAGCAATCCTTATGAACCCTCAAACATGGGTAGCATCAGGTCACGTTGGTGGATTCAATGATCCGCTTATGGATTGTAAAAACTGTAAGAGTAGATTCAGAGCTGATAAGCTTATTGAAGATTACTATAATGCGAAAAATGAAGATGTCGTTGTTGATGGATGGACTTTCGATGAAATGGAAGAGTTTATCAATAATCATGATATCAAGTGTACTGATTGTGGTGTAAAAGATTTTACAAGCATTAGACAGTTCAACCTAATGTTTAAAACTTTCCAAGGTGTTACTGAAGATTCTAGTACTGAAATCTTCCTAAGACCAGAGACAGCACAGGGTATATTCGTAAACTTTAAAAATATCGCTAGAACTTCAAGAAAGAAAATTCCATTTGGTATTGGACAAATTGGTAAATCTTTTAGAAATGAGATTACACCAGGTAACTTTACATTTAGAACTAGAGAGTTTGAGCAAATGGAGCTTGAATTTTTCTGTAAGCCAGGAGAAGACCTTGAGTGGTATGAATACTGGAAGCAGTTCTGTATGGATTGGTTATTAAACCTAGGTATGGATAAAGACAGTGTTAGATTTAGAGATCATGGTGAAGAGGAATTATCTCATTACTCTAATGCTACTACTGATATTGAATTCTTATTCCCATTTGGATGGGGAGAACTATGGGGGATAGCTGATAGAACTGATTTTGACCTTAAGCAGCACATCGAGCATTCAGGTAAAGATTTAAGCTATCAAGATCCTGTAACAAATGAGAAGTATGTACCATACTGTATCGAACCTTCTTTAGGTGCTGATAGAGTTACACTTGCTTTCTTAATTAATGCATACGAAGAAGAAGAATTAGAAGATGGAACTACTAGAAACTTATTAAGATTCCATCCAGCAATTGCACCTATTAAAGTTGCAGTTCTTCCTCTAACTAAGAAATTAAAAGAGCCTGCTTTAGAAGTGTTCCAAAAGCTATCTAAGCACTTCGTTACTGAGTATGATGAGGCTGGTAGTATTGGTAAGAGATACAGAAGATACGATGAGGTTGGAGCTCCTTACTGTGTAACTATTGATTATGATACACTTGAGGATAATACAGTTACAATCAGAGATAGAGATACTATGGAACAAATCAGAATGAGTGTTGATGAGCTAGTTGCTCACTTTAATGAGAAGTTCTTATTCTAGGTAAATAATTATTAAAATCAATCAGCTATTAGAGATTTCTAGTAGCTGATTTTTTTATCAGAGGTGATAATGTGTTTGAGAGAAAATATAAGGTTTTTAAGGCTGTTGCAAAAAACAAAAGTTTTACAGCAGGGGCAAATGAACTATATGTAACACAGCCGGCTGTATCAAAACTAATTAAAGAACTTGAAATAGAATTAGGTTTGATTTTGATAAATAGAAAAAAATATGGAGACTTTTTAACTGAAGAGGGTAAGTTCCTTTATGAATACATATGTGATATTGAAGAAAAAAATGATGTTTTTATAAGAAGATTAAAAGAAAAGAAAAACACTATAAGAATAGGGACTACTAAAACAATTGGATCATATTACATAATTGATAAAATCGGCATGTTGAAAAAAGAAAATGAAGACCTATCCATTCACATGATAGTAGAAAATACTACTGAGATACTAAAAAAACTTGAAGAAGGACAGCTAGATATTGCCATTGTAGAAGGTGATATTGATTCTAATAGATATGATAGCGCTGTGCTATATAGGGATCTTCTTAGTCTTTATTGTAGCTGTGAAAATGAACTGAGAAGTCGTGAAGATTTGTCCTATGTTGATATTGTTAAAAACAATCTTATAATGAGGGAAAAAGGTTCAGGCACTAGGGATACTATTTTTAAAACTTTAAAGAAACATGATATAGATATATTAGAAAGTGATATTTTTATGGAAATCAGTGATATAGAGGGTATAAAGAAATTGGTAATGAATAATTTTGGAGTTGCTTATCTTAGTGATTTAATGATTAATGATAATGAAAAAGAAAAGATTGTTCAGGTAAAATCCTTTGATATAAAGTGCGATAGAAGTTTTACTATGATTTGGAAGGATGAAACTTTTAAAAAGTATTCTGAAATGCTAAAGGATTATTAATATATAATATAATGATGAAATATAACTATTTCTTATTATATTTAATGGTTATTATAACTTATAATAATACTATAACATTTAAGAATAAAAGGAGATAGTCATGGACAAAATTAAAGGACTTATATTTGTAGCTATTATTGTATTTATATCAAAATTTACTGGATCTCTAATTGATCCGTTTGTTAAGTTGGAAGTATTAACTATAGGAATAGTATTGGGTATACTAGTGAATAATACTATTGGTTATAATGATTCCTATAAGGCAGGAGTAGATTTTTCTTTAAAAAGGCTACTGAAATACGGGATTATACTTTTAGGATTCAAAATAAATTTTCTTACAATGATAAATCAAGGTTATAAGATGCTCATAGTAGTAATATTATTTGTGCCAGGAGTAATATATATATCAGGACTAATAGGAAAAAAACTTGGTGTTGATGAGAGACTTGCAGGAATGATAGGTGTAGGTTCTAGTATATGTGGAGCATCGGCAATAGTTGCTATGGCACCACTTTTCCCGGGAAACAAAGAGGAGAAAGAAAATCTATCGGTAATTGCAGTATCCATAGTATCATTTTTAGGTGCTTTAGGAGTACTTATATACACCCAGATAGGGGTTATTTCTTCTATAAGTGATATTCAATTCGGTTTATGGTCTGGACTTTCCCTACATGGAGTTGCCCATGCTTTGGCTGGTGCATTTTCTAGGGGGGATTTAGCAGGAGAATACGGAACAATAATAAAGATGATGAGAGTTATTATGCTGGTTCCTGTATCTGTATTTTTAAGTATTAAGTATTCAGATGATAGAAAGGAGTCTTCTGGAAGACTCAGCATCCCCTATTATGTTGTGCTATTTATTATTGCTGGTATTATTAATACATTGGGGATATTACCTGAAGAACTTGTGTCAGTTCTTAAAATGATTTCATCATATTTTATTTTAATGGCAATGATTTCTATGGGACTGAAAGTAGATTTTAAGAATATAAAGGAAAAGGGAAAACAAGCTTTAATAGTAGGGACTATTGTTTTTATAATTAGTTCAAGTGTTGCATATATACTTGTTAAAAATATATTTTAATAATAAATAATGTGGGTAATAAGTAAAGGCATCTACTAAAAAGTAGATTGCCTTTATTTTTTTACAATTTATTGGATGATATTATTGTTTATATTTAATAATAGTGCATTATTAATTTTATAATGAAATATTAAAAACATGAAATAAATTAAATAAAATCAAAAAACGTCTTATATTTAACAATAAAATGTTGTATAATATAACACAGAAAGATTAATAGTGCATCACATTGCGTGATAAATGAGGTGATTAATATCGAGTTTAATGAAAGACAGAAGAAAATAGTTGATATTGTTAAGGAATTTCAACCGATAACAAGTGAGCATATAGCTAACAAACTTAATGTTTCAAGATCTACCCTAAGATCAGACCTTTCTATCTTGACTATGTCAGGAATACTAGAGGCTAGACCAAAGGTTGGATACTTTTACACTGAAGAGTCTGACGAAACTATGATATATAAAAAGATAGAAAAAATCAAAGTTGGGGATGTTAAATCTCTACCAGTTGTAGTTGATGAGAAAGTAACAGTATATGATGCAATAGTTACAATGTTCCTAGAGGATATTGGTTCACTATATATAGTCAGCGAAGGATATCTTGCTGGTGTTGTATCTAGAAAAGACTTACTTAAAACTGCTATTGGAGGAAATGATATTAAAAGTATTCCTCTTAGTATTATTATGACAAGGATGCCTAATATTATTATGACCTATACTCAGGAGAATGTATTTGAGGCTGCAAAGAAGATAATCATTCATCAGATTGATTCCTTGCCAGTTGTTGAGAAACATGTAAAAGACGGTCAAGAAAAGTATAAAGTACTTGGAAGACTTTCTAAATCAAATATTACAAAGTTATTTGTAGAAATGGTTAAGGAAAAGTAATCAAAAATCAGAATTATTTTGGAGGTAGGTTATGAGTGACGCATATTATGTATATATAATTTCCGATTCTATTGGAGAAACTGCGGAGCAGGTTACTAGAGCAACAGCGGAACAGTTTAGAAACTTTAAGTATCAATTAAAAAAGTTTCCTTATGTAAACAATGATATTCAAATCAAAGAGATTATTGAAGATGCTTCAAAGCATAAATCCCTTGTAGTATTTACTACTGTTCTTGGACATGTTAGACAAACTATAATTAATGAATGTACTGAAAAAAATGTAATGTATATAGATATAATGATGCCTTTAATTGGGACATTTGAAAACTTCTTAGATTCGAAGCCAGTAAATGAACCAGGGATTATTCATAAGTTAGATGAAAGATATTTTAGAAAAGTCGAGGCAATTGAGTTTGCTGTAAAATACGACGATGGAAAAGATCCAAGGGGAGTAAAGAAAGCTGATATAGTGTTGGTTGGGGTATCAAGAACTTCTAAAACTCCTTTAAGTATGTACCTAGCTCATAAAAACATTAAAGTTGCAAATATTCCACTGGTTCCAGAAGTACCGGTTCCAGATGAATTATTTGAAGTACCAGTTAAAAAAATAATTGGACTTACTACTAATCCAGTTAAGTTAAATGAAATCAGAGAAGAAAGACTTAAGGCTCTAGGACTTTCTGGGGGAGCATCTTATGCTAACTTTGAGAGAATTTTAGAAGAGCTAGAGTATGCAGATGGAATAATGAAGAGACTAGGGTGTCCTGTAATTGATGTTTCAGCCAAGGCAATTGAAGAAACAGCGGGACTAATACTTGAAATAATTAATAAATACTAGGAGGAAAATTTAATGAGTAAATATGTATATGCCTTTGAAGAAGGAAGTAAGGAGCAAAAACCATTATTAGGAGGAAAGGGTGCTAATCTTGCAGAAATGAGTAAGATAGGTTTACCTGTACCAGAAGGTTTTACAGTTACTACTGAGGCTTGTAATAAATATTATGAAGATGGTAAGAAAATTGATGAGGCTATCAAGGCAGAAATATTCGAAAATTTAAAAGCTTTAGAAGAAAAAACAGGAAAAGGATTTGGAGAAATTGATAATCCCCTTCTAGTATCAGTTAGATCAGGTGCAGTTATTTCAATGCCAGGTATGATGGACACTGTTCTTAATCTTGGTCTTAACGATGAGACAGTTGAAGGATTAGCTAAGTTGACTGAGAATCCAAGATTTGCTTATGATGCATTCAGAAGATTTATCCAAATGTTTGGAGATGTTGTTCTTGATATTCCTAAGTATGAGTTTGATTCTATTCTTGAGAGAGTAAAAGAGAAGAATAAGTGTGAGAATGACACTGACTTAACAGTTGATCATTTAAAAGAAATCATAGCTGATTATAAAAATGTAGTTAGAATGAAGAAAAGAATGGAATTCCCTGTTGATCCAAAAGAGCAATTAATGATGGCAATTGATGCTGTATTCGGATCTTGGGATAATCCAAGAGCCATAATTTATAGAAAGATAAACGAAATTCCAGGAAATCTTGGAACGGCTGTAAATGTTCAATCAATGGTATTTGGTAACATGGGTGAGACTTCTGGAACTGGAGTTGCATTTACAAGAAACCCGTCTACTGGTGAAAATAAACTTTTCGGAGAATTCCTAATGAATGCTCAGGGAGAAGACGTTGTTGCAGGTATTAGAACTCCAAAAACTATAGATCAGTTAAAAGAAGTAATGGAGCCTGTTTATAATGAGTTTGTTGCAATTGCAGACAAGCTAGAAAACCACTACAGAGATATGCAGGATATAGAGTTTACTATAGAAAAAGAAAAGTTATATCTTCTTCAGACAAGAACTGGAAAGAGAACTGCTAAAGCAGCAGTAGAAATCGCAGTAGAAATGGTTGATGAAGGTCATATTTCAAAAGAAGAAGCTTTACTTAGAATAGAGCCAAATCAAATAGATCAATTACTTCACCCTACTTTTGAAGAAGCTAGCTTAAATGAAGCTGTTCAAATTACAAAGGGACTTCCAGCTTCACCAGGAGCTGCAGCAGGTAAGATTTACTTTACTTCTGAAGAAATAGTAGAGAGAGCTGAAAAAGGTGAGAAAGTTATCTTAATCAGAACAGAAACTTCTCCAGAAGATATTGAAGGTATGGTAAATGCTGAAGGTATTCTTACTGCAAGAGGTGGTATGACTTCCCATGCGGCAGTTGTTGCTAGAGGTATGGGTAAATGTTGTGTTGCTGGATGTGGAGAGATTAGAGTTGATGAAGTAAGGGGATACTTCAAAATCGGAGATAAGGTATATAATAGGGGAGATTATGTATCTTTAGATGGTAACACAGGCATGGTTTACGAAGGATTAATAAAGACTCAGGATGTTGAGTTATCAGGAACTTTTGGAAAAATCATGGAGTGGTCTGATGAAATCAGGACTCTTGGAGTAAGAACAAATGCAGATAATCCAAGGGATTCAAGAGCTGCAGTTAAGTTTGGTGCTGAGGGTATCGGTCTTTGTAGAACTGAGCACATGTTCTTTGACGAAGAAAGAATTAATGTTGTAAGAGAGATGATACTTGCAGAAAATGTAGAGGATAGAAAATCTGCACTTGATAGACTTCTTCCATTCCAAAAGGAAGACTTCGTAGGAATATTCAGAGAGATGGGTGAAAGACCAGTAACAGTAAGACTTCTTGACCCACCACTACATGAGTTCCTACCTCATACAGATGATGATATTAAAGCTTTAGCTGAAGAGATTAAAGTTGATTATGATAAATTAAGAGATAAAGTATCACAGCTAAAAGAGTTTAACCCAATGTTAGGACACAGGGGTGTAAGACTTGGTGTTACTTATCCAGAGATTTACGAAATGCAAAGTAATGCAATTTTTGAAGCTGTAGTTCAAGTAGTAAAAGAGGGAATCAATGTAAAACCAGAAGTAATGATTCCACTAGTAGGATTCCAAAAAGAGCTTGAGATGATGAAAGAAGTTGTTATTGCAAGTGCAGAAAGAATTCTTAAAGAAAATGATGTAGAGGTAGAATACCTTGTAGGAACAATGATTGAGGTTCCAAGAGCTGCCCTTACTGCAGATGAAATTGCAAAACACGCACAGTTCTTCTCATTTGGAACAAATGACCTTACTCAGATGACACTTGGATTCTCTAGAGATGATGCTGGTAAGTTTATCGAAATATACAAAGATAAAGAAATCTTTGAAAGAGACCCATTCCAAAGTGTTGACCAAACAGGCGTTGGTAAATTAATGGAAATAGCATGCAAAGACGGTAGAAAAGAAAGATCTGATATTAAGTTAGGTATATGTGGAGAGCACGGTGGAGATCCAAAATCAATCGAGTTCTGTCACAAATTAGGACTTAACTACGTATCATGTTCACCATATAGAGTTCCAATTGCAAGATTAGCAGCAGCACAAGCTAAAATCAGAAATAAGTAAATGATATCCATCCAACCTAACAAAGCTAAGTTGCCCAACAAAGCCTAGGTTGATATAGATAAAAATGCCTCTGAGAGTTGAGAAATACTCTTGGAGGTTTTGATTTTTTTTGCCTAAGATTGCCTAATACTACTTTGGTGTGCCTAATCGTTGCTGTGCAACTGGCCTAATGTTGTTTAGTGCCAGAGAATTTTTTTAGAAATTCTTGCACTAGTATTTGTTTAATCAAATATGATGGCACTAAACAATTTTAGGCTAATTGCGTAGCAAAAATTAGGCGTGATTGTAATAACTTTAGGCAATCTTAGGCCAATAAAATAGATATGATAAATTTTCAGAAATTTAAAGGATATTAGCACATCCATATTGAACTATATACTTATCAGAACTTAGGAGGTGGTTTGTATGAATATCAGGGAACATACAGAAAATATTGAGAAGAATGTACTTTCAAAATATGCGGCTTTTGCTGAAAATTCTAGGGGTAGGCTTGTTTCTGAAGGGAAGTGTGATATTCGGACAGACTTTCAGAGGGATAGGGATAGAATTCTTCACTCCAAGTCTTTTAGAAGACTAAAGCATAAGACACAGGTTTTTTTATCTCCAGAAGGAGATCATTATAGAACTAGATTAACCCACACTTTGGAGGTGGCTCAGATTTCAAGAACTATAGCGAGGGCTTTAAGACTTAATGAAGATCTTACTGAAGCTATAGCCTTAGGACATGATCTTGGGCATACTCCCTTTGGTCATTGTGGAGAAGAAATACTTAATGAGATCCATGAAACAGGATTTAGACATAATGAACAGAGTCTTAGGATAGTTGATTATTTAGAAGGTAGAAGAAATAATAAAAGAGGCCTTAATCTTACCCATGAAGTAAGGGACGGGATTCTTAATCATACAGGTGGCGATAAGCCATTTACCCTTGAGGGACAAATTGTAAAGATTTCTGATAGGATAGCCTATATTAATCATGATATTGATGATGCTCTTAGGGCGGATATTCTTAGTAAAGACATATTTAAAGAAGATTTTTTTGATACTCTTGGTTATAATCATTCAGAGAGAATAAACACCATGATACTTGATATAGTTAAGAACAGTATGGAAAAAGATGAAATCAAAATGAGTTCAGATATACTAAATGCTATGGATGAGTTAAGATCGTTTATGTTTAAGAATGTTTATTATAATCCACAGGCTAAGAGGGAAGAGAGAAAAGCAAAACAACTTGTTAGTTCTTTATATGAGTATTTTTCTAAAAACCCTGATAAGATGTCTTCCTTAAGATACGAAGATTTTAAACGTTCAGGAAGCTTAGATCCAGTAAGGGATTTTATTTCAGGTATGACAGATAGGTATGCTGTGAATATATATAAAGAAATATTTGTTCCTAGTTTTTGGATATAGAAATGAAGTTTTGAAAAAAAATAATAAATAAGCAAAAAAAAAATAAAAAAAAGAAGGAATTTATAAATTAGTGTAGAATAATTATAAAGTTGTCCTATATTTTTAAGCGGGTGATATAATTGGGAATTCGCTATATTGAAAATATTTCTGAAGTCATAATGGAAAGAGTTAGCATTGTAGATGTTATAAACTCTTATGTTCAATTGAAACAAACAGGTAGGAATCATAAGGGACTGTGTCCTTTTCATAGCGAAAAGACCCCTTCGTTCGTAGTATCGGATGAAAAGCAGGTTTATCACTGCTTTGGATGTGGAGCAGCTGGAAACGTTATAGGTTTTATAATGAATATCGAGAATTTAGATTTCCTAGATGCGATTGAATTTATTTCTGAAAAGTATGGAATAGATCTAAATCAGTATAGGGTCGAAAGTAGTGGTCCTAAATCAGATGATTTAAATACTTTGAAGGGTATTGTTAGGGAAACGGGTATATATTTTATTAGAAAGCTAAGGAGTGCTTCAAACCCCGGTGAGGATTATTTGTTGAAAAGAGGTTTGAAATCTGATATCATTAAAAAGTTCGGGCTTGGATATGTACCTGATGAATGGGAAGGACTTCTTAAATATTTGAAGTCAAAAGGATATAAGGAATCGGACATAGAAAAGACTGGTTTAATTGTTAAAAGACAAAACTCCAATGGATATTATGACAGGTTTAGAAACAGAGTGATTTTTCCCATAATTGATGTTAGGGGAAAGGTTGTTGGTTTTGGTGGTAGAGTTCTTGACGACTCGGTTCCCAAATACATGAACTCAGTGGATAGTCCTGTATTTAATAAAAGTAGGATACTTTACAATCTTAATAATGCTAAAGATGTACTTAAAAAAGAAGGTAAGATAATACTTGTTGAGGGTTATATGGATGTTATTAGTCTGTATCAAGCTGGTATTATGAATGCTGTTGCAAGTTTAGGTACTGCTCTTACTGAAGAGCACGGAAAAATACTCAGAAGATATACTGATGAAGTAGTATTTGCCTATGATTCTGACGAAGCCGGTGTGAAGGCTACGATTAGGGGAATTGAAATACTTTCAAAAGAAGATATGAAAATAAAGATTATTGATTTGGAAGATTTTAAGGATCCTGATGAGATGGTTAAATCAAAGGGAAGTGAGTATTTTCAGCAAAAGGTCAAGGATGCAGTGTCCCATACTGAGTTTAAGTTGAATTTGTTAAAAAAGGAATACAACTTGGACAGCAGTGATGGTGTCATTGATTTTATAAAGGAATCAATGAATATTGTAAAGCCTATAAAAAGTCCTACTGAAAAAGATTATTTTATAAAATTGATTTCAAAATATACTAATGTAGAAGTTGATATAGTAAGAAAAGAAGTATATGGGGATTTTTATAATAATAAAAAAGAAAATTCCTCTTATTATAATAAGGACAAAAATTCTTATTATAATAGGAAAGAAAACAGGGAGATAGAAAAGGTTAAAAGCCGAAAAGTATCCCCAAGAAAAATTGTAGAAAGCAGATTGGTGTATTTATCTCTTCAAGGGAGACAAAAATATCAAGCTGTTATCAAGGCTGTTGAAATTAATTCATTTAAGAATGAAAAACTGAAGAAAATAATGGGACAGCTGTCAGCTTATTATTCTTTACATGATGAATTTGATATCAGTAGTTTTGCTGATGATTCTGATATGGAATTATTAGAGGTAGCAAATTATTTGTTAAAAAATTCTTTTCCTATCGAGAACTTTTCAAATGAACTGGAAAACAATGTAGTACAGCTTGGAAAAATTTTATTATCTGAGAGAGAACGTGAATTGAAAGAAGAACTTGAAGCTATTACGGATAAGGAAAGAAGAAATGAAATACTAAAAGAGTTGTTTGCACTTGCAAAGAACCAAAAAAAATAGAAGGGAGGGAAGTCAATTGAGTAAAAAGATCAATTCGGATCATTTAAGCGTAGTCAAGGATCTAATTGCAAAGGGTAAGAAAGACGGTCAATTGACATACAAAGATATTACTGATGCATTAGGTGAGATTGACATTGACAAGGAACAAATTGATGAAATATACGACTCGTTGACTTCTATGGGGATAGAAGTAGTTAATGATAGTGAAGACATCTTCGAAATAGATGAGAAGGAAGTAAAGGTAGAGGAAGAGGAAGAAGAAGTAGAAATAGATCTTTCAATTCCAAAAGGAATAAGTATTGATGACCCTGTAAGAATGTACTTAAAGGAAATCGGTAAAGTTCCACTACTTTCTGGTGAAGAGGAAATAAAACTTGCTCAAGCTATGGAAGAAGGTGACGAGTATGCAAAGCAAAAACTTTGTGAAGCAAACCTTCGTCTTGTTGTAAGTATCGCTAAAAGATATGTTGGTAGAGGTATGTTATTCCTTGATCTTATTCAGGAAGGTAACCTAGGTCTTATTAAAGCAGTTGAGAAGTTTGACTGGAGAAAAGGTTACAAGTTTTCTACTTACGCAACATGGTGGATAAGACAGGCTATTACTAGAGCTATTGCTGACCAAGCAAGAACGATTAGAATACCTGTTCATATGGTAGAAACAATTAACAAGCTTGTTAGAATTTCTAGACAACTTCTTCAGGAACTTGGTAGAGAGCCAAAGCCAGAAGAAATTGCTAAGGAAATGGATATGCCTGTTGAAAAGGTAAGGGAGATTCTTAAAATTGCTCTTGAGCCAGTAAGTTTAGAGACACCGATTGGTGAAGAGGAAGATTCACATCTTGGTGATTTCATACCTGATAATGATGCTCCAGCACCAGCGGATGCAGCTGCATTCTCAATGCTTAAGGAACAACTTATCGAGGTTCTTGATACTCTTACTCCAAGGGAGCAAAAGGTTCTTAAGTTGAGATTTGGTCTTGAAGACGGAAGAGCTAGAACTCTTGAAGAAGTAGGTAAGAGATTTGAAGTAACTAGAGAGAGAATCAGACAGATTGAAGCCAAGGCCCTTAGAAAGCTTAAGCATCCAAGTAGAAGCAAAAAGCTTAAGGACTATCTTGAATAGAATATAGAATTAGAAATTAAACACCTTGGAGTAATAAATTCAAGGTGTTTTTCTTAATATAGACTGAGGTGAATGAAATGAAACTTACAAAAAGATTAGAGGTAATAGCTGACTTAGTTGATAGGAATGCAGTATTAGCTGATATAGGAAGCGATCATGGATACCTTCCTGTATATCTTGTTGAGAAAAAAATAATAAATAGGGCAATAGCATCAGATGTAAATCAAGGACCAGTAGATAATGCTATTAGCACTGTAAAGCAATATAAAATGGAAAATGAAGTAGAAGTAAGACTAGGTAGTGGATTAAACACTTTAAGTATGGATGATAAAATTGATACAGTAGTTATTGCAGGTATGGGAGGAAATCTTATATCACAGCTTTTAGAAGATGAAAAAGAACTTGCTAGAAGCGTAAAGAAACTAATACTTCAACCAATGACAACTAAGATAGAACTTAGAAAGTATCTTCTAAACAATGGCTATACAATAGTTGAAGAAAAAATAGCCATAGAAGGAGAAAAAATCTATGAGATAATTGTTGCTGAAGTTGGAGAGGGTGAACTTTGGGACGAAGTATACTATGATATAGGGAAAAGATTTGATACCCAAAGTGAAGAGTATGCTACTTTTATAAGTGAGAAGTTAAAGAAGTATAAAAATATTGTTTCAAAGATAGAGTCTAAAGGTGGAGATTCTTCTAAGGAGAAGCTGGAGAAAGTTAAAAATGATATTAGAGTTATTGAAGAAATAATATCTCATATAGATTAAAAAATATATAAAGGGAGTGGTAAAATGATAGTTAATTCTAAAAAAGTAGTTAAGATCCTAGATGGAATGTTTCCAGAAAGACTTGCCTATGATTGGGACAACGTTGGTTTCCAAGTTGGTGATATGAACCATCAGATTAGAAAAATACTCCTTGCATTAGAGCTGAACAGAGAGGTATTAGATGAGGCAATAGAAAATAATATTGATCTAATAATTACCCATCATCCCTTTATTTTCAAAGGAATAAAAAAAGTTGTTTCCAGTGATTATACAGGTGGAATACTTATGGATATGATAAAAAACAACATATCCCTATATGTTTCCCATACTAATATGGATATAGCCAGTGGTGGAACTAATGATTATCTTGCAAAGCTTCTAGAAGTAAGAAATCTTAAGAATATTGAAAAAACATATAGTAAAACTTACTATAAAATAGTAGTTTATATACCAGAAGAAAACCTTGATGAGTTCAGGGGGAAAATCTTGGCAAGTGGAGTTGGCACTATAGGTAATTATGACAGTTGTAGCTTTTCTTCCAGTGGAGTTGGAACTTTTAGGCCCCTGGAGAATTCTAATCCCTATCTGGGAAAACAAGGTGAAATGGAGTATGTAAAAGAGTATAAGTTTGAATTTATGGCTGGTCAAGATCAGTTGAATTCAGTAGTAGATAAAATAAAAAAATATCATCCCTATGAAGAAGTTGCAATAGATATTATTAAAATTGAAAATGAAATGGAGACACTTGGATTAGGACGTTATGGTGACCTTGAAAATATGTCTTTAAAGGACTTAGGACTAAGAGTAAAAGAAGTTCTAGGACTTGAGGGGGTAAATGTAGTAGGTGATTTAGATAAGCCTATAAGAAAAGTTGCTATTTGTTCTGGTGCGGGTTCTGACTTAATCAAAAGGGCAAAGTCCTTAAAATGTGATGTGTTGATTACTGGAGACCTTAAATACCACGAGGCACAGGATGCCGTAAATATGGGTATGGCAGTAATTGATGGTGGACACTATGGTACAGAGAATATATATATGGAAGAGTTGAAAAAGAAACTGTCAAATATTATAGAAGAAAAGGATTATAATCTTAAAGTTTATGTATCAAGTAAAAATATTAATCCAATGAAACTTCTATAAAATAAGTAACTTCAATAGTTTCTATATAATATTATACTTGAAATATTTGATCAAATGTTGTAAACTATATAAGTCTGATGACTTAGCCAGACAATCGCGTGTAAGAAATTATACGAGGAAAGTCCGGGCTCCAAAGAGCAGGGTGCTGGGTAACTCCCAGTGGAGGCGACTCTAAGGATAGTGCAATAGAAAGATACCGCCAGATTTATTCTGGTAAGGGTGGAATGGTGAGGTAAGAGCTCACCAGCGTATAGGTGACTATATGGCTCTGTAAACCCCATCTGGAGCAAGACCAAGTAGGGAATCAAAAAGGCGGTTGCTCGCTGTCTTCCCGGAGGTAGGTCGCTTGAGTCTAAGGGTAACCTTAGGCCTAGATAGATGATTGTCTAATACAGAACCCGGCTTATAGGTTATGTCGCAGACTTCTATTGAAACCATTGAAAACACTACATTTATTTGTGGTGTTTTTTTTGTTATGTAGTGCTGAAATAAATTTGTAATCAAATGATATCACTAAAATTTATTTATGTCCAGTTAGAGGGTACAAAAATACTTATATAAGATCCCCAGATAAAAAGAAAATCAATTGTTGGATATATAGATAGTATTATAAGTTTATAAACATATAGAGTATAAACCACATATTAAGTGTGATTTATACTCTGATTAGAAAGCACCTATTTTTTTATTATTAGATAAGTAATAAATAAGTATTATTTATGTAATTTTTAAATCTACTTCTATGTTGTAAGTTTTATATAGTTGACTTTATTTAATGAAATCCTTAAAAAGGTAATTCTTTTTGAAGTTTAGAAATTAAAAGGTCGGATTTTTTACTCTCTCTTATGGATTTATTTTTTGCTTTAATATCTTCTTTTGCTTTGACATAATATAATTTTTCTTTATTTTTTCTAGAATTTTCAATTTCTTCGAGTAGTTTTTCTAGTCTAAGCCTTTCAGTGTGAGTAATATGGTATTGTTCTAATAGTTCTTTTTCTGTAGTAAGTAATTCACGGATTATTTCAATAGCTTTTTTTGTATATCTTTCATAGTTTGTTTTATAGTTGATATCAGAAGTTATTTCTATTTCAGAATATATCATATCCCTAATAAAGGGTATATTATCGTTTTTACGGGATTTAATATTTATATTAAAATAAGTAGAGGACTTGTTTTTTCTTTGAATATCTAGCTCTATGAATAAGTCAGTATTGTAATTGATTTGTATTATAGCATTATCTAAGACTTTTCTTTTAAAATCACTTAATTTGTTATAAGATTTTACATTACTTATATTAAGTTTGTTTTTTAAGGTGTCTATTTTTATTGTGAGTGTATACTTAGATTTAGTTAATTTCATATGTTGGTAGCTTTTGAAATATTCATAGAGAACAATAGCATATTTACTTTTCAAGTTTGTGATATTTTCGAATGAAAAGGAAGTGAAATTTTCTTCTTGATTCAATAAATGTTCATTTAAAAAGTCAGAAAGTTGAATTTTGTATGATAAATTATCACTAGTTTCTAAGCTTTCGATAAATTTAATCGGATTAGTATCGCTATTATTATAAAGGATGATGTCTTTCTTTTTAAGACTGGTTAAGGCGTTTCTAATATTCCTATAGTTTTTTCCAGATGATTCGATATTGAGTGCACTTGTAATATCTTTAAGTAATATGAAAATTATTAAGTCAGATTTTCCTTTTGAGATCCTACTAATAATGTATAAGGAAACTTTAAGCTCTATTTCGGAATAAGTATTTATGGTGTTTCTAATTAATTCATTTGATTTTATAACAGTATAATACTGTGTCATATAACCACCTCGTATTTTTATAATTTAATAAGATTTTGTGGAATTTTGGAAAGCTATTAAACATAGCTTTCCTTTTATCCTATGTATTGAGTACTTTAAATATGTGTTAGTATTCTAAACTATTTAGTAATTCTCTGGAATCATCAACTGTAAGGTTAATATAGTTCCTATATGCTTTGCCATCAGCATGATTTGTTAACTTTACTATTTTGTTCATTGGGAATCCTTTATGAGTCAAATTTGTAATTAGGGAATGTCTAAAGATACTTGAACTTGCAGTAAAATCAATTTCATTATCATATTTTTTTAAAATATCTGAAGTTCTTCTTTTGATTTGTGAAATAGATAGTCTTTCGCTTTGTCTTGATGAAAATAGATATTCCGATTTTCTGTTTCTGTATTCATATAGTTCTAATAAGCAGTTCTCAACTTTATCAATTAAAGGAACATAATAGTACTCCTTCTTTTTCACATCGAAGATATGAATGGTTTTTCCATGATAATCTATATCAGACCATTTTAAATAATATAATGATGATACTCTTACACCGTAATACATTAACATTTTCATTATTGCTTTATCTCTAAATCTATTTAAACCTTTCAAGTCGTCTAATATTTCATTTAACTTTTGTAAATGTTTTATATTGAGATAATTGATTCTAGGTTTAACAGGAAGCTTTTTAAAATTAGTTAAGATGAATTCTTCCTCAATTAACTTGTTTTTTATACAAAATTTATGAAAACTTTGTAAAGCAAACATTTTTCGATTAATAGTTGCACCAGAGAGTCCAAAATTATGGAATTTATCCATAAGCATTCTCCTATATTCAGCTATGTGTCTAGGTGAGATTTTATCTAGATATACGAGACTATAATTTGAATGTAAATATTCTTCAAGTTGATCTAAATCCTTTTTGTAAGAAGACCTAGTTGATTCAGTTTTTCCTGAAGTGTAGCAGTCGTTGATAAAGCATTTTATAGCTTTTTTGATTGTTATTCTAGTTATTTCATCGTTAATGTTTGTTTCTACTATCTGATCCATTTGTTTAGTTATTGCTTTTTCTAGAGTTTTTTCTAATTTTTCCTCTAAAATTTTTTCTAATAGTATATCGATGTTTGTTTTCATTTTTAATCGCTCCTTAAATTTTATTTTTATTAAGCAGCTGCTTTTACCACCATGGTTAATAGGAATTATTCAATATTTTTTTTTGTTTTACTATACCAAATTTCGAAAAACTGAATTATTTACATTCTGTTTACAATTTATTAACATTGAATTTACAATTGTATGAAATTGCAGGACTAATTTACTATAGATTAATCAATTTTTTTTAGTGAATGAAAGTATATTTACTGTTTCGTAACATAAAAAGACTTAGGAAATTTATCCTAAGTCAAATTTTTAATACTATTTTGGACTAATATTTATTAAAATAAATTATTTATTTAAAATAGAACTTATATACTATCAATTATTATTTTCGAATGAGAAGAGTATTTCTTTTTTATCTGGAGATCTTTTATTATATTTAATAATATATTTCTGTTCTATAACTAAGAAACTATCGTAAGATTGAATCTTAGACATGTATTGCTGTTGAAATTAATATAAAAAGTATACTTTTAATAATTATGGATGCCTTTTTGGTAATAATAGTTACAATTATTGATGATTAATAGGAAAAGTTGTAAATAATCATTAAGGATAGTATTCTATAAGAGAAAGTTATCTTTTTTAATTACATAGTTGAATATATTATTAATAAAGTAGGAGGTTGAAATGATATTTCATTATACAGATGATGATAATTTTGTTAGGATACTAAAAAATGGAGAATTATATCTTACTAGAAGTACTAGTTCAAATGATTTAATGGATACAGTGTACATATCTAAGTTGCTTATGGATAATGCTGAGGATATATTCGGAGATATTATATCTAATAAAATTATTCAAAAAGATAAATTTAATGAAAAAATTTTTTCGCGGTTAGTTGTAGATATTTTTAGAAAATTTATGAATGATATCATTTCTAATAATTCTAATGAAGAGAGAACCAATAAGTGCTTTGTAATTTGTTTTACGGATAAACCAGATAGTAGATTCTTGTGGGAAGCATATGCAAAAGATATGGGGGTTTCAATTGGAGTTGAGAAAGAGGATTTAGAAAAATATATTCATGATAAACACGCTTATATTAGTAAGAATCTTATAGATATGAAATTTTCTAAGGTTATTTATGATGAGAAAGAACAACTGAATAAGTTAAGAAAATTATCAAAGAAAATATTTAATAAACACTATAAAGATATCGAAGAATTGTCTTCAGCTAGCAAGATAGTAACATTTGATTGGATTTCTGAGTTCGATGGTGAAATTACAAAAGTAAACTCTCAGACCAAACAAATTACTATAAGGCAATGGGTTGTTGATTTTATGGAGGAGTATAATATTGAGTTATTAAAATTAGCTCCATTTATTAAACATCCATATTGGAAAGAAGAACGAGAGTATAGACTGTGTGTATACAGACCTTTGAGAAGTGAAGTCTTAAATGACTTGTGTTATTATAAAAGAAAAGATACAGGAAAAAAAGTTCATTATATGAGTGTTCCTTTTGAGAAATCTTTAATAAAAAAATAGTAATTGGACCAAGATCAAATTTTGATAGAACAGATTTAATCTATTCAAAAACTAATGTTGTAGAATCTATAGGTAGAGGGGTAAAGAAGTACTAATAAATTAAGCAATAAAAAAGACTAGAGCTCATGTGGCACTAGTCTTTTTTCTCGCAAAAGCAATTAAGATTCGCGAACTTTTTATATGTGATTAATTAAATTATATCAAAGAAAGATAAAAAGACCCAGACAAAAACTGAAAATAAATTTGAAAATATCATAAGCAAATCCTATACTCTATTTAAATCATTAATTAATAAAAATGGAGGAAACTAAATATTTCTTTAATTAATAAAAGGAGGCGAAAAATATTGCTTAATTATAGAAAAAGGGAACTCCGTGAGAGACAATTAATGATTCGAAATAAGTATCTAATCTTAGTCAAAATATTAATAATCTCTGTGTTATTTTCAATAATATATAATAAACTATCATTTTGGATACTTGAACTTTTTGAAATCCCGAAAAATCAGCTAAAAGTCTTAGTTGATAGCTTGTCAATTTTTATGGCTATAGTATTGTTTCGAATTGGATATAAACAATACTGTAAAGATTTGAAGCAAGTTATTGATTTGGCACTAGATAATTCTGAAATATGTGATGATTGAGTTTAATTATGAGAGAATGTCGGGGTTCTCTCATATAAAATAATTTAGGCTTGTAATAGTATTTAAATCTATTATTTCACTATCAGCAATATATGATGGTGTTGATGCAATATTGTACTTGCTCAGTACATGAGCATCCATTACGCTCGCTATGTATGTAGTGGCGATATCTGAAAAAGTAGAGCATGGTAGTACAGATAAATAAAAATTACATATATATACGGCATCGGGATTAAAGAAGTTTCTGTAAGAAACTGCAATTTAATCCCGTATTTTTTGTTGAAAATACCACCCAAATAAAAAATATTGATTTTATAAGAATACATTTATTATAGTCTACTTAATAATTAGTAGTGGAGGTGATGTCATGAGTAAAAAAAATAAAATTAGATCATTATCTTTTCAAATGACTGAAACTATTGATATGGTTCATAAATTACATTTGGATAAACATAGTTTAAAGAGAACTAAAAATAAGTATGATTTCGTATATTCTTTTAATGAAAAGAGCAACTTATGTAAAATTTCAAAGCAACTCGCGAAATTTTTAAAAGAAAATTTTGATGTTAAATATATTAAAAATGTCAAAAAGGAACACATTGAAAGTTTTTTAAATTCTAAGTCTGCAACTTGTAATAATAAAAGTCTATATGCATATACAAGCTATATAAAAAAGACTTTACACCTTTGTAATAATCGATTTAAATGTAATATTGATGTAAATAGTATAAACATACCCTCATCTGAAAAAAATCCATTCAAAGGAGAATTAGGGGATATATCAAGGAGTAAAATGATGACTGAGGAACATTACTATAAAATTCAATCTTATTTAGATAAAAATGAATCCTCATCAAAAATTAGCTTTAGATTATCTAGACTTTTTGGATTAAGAAATTCAGAATCTGTAACAATAACTCCTCAAAATGTATATTCAAAAGGAAAAATTATTAGTAATATTTCTAAAGATAAAATCGAATATTTAAAAGTTCTAGGTAAAGGTAACAAATGGAGAAAAATTCCGATCGATAATGATAAACAAATATTATATTTAAAAAAGTTATTAGAGAGTAGAAAAAATGATAATGACAGATTTGTTAATATCAAAGCTGATAGTGTAAGTGCAAGAATCCGTGCTGCTATGAAAAAAATATCTCTTACTGATCAAGAAAAAAAAGATAATCCTGGTTGCAAAACAATTGGAGATTTATATAAAAACACTTCTCAACATGCAGTACGAAAACTTTATGCCACTAAGAGTTTCATATTCTTGAGAGATCAAAAATACTTGAGCAATCTTGAAAAAGGTATGGACAAAGAAAAAGCTATGGAAAATGCCAAAAATTATGCTTATAAAGCTGTTTTAGGAAGAAGATTAGGTCATGGAAATAAGAAAAGAGAAGCTTTAGCTAAAGTATATATAGATAATTTTATTTAACATTATAAAATTCCTATATTTTTCAAAATAAATTTTAAAAAAACTTGATAAATAGAAAAGGAGTGATTATACTCCATTCAAGGAGGTGGTCATATGACTAATAAAATAAAAATTGAAAGAGCTATTAACAATATTAAAATGGATACTGAAGAAAAGAAAGTTGTTAATGAAATATTGTTATATAAAAGAATGATTGATCTTCAAATTGATGAAGAAATATCTAAATCTTTAAAAGAACTTCTTAGAGTCAAATTGAATGAATTGATAGTTAAATTGTGTGATTAATATATTGATTTAACTATATACATAAATTACACTTTTTAATACATATAAAATAAAGTCGCGGAAACAATTCTGTGACTTTATTTTTATGTATTAAATTGCAATTTAATCATGTTCTCGTTATTAAAAATACAGGCACGAATGAAATCTTACTTATCTAAATTTTTAATATTTACTCTCCAATTTTCTACAGTCAAGTAATAATTATTTTTATCAAATAAGTTTTTAATGCATCCTAGCTTTATTTCACTTAGATTATTTGCAAATATATTTGAAACGCAATATATGTAATATTTTTGATTATCATTTAAAAATTTCTTTGCACATTTCACCTCATTTTGACTTATGTAAAACTCTTTTATATCTTTACTAATTGTTCCCTTAACCTCTATTCTTATTTTCTCTCCATCTGAGTTATAAGAAAGGATATCATAACCATTCTGGGGATTCTTTGCCTTAGATGGATCAACTAATTCATAATATTTTGTACCTTTTAATTTTTGTCTTTCATACTCATATACAAATTTCTCGGACAATTCACCTACAATTAACTTTTTTTCGTAAATGCTTAAGTAATCGTAATTTTTTGTTTTTAGCTCTCTATCATTAAGAAATGACTCCATATCATCAATAATATTTTCTTCATTGATAGGTTCATAAAGATTTTCGGCACAATATAAACATACTATTCTATTTTTTTTAACTTTCCAATTTGATGAATCTGCTGTGTAAGAATCTCCACAATTACAGCATTTTATCATATTTTGCTTTCTAGCAAGTCTAATATCCTCCATAGTTATTGTTTCGTCTAAACTTAAAAACTCGTTTATCAAATCCATACCTTCATTCAATTTTCGACCATTAAATCCAGTTGATCTAGTTTCAGATATAAAATACTCAAATAATCTATTGTATTTCCTACCAATTAGGTATAAGCCATCCCCGTTAATTTCAAGATTACCATCATTGTAATCAGAAAATTTAGTTTTTGTACGCAATTTATTAAGACTACAATCCGTTTTATAAGCCATATATGCTACAAAAGACATAAATAAGGTATCCATTGACGCTAACTTATCACAATTGGTTAATTTTTCAATCTTATTAATGTCATCAATTGATAACTTAATAGAAGTTTTTTCTTTAATATTATTTCTATTATGCCTATTATCAAAAATTTGCCGCTCGCTATTTTTTATCCACTCATTTTCAAATCCAGTATCATCATTTAAATAGTCAAAAGCATATAAGAATTTAATAAAAGATTTACGAAACTTATCTTGACTAGTTTCGTGGTTTAAACTTTTTTTTATTTTTAAATAATCTGAGTGTTTATAGTCAACAAAACTTTTATTACCAATCATTTCAATCATGATTTTTATCGCACTAATGTAAACCAAATGTGATTCTTCGTTGTAATAATCAAGAAATTGATCCACTATGTTGATATCATAGTTTGTTACTAGTTCAGATAAATCGCTATTTAATAAACTTATTCTCATGAGTTCTCCTTTAATTAAGTATATATATTTTTTTTGTAAATATGTACTATTTATATATTCCCATCACTTAATAACAAATTATTTCTTAAACAATCTTATTTTAGCTTTGCTACTTGTATTATCAAAATTTAAAGCATAATTACTCGAAGGACTAATTTCAAATATAATCCATCCACTTATATAATGATCATATGGTATTTTTAAAGAATCAAAATAATCTAGCTCGTAGGTTTTATAGTTTACTGAAACGGTCATTCCTTCATCATTTGACAAAGTGAAATCATTTATACTAACATATTCATCTGTAGCACCAAAATTTTTTGCATATATATTCAATTTTACAAGGTTGCCTTCAAAAATTGCATCTTTAACTGTTATTTTTATATCTCCAGTTATATTCCCGTAATCAAGAGAGGACTTACTTAAATTTTTTGATAGTTCATTTACTTTCCGTTTGCTTTTAATATTTGTATCACTAATTTCTTTTAACCGTTCAATCTCATCATTTCTAAAGCCATAATTTTCAATGGTTTTCAGATCTTCTTTAGCATCTTCTGGATAACCTAACTTTATCATTTTAGTAGCATTATCAATATAATAGTCGGTCGCTTTACTTAATAAATCATTTATTAACTCTGGGTTCCTAAAATTGATTTCCATATCATAACTTTTTACTTCATTATATAAAGATGCAAAAGATGTGATGTCGCATTCAAGTTTTAGAGATTCAAGTTTTTCTAACCTTGTAATATAATGGTCATTAATATTATGTCTAATATTTTCAACTTCTAAGTAATTAAAATATTCACTGCCAATCTTGTCAATTGTTTTATTTGCATTTGAATATTTTCCTGAATACACATATTTTTTTGCTTCATTAAATAAAATATTATACTTATTTTGTAGACTGACTTTAGAATACAAATCTTTAACTTTATCATCACTAGAATGGTATTTTTCATCAATACAGTTTAACTTAGAGTATGCATTTTCAATATCGCCACTTATTATGAATGCTTCTACTTCGTTTAAATCATTTTGGTATCGAGTGCTAAAATTATAATTTATTCTCCATATTACTACTAAAATAATTACTAATAACATTGATACAATTAATTTTTTTCTATCCATATCACACATCTCCTTAATATTATCTATTAAATTATATCACAATATATGGATAATAACCTAATAACATACTAATTACAACTTTAGTATATAGACTGATATAGTCAAGGTTCGGAATAGTTTATGAATAAAATCAATACCAATTTAATTATATTTTGAATTTTGGTTTTTACAAAAAAAGATGAAGATAATATAACTTTAATTGTGGATACTTAAAAGTACTTCTATCATTATATTTATCTCAATTTTGTTATTATTTTCTAATGCACCAGAGGAGGTTAAAACCATGAACTATCTCATAGAAGATAATGAATATATTTATTGGCAATGTGCAATGTATAAAAAAATTTTTTCTATACCAGTTAATGAGACTACAAATATTCCCGCTGGAGTGGTGAAAAACATATTGATATTATAGATTATAAGAGAACAATTAAGTATGTTAACATGACTAATGAACAATTGACTTTTGAAAAAGAAAAAAGTTTGCGAAAAAAATCAGCAAAATAAAACTGCCCAGTCAAAAAAAATGTCCCAAATGTGGATCAGTTAACTTTATACCGATGAAAAAGGGATTTGGAAAAGCTATTGATGGAACGACACTAGTGGGTTTCGTAGGGTTAGTAGGTGGAATTATCAAAATTATTACATAAAAAAAGAATATATCTAAACCTATTAAATTTGAAGGACTTAAATATATCCACAATATTTTTGAAAATTCCCTTTAATATTGCTGCTTATATTTTATTATGATATCATTATCATGGGCCTGTAAAGAACGAGGGAATAGGCTAAATATATCCTACTGAAAGATAAATAACCATTCATGGCCTAGAGTTATTTATACTTAAGGAGGTGTTGCCTATGGTAGCAGATATTTTAACAATAACTTCTTTTTTAGTGCTTATAATAATGAAGTACTCACAGTGCTTATCTATATTTAGTCCTCTTGTTCAACCGATTTTTAAACCATGAGTATTTTCATGGTTTTTTTATCTTACATACTTTGGTAGGCCCACTTTAATTTTAAGGATTATAAAACTGTAACTATTCTTTATAACTAAAAATATTCATAAAACATTAAAAATCATAATTTATGTAACAATTCATTTACAATCGTTTTTAAAATAGCGTTGAGGTGCTTTTTTTCGTAATAATGTATGACTCTTAAGTCTAATCCTTTTTCTATACAGTATTCTTCTTTCATCCTATCCTTTAATTTTTGGTACTCAAACCCTTTTTTGCTTTTATGCCATGCTTTAACATATTTAGTATGCTGTTCTCCTTGGTATTCTATCAATAAAACTATTAAATCTTCTTTATCGAGTATTGCAATATCATATGGCATCTCATGTCCCTTTGGAGATATAGCACCAATTTTGACTTCTCTTTTTGTATTAAAACCATTCCTAATAAAATAATTGTAAATATATTTATTTAGCCCTATTTCTTCTTTTTCATCAACAAGTTTGTTTTTTTCAAGGCCTAAACAATAAGGACAATAATGAGCTCCATTTGGACAATAGTCCTTTCCAAATTTAAATAATTTGATGGCTTCTTTTAAGGTAGCACTCCAAACATGCCCACATTTTCCACCGTGTTGTGGACATTTAAACCAAATTGTTGGATTTTCATTTTCGCGAATTTCGTAAGGGCTCAACTCATTTCTAAATGGATGCCAATACTTTATTAATTTAGGGTATTTAATACCAATATTTTTTAAGGAAACAAAATTATTCTTCTCACATATTGGACAAGATAACATCTTTACTGTTCTATCTCTAATGGATCGATCGTATTTATTTCCACATTTTGGGCATAACCAATGTAATTTTATATTACTATCAGGCTTTAGATATTTAGGGTCATAGTATATAACTTTCTTATCAATTTCATTAACCAAATCTAAATTATACATTAATAGAGATTCTTCAATTTTATCAGTAAATACACCTTCACAGAACGGACAATCATCATAGTCCTTGATTTTTTTCCAACTTTCTCTCCATACATGGTGTTTATCTTTCTTACATTGCCATGATAATGGATGTGAAACTCGAAAATTTAAATGTGGTTCATAATATCTATCTCTTAAGAAAATAAAAGGCAATTTGTTAATCTCAGTCCATAAATCAATGTTATCAAACAAATATGGATTTGACTGGTGAACGACACCTACTAATCCCTTTAAATTATTGATATTTTTTATATTGGATATTACTAAATAACCATTGCTATTTTTTAAAATAAATTTTGTAATATTAGTTAATTCACAATCATATATATTGCTTTGCTGCTTTACTATTTTATAGCCCTTACGCTCAAATTGTTTTTTTATTTCTAAGAAATTCATTTTACATACATCATAAGGATACTCTTCATAATTATCAATATCTTTCAACATAGTCCCTCCAAATTATTATTACTCCAGCCTTTATAAAAATGCATTAATACTATTCTGTAGTAATCCAAAAGTTAATAGTTAAGTTGTGAATTGAAACAGCTATCACATTTCTTTTCTATCTTTACAAACCACGATATTATTATAAATATTTATAGGTTTCTCTCCAATTAATTTGCAATAATAAGCTGTGTCATTAAATATACATCCGCAACACTGTGGTTCGTGAGTAACAACGGTGCTCATTTCATCAGTCATTCTAATTTTCTGCTGAATTTTTCCTATTTCTTCTTTCGACAAATTAAAATTATATCGAATAGGATTAGCAGCTCCTTTTTTACGATAGGAATCCGGTATTTTCTTTCCATTATACAAATTTCTAATTTCCTCAGAGGCTATTCGTCCGTGGAATCCTAATCGATTATAAGAACTTTCTATTAGTTCAGGAAAATAATCTTTTGTAGCACTTAGCCACTCATTTGGTTTAAAAACTTCTATAACAATTCCATTAGATACTGCCAATACATACTCAGCTACTTCAGCTTTTACTCTACTAATTTTCCAAGCACACCTTACTGCACTATATATATCTTTCTCAACTTTGCTTTGATTTACATTAATAATTATTACTTTATGCTTAAACCGAATTTCTTCTGCTGAATACTTTCTAATGATTTGATCTGCATGCATAGGACCTCTTTCTTTACTATGAGTACCTCCTGCAATATTTGTTGAACTTGGATATGTATCGATTAATGCAGCTTCAACTTCCATTGCAGTTTTTTCGTCCATTCCATGTCTATGTATTATATGTATTACTTCTAGTCCTTCATTATGTATTTCTCTTATGGTTTTTAATTTACAGCTTAAATTATCATCATTTTCATCTTTGTTTAGTTCATCATTTATATGATTAAAAACACGATTCCCAACTCCTTTTCCAATATAAAAAGTTTCTCCATTTCTAGGGTCAATTAACCTATAAACATAAAATTTCAATTTATCAATTACTTCTTGTGAAAAAGATAATTTTTTATTCAATATTCTTAACCTCCTAATTAAATAAACGCTCTATAATCATTTTACATTATATTCAAAATAATAATAATAATCTTTTCAAAAAAGCTCTGTTTCGTGAAGTTGATTTTCTTATTCCATTTATTGAAAAATATAACTATAAACTATAAAATGTAAATATATTAAAGAAATCTTTAACATATATGAGGTGGGAAATGGAAAAATATATTGATTATATTGAGGAAATTCAAAAAGCGAGTAAAAATGATAAGCTAGTATTTTTTGTAGGTGCGGGTGTTTCGCTATTAAGTGAATATCCGAGTTGGACGGAGCTTGTAAATAAGTTTTATACGAAATTATATAAGCGAAAGAAACGAAAAAAGTTTACATACGAAGAGTGTCTTCAGATACCTGAACAATTTTTGAAGTTAAAAGGTCAAAAAGAATTTGATAAAATAATAAAGTCAACATTTAATGTAGAAAAAGAACCGAACATTGTACATAGTAAAATGTTACTGTTAAATCCAGCACATTTTTTAACTACAAATTATGATGAACTAATTGAAAAGGCGTGTAATAATCGTGGAAAGTACTATAGTGTTATTAGTTCTGATGTAGATGTTGCCTATGCTAGTTCATCAAAGTACATACTAAAATGTCATGGTGATTTTAGTAATGGATATAGTGCTGATAACATAGTTCTTATGGATGAAGATTACTTGAATTATGAGAATAAATTTGCTTTAACTAGTAATCTTATGAAGTCTATTATGTCAACACATACTATAGTCTTTATTGGATATGGTTTAGCAGATTATAATATAAAAATAATTTTAAATTGGGTTAAAAAACTGCAAAAAGATGGATATAGAAAACCTTTTTTTATAAAAGTAGATGAGAAACCCATAGATAAGTCTATGAAAATTTATTATGAAGAAAAAGGACTTAGGATAATTGAAGCGTGTGATATATGTGATACAAAATCAAGTTCATATTCTCAAAGATATATAGAAGTACTAGATATGATAATATATAAAAAGAAATATAATTTTATTAAAAATAAAAATAGTAAAAAAATAATAGATCTAATGTATGAAAAAATTGAATCTATTGCTGAGTTACCCTATATAAGAAAAAAAGATTTGAAATATAAATTTGATAATAAATATACATTTGAGGCAACAGGTGTTATTAATTATAAAGGATCAACCCAATATGATCACACGGAATTTGATTATATAAACGAATTATATAATGTAGATAAAAAAGAATTAGATATGGCTAGTAGAGAAAAGTATGAGTTGGTAATGGAATTTTTTAATAATAGTGGAATAATAGGACCGCTTAGAATAGTGGAAGGTAGAAGAATTTCAGCAACAATTAGTTTAAATAACCCAGTTTATCACTGTGATTATAAGATGGTTCGTGAATTGATAAATGAAAAAGTTGCTTCGCTCAACGATAAGTACAAGAAAGCATATTTTTTAGCATCTATGGGAAAGGTTAATGAAGCTTATAATTTATATTCCGAAATACTTGTTAATGCTAAAAAAGAAAAACAATGGCTCCTTCATTATTTTGCACAAATTAATAGGTATCGGCTGTATCAATCAATAAAAATAACTAAGTTATACCAGTCTGATTTTTGTAGTTATGGATTTTATTCCGAAATGAAAGTAGAGATGGAAGATTATAAAATTCAAAATATATTTGATAGTATGCCAATAGAATTTAAATCGAACTATGAAGTACTTAAAGTTTTTTGCGAAGAAGATTACTTGGCATCAGAAAAAACGGAGTTATTTGAAAGAATAAGTAAGTTTAATGAGTATAAAAGAAAAAATTCTTTTACTATTACTATTTCTAGTGTACCACCTGCTACGCTTACACACTTTGAGTTAAATGATAATCTAAGATTTTTATATGAGAATTTTCTTTGGGTTACACGCTTTAAAGAAGTTAAAGAATATATTAAGAATTCTATAATTTTTATGTTTGAAAGTTATGAATATGAATCTAGCCGAGTTAATGATCCTTATGATTTGCCTATTCCAAAACAAGGGAGTAATTTCTATATAGATTATTATGATTTTGTAAATATATGCAAATCTATGAAGATTGAAGACATTGATATACTAAAATCAAGATGCAAAATAAAAAGTTTGAAATTTAGTGATCAAGATAAAATTGAGAAATATATTTTGAGAATTACAGATGAATTACTATATCAAAAAAATAATGGATATAATATTTATTTTTATTTGCAGTTTATTGAGGAAGCAAAGACGGCAGTCTATTTTTCTCGGTATATTAGATTTAGTAATGAGGTATATGAAGAAATTGTAAATGCAATATTATTTACTATTCCAGGAAGGGAAGTTGTTGGAAATGGAAGATTTCAATGGTTAAATCATTTGTTTGCAGATTACTCAATGCCAGAAAGCATTATCCCGATTATCGAAAAATATTTATTAAATAAGAATTCTATAAATGAAAAAAGTAATGAGTACAGTTTATTTGCTAATTTAATTAATTATCATTTTAAAGATTATAAATCGGTAACCCTATCATCGTTTGTTTTAGAATTAGATAAATGTCAAGAACAAGAGATTAAGTGTATGTATAGATTATCAAAAATACTAAATAGTGAATCTAAAAGTTATATAATAAAAATGAAAGAAATCATAACTATTAGAGATGTAATGGATTCTTTTGACATGGGTATTATTAATACTATGAATGATTATTCTGATATAATTATTGATTTTATAGAAAACCAATTTAACCAAATAAAAAAAGATCTTCAGGGTCCAAATAAAGTTTATAAAGGCTATAGTAATTATCCTTTAGATATTGCAATTAGATATTTCGTAGGTGATTTTAATGATTCAAGAATGGAATCATTGTTAGGCACAGATGATCAGTTTGATTTATTTGTATCTCCATCAACTTTTGATTATGAAAAATTTCAAATAGGTTGGTTAAAGTATTATTCATATGGCTTGCTAAAAGATATGAGTGCAAACGAATATATTAGACCACATATGCTAAAGAAATTAAAAGATTCTAAAGAAAGTAAGTATAGAGAAATATTAATTCACCACTTTTTAAAATAAAAATAGCCTTCATTTTTGGAAGGCTATCATTAATTATTTGAAATATGAAAATAATCAAACTGTATGATGTTTATTCGTTTATTTTACCATTTGTATTTCTTGTTACCAATATCTTTACGCATTTGATTGGCTAAGTTATTTATAAATTCAATAAATTCCTGTGCTCGAGCAATATTTATATTTTTGAATTCTTCAAGGTCATAGTTAAATTGTTTTACATCATCTTTAGTCAAATTATCATATTCAATGATATTACCATTTTCATCAGGAGCCTTAATTATAGCATAATCTTTATTATATGGAGAATTATCATCTACAAATTTCTTCAATTCGCTCTGGTAGCTCATATATAATTTGTATAATATTTCATAATGTTTGATTACTGATTTTGATGCAACAAGTTTTAATCGTGGTTTAAATTTCATAAGAGAAGACTTAAAAGAATCATTATATACTAGTGATTGGTCATTAATCAATTGATCTAAAAGTTCAAATAAAGATATATATATTTCTTGTCTTTTTGAATGGAGGTATTTTTTTATATCACTTTTGAATGTAATTTTCCCAGTTATCCAAGCTGTTATTATTGCTAATAAAATTGTTATTATAAAAGATGGGATTTGATTATAAAGTGTACTCATTTTATCGCTTCCTTTTAATTTATAGTATATCTATAATATTTGTTACAAGTAGAATATTCATTTAACTTAAGAAACAATAATTAAAGTATATCATAAAAATTGTAAATAAAAAGTTTCTAGTAGTCAATACGGTAATTTCGATATATTATATCTCAATTCATTAATGTGAGTATGACAATAAATCTGACTTGATTCTATATTGTTATGGCCAAGTAAAAGGGCTATTTCAAATACATTGGCACCATTAACATTGTTTTCTCTATCTCCTAGAGCTAAGTATGTTGCAAATGTGTGTCGAAGTGTATGAATGGTATATTCGTTATCACTATCTAGTTCTTGAAAATACCTTTTGAAAATTGAACTAATAGGTGAAATAGCGACATTATTGCCCTTTTTTGTTATAAAAACATATTCGTTAGTAATTGGTAGTATGAAGTTTAAATAATCCCAAATTGCATCTACAAATTGTGAAGACATTGGGATTATTCTATCATGTTTTGACTTTGTATCCCTAATAGTAATTACTTTACTTGAAAGATCAATGTCCTTCCATTTAAGGTTTATAGCTTCAGCTCTTCTAGCACCATGCAAGAAAGTTAACATTATTGCAAGGTTTCGTTTTGAATAGAAGTCATCATTTGAGAGTTTACTAGGTAAAGTTAGTAATTTCTTGATTTCATCTTGTTTTAAGTATTTAGGAATTCTAAAATCTTTTTTAGGGATATTTATTTTCTTCATTGGATTTTCTTCAATAATTTTTTCGGAACAAAGGTAGTTGAAATATGAACTTAAAGAATGCATTTTTCTTCTAATAGTTGAATTTTTATATCCACAGTCGCACCTTAGGTGAACGAAATACCTCCTTAAAAGAGTTGTACTTATATTACTAAGTTTTTGTGGTATACCATTTTTGTCTAGAAACTTAAGAAAAATTTTAAAATCTGTTTGATAAGATGTTAAAGTGAAGTTTGAAGCGTTTTTTTCGGTAATTAAGATACTAAAATAATCATCTAAGAAATCATTGAAATACATACTGTCCTCCTTGGCTTATAATTAGGTTATGGGTGCACTCACATAAATATAAGAAAACACTAGAGTGCTACAATGGTTGCAAAAACTAAAACATAGCCTGTGAACTGTGAGTAAGTCGTAACCCGGCTTATAGGTTAAGTCTCAAACTTAATAGAATTAAACACTACCGTGTAGGTAGTGTTTTTTTTCGGGTATAATAAAACAAAAGGAGGCAAAGTAAGTGAAAAAATATATGATACTGTTAATAACTGTTTTTATGTGTTTATCAAATATCACATATGCTGTAGACCAACCCTCATCTTGGGCTTTGAAGGATTTGCAAGAGCTTTTGAATTCTGAGGTTTTTAGGGAGGATGCCTTTAGGAATTATAAGAATCCTATTACTAGAGAAGAGTTTATATATATTGCAGTAAGGGTTTATGAAGAGTTTGATGGAAGTGAAGCTATTATTGATCCTAAGGTATCTTTTGATGATACTGAGGATGTGTATGCCCTTAAGGGTGTTTCTGCTAATATTACAAGTGGTGTTGGAGATGGTAAATTTGCACCTGATGATTTATTGACGAGGGAGCAATTGGCTGTTCTTATGGTCAAGGCTATTGAAGGATCTGGTGGAAAACTTACAAGTCCGACTGGATATATATTTAAAGATGATTCCGTGTTTTCTTCTTGGTCTAGGGACTATATATATAAGGCTAAGGCTAATGGGGTCATTGGTGGTATTGGTGATGACAAGTTTGATCCCCAGGGATATGCTACTGTTGAACAGGCCTTGATATTAGGTAAAAAGGTCCTTGATAGAAAGGAAGTTCTTTTAAATGGAAATCCAATAGAAAAAATAAATCAGAAAATCAATGTTTATGGTAAAGATATTGGAGTTGAAGGCTTTATTATAGATATGGATAGGGAAGATATATCTATAGATTCAAGATTAGCACTCGATTCTGTGGGAAAAGTAGAATCACTAGATTCGATTGCAAGAAGAAATGAAGGATTCATAGCTATCAACGGGACCTATTTTTCTGCCTATGATGAAGGGGAGATAAAAGAACCCTACGGTGTTATTGTTATGGATGGTAAGCTTATTCATAATGGTAATGATAGGGCTGTTATTGCTTTTAAGGATGGAAAAGCTGATATAGATAGGATAGATGTAGCTATCAAAGGTAATAATGGTGAGCCTACTTGGAAGTATGGATGGAATGGATACTGGGTAAATCATAGTTTGATAGAAGGATATCCAAGTCTTACAGTTTTTACAGATGCCAGGGATGAGACAAATACCTATCTAGGTACAAATTATATTATTGAAAATGATAAAATCACAAGAATAGTCAAGGATCAATCATTGAAAATTCCCCAAGATGGATATGTCGTGAATTTATTTGGTGTTTTAGGTGCTGACGAAAAAGAAGTATATGATAGATTTCAAGTAGGTTATCCCTTTGAGTATAGTACAATTCTAACTCCAGAGAGGGGCGACTTAGAATTTTGGAATAGCATAGAAACAGGAATAGGTGCAGGTCCTGCCCTAATACTTGATGGTAAGAAGGATATTGATTTTGACAGTGAAAAGTTTTATGAAGCTAAAATAAAGACCAATAGTGCTGCAAGAAGTGCCATAGGATATAGATCAGATGGGAAACTAATTCTTATAGTAACAACATCAACTATAGATGAGCTTGCAGAAATTATGCTGAGTCTAGGATGCTATGAAGCCATGAATCTTGATGGAGGGGCTTCAAGTGGACTTTGGTATGATGGTGAATATATTAGGAAGCCGGGAAGGGATATTAGTAATGCGCTTTTGATAAAAATTAAATAATTGCCAAGCATCATCTGTGATGATAGCCCAGCTATATCTTATATGGATATAAGCCTAGCAACATAAATGTATTAGCCCAGCAAAGTTCGAAGAACTTTTAGAGCAAGGAAGTTTTACTATGTAAAACAACTTTTGAATAATTTATTCCCGTCAGGGAAAAATATCCTTGCTCTAAGTTGAACATCAACTGCTGGGCTAAAAGTATGTAATAACTTTTGCTGGGCTAAGAATTAAAATTCTTGCTATGCTATGAATCAAAGATTCGTGCTAGGCCAAAAGGGGGCCTAGCTCCTTTTTAAATGAAAATTATCAGAAAATTCAGCAAGATCAACAATTATAGCCTTTTTGAAAAAAATAAGTGTTTTTCAGAAAAAAACACGTGTTTTTACTTGAAAAACATTTTGTCATGCTGTATAATCATATTTATCAAGTTGTTAATAAAAAGTAATATTTATTAGGGGGACATAATATGAAAAAAATAGGTTTATTACCTAGACTGATTTTAGGAATTATATTAGGTATTATTATCGGTATTGTTTCAAAGGGTGCAGGTCAATTTGTTGTTGTAAGGTTGCTTGCTACATTTAGTAAGATATTTGGTGGTTTCTTAGGATTTGTTATTCCACTTATTATTATCGGTTTCGTTGCTCCGGGTATCGCTGATCTCGGTAAGAGGGCTGGTAAGATGTTAGGAATTACAGCTGGAATCGCTTATTGTTCAGCAGTTGTTGCTGGATTTGTTGCATTTTTTATAGGATCGGCAATTTTACCAAATGTTATCAAGATGGGTGAAATTTCTGGTGCTTCTGATTTAAATCTTAATCCATTCTTCAATATTGAGATGGGTGCTGTTATGGGAGTTATGACAGCTTTAGTACTTGCTTTTGTATTAGGTATTGGTATGGCAAGTCTTGAAAGTAAGAAATTATTCTTTGTAATGAAGGATTTCCAATTGATTATTGAAAAGGTTGTTAAGTATGTACTTATCCCTGGTATTCCAATTCATATTGCAGGGGTTTTTGCAAAACTTAGTGCAAGTGGAGAAATATTCTCAACAATTAAGGCATTCTCTTTTGTTTATGCATTAATTATTCCATTACAAATTGGATATGTACTTGTTCAGTACGGAATTGCTCATTTAGTTAGTAAGAAAAATCCTTTCAAAGCTATTAAGAACATGCTTCCAGCATACTTTACAGCTTTAGGAACACAGTCATCTGCTGCAACAATTGCTGTAACACTTGATTGTGCTAGAAAGAATGATATAGAAGAAGATATAGTAGATTTTGTTATTCCATTAGGAGCTACTATTCACCTTGCTGGTGATACAATTACTCTAGTACTTGCTTCTATGGGTGTTATGATGTTATACGGAGTTACACCTACATTAGGAGCAATGGTACCATTCATATTCATGCTTGGTATTACAATGGTTGCTGCACCTGGAATCCCAGGTGGTGGAGTTATGGCAGCACTAGGTTTATTAAAGGGTATGCTAGGATTTGCACAGCCTCAATTAGACCTTATGATTGCACTTCACTTTGCACAGGATAGTTTCGGAACTGCTACAAATGTAACAGGTGACGGAGCAATCGCAATCATCGTAGATTCTATCTTTAAGAAGTATAGAGGTGGAGCACCGAAAAAAGCTGAAAGTGTAGCATAATAGAATTTTAAAAGGATTACCTTTGGTAATCCTTTTTTTATTGGGTATAATCAACATATAAGAAATTAAAGGAGGATCTACATATGTCAAAAGTATATTTAACGAAATTCAATTCCCATTCTTTTAGTACTAATATTCCTAATAAGATTAAAAAGCTTTATGGAAAAGTTGCTATGGAAAATGGTGATAATGACTTAGTTGCCATAAAACTTCACTTTGGAGAGAAGGGAAATACTACTTTTATTCATCCTGTTTATGTAAGAACTATAGTAGATTTGTTAAAGGAGAGTAAATACAAGCCTTTTCTTACTGATACAAATACATTGTATACTGGTTCGAGGACTAATTCGATAGATCATATAACTACTGCCATTGAAAATGGATTTGCATTTTCAGTAGTGAATGCACCTATTATTATTTCAGATGGAATAAATTCTAAGAATTTTTATGATGTAGAAATTAATAAGAAGCATTTTGACAAGGTTAAGATAGCAAGTGATATTGAAAATGTAAGGTATATGGTTGTTCTTAGTCACTTCAAGGGTCATGGAATGGGTGGCTTTGGAGGCGCTGTAAAAAATCTTGCCATGGGATGTGCCAGTGCATCGGGTAAGATGATGCAACATTCAGATGCTGCTCCAAAGGTTAAGGAAGAGAAGTGTATAGGATGTGGTCTTTGCGTAAAGGAATGCCCTGTAAAAGCTATATCATTGCTAGATAAGAAAGCAATAATTGATAAGGAAACTTGCTATGGATGTGGTGAGTGTGTTACTAGATGTCCTGTTAGAGCCATAAGTAATTCATGGAAAACGGATAATAGCACTTTCCTTGAAAAAATGGTTGAATTCGCATATGGAGCGGTAAAGAACAAGGAAAAGCTAGTGTATATTAACTTCCTAATGAATGTAACTCCACTATGTGACTGTGTTCCTTGGTCAGGAGAGAAATTGGTAAATGATATTGGTATACTTGCATCTGATGATCCTATAGCACTTGATAGTGCATGTAATGATCTTGTAAAAGAAAGTGCTGGAAGAGATGTATTTAAGGAACTATATCCAGAAATAAAGAGTGAAAGATTACTGGAATATGGAGAGGAAATCGGACTTGGTACTAGATCTTATGAGCTTTTAGAAATTTAGATAAATTTAAAAGGTGTTCTCCGTTTCTAGTGGAGAACACCTTATTTTTATACTCTAAATTTTTTGCTAAATAGATTGTTTATTCTATTTTTTATGTGGAGTTTTTCATGATCTTTCTCTGTATAGTTTAAAGCATTTATAAAATAGTTGTAGGAGCTATCTAAATTATTTTTTGTAAACAAGAGTTCAGCAATCACTAAGTAAAGTTGATTTAGTGGTGTAAAGTTAGAGATTGAAGATTCATAATTTAGAACATTGTAAAAATATTTAAGGGCTTGTGAAGATGAAAAATTGACCATTGTTGTGTTTTCGGAAAAGTTATAAATACACATCATATTTAACCACAGGCGACCCAATCTAAAGTTGTTAGATGAATAGGCCAATGCCCAGTCGATTGCATGATAGTGGGCTTTTAATAGTTGTTCTTTATCCCTAGGTTCTTTATATGAAAACCTTTCAGTGAAGCCTTTATTAACTTCCTTTAATGATTCTAACTCATGGGAGTTTAGTTTATCAAACTCATTGTAAAAGTTGCTATATGTACATTTAGGACAAACCCATATTGAGTAGTATACAGGAATAGAATAATAGTCCCTGTCAAAAGGATTTATCTTCAAAATTCCCTCATGTTGATTTGTACATTTAGGATATAGTGCAGTAAACTGGTTTCCGCACTTTGGGCAAACTGTATTTTTTTGAAGTACTACATAATCTTCTTTCTTGTGAGGAATTATGTATTCATCAGAAAAGTTTGTTGAAAAATTAATCTTGCTAACAGGAATATTGTTATTAGCTAACTCTAGGTTTCTATTACTATCACTAGGCCCGTCTAAAAGAGACATAGTAATGTTTTTATCCATAGAAAATAATTTGTTCAAATCCCTTTCTCCTATGTTAAAGCTAATTCTCTCCCTACTTGAATGGGCCTTTACTTCAAGAGAATTCATTAGGAAGTTTGAAATAGACCTAACATCATCTTGTATTTCCTCTGTGGAATTACATAAATTGATATTTAGGGATTTACTTGTTTGATTGTAAGCCACATGAAGTTTTTCAGATGTGGCTAATTTTTTTATTTTATTTTTCATTGTTTTCTCCTTATAAAATATTAAGGAAGAATAATATTAAAGTCCAATTAGACCAACAGTGGCATTGAACTTCTTATCAAGCACAAACTGAAGATGTTTTTTCTCTTCCCTTGTAATAATTGCTAACTCATCTTTTGCAAGTTCAGGATATAATGTTTTAAGTTGACCTACGAATAGAATGGCATCCCTTTCTATTTTTTCAGCAAGAATCATTGCATCTTCTTTTACGAATCTTTTCTTGATTCCAGAAGCATCGAAGATATTGTTTTCTATTAGACTTTCTGTATATTTTAGTTCATCTTCGTCAAGTTCAACAATTCCTTCCCCAGGGAGGTTTTCTAGAAGTTTTGTATAGATATCCTTATGTTTGAATTCATCAGACGCAAGTTTTGTGAATAAATTTTTAGCTTTTTTATCTGTCATTTTTTCAGCTAAACTAGTGTATAGCTCACCAGTTTTTTCTTCGTTCAATATTATAGTTTGAATCAGTTTTTTTCCATCAAAGCCCATAATAATCCTCCTTATTTTCATTAATAGAATTTTTCTGCTAAGTAGATTTTACCCATAATAATAAAAAAGTATCACAGATATTATAAACAATTAATTTCATTTGATTTTATTCTTACTTACTTGGGTATTTTTTTATTGACTAGGAAATTATATTTATAATTTCCTTCGGACAGGTTAAACAATCCCGCTGCGCGGGACCAGCAAATCCTTTCTTAAAAGGATTTGACTTTGTTCTGAGGTGATTAAATGGGCCAAATAGTTGCTAGGTTTGTTATGCCCCATGCCCCTATACTGATTGAAGACATAGGTATGGGTAGTGAAAAACAGGCTATTTTAACAATCAAAGGAATGGAGAGAATAGCTGATAGGATTTCAAAACTTGATTTTGATACTGTGCTTATTATAACTCCCCATGGTTATAGTGCTGGGGATAGTCACACAATTATTAATATGGAACATGCCCAAGGGGATTTTAGGGAATTTGGAAATTTTAATTTAAGCTACGGTTTTGATATAAATAAGAGTTTGACAAATAGAATACTTGAATATAGTGAGTCTGAAGGCTTTAAACTTATGGAAATTACTAAAAAGCAACTTAGCGATCATGAACTTCCAAGTATATTGGATCATGGCTGTCTGGTACCACTCCATTTTATAAATAAGAGTGGTAAAAAGTATGATTTAGTAGATATCTCTTATGGTTTATCTTCTTACAGTGACATAATCAAATTTGGAAAATTATTAAATAAGGCTATTGAATATGGAGATGAAAATGTTTTAGTTATTGCCAGTGGAGACTTATCCCATAAGGCCAGTAATTCAAGTCCTTATGGTTTTGATTCAAGGGGATTAGCATTTGATAAAGAGTTTAGAAAAATCCTTTCAAATGGGAAAACAATGGAGCTATTAGATATGGATAGGACCATACTAGATTATTCATATGAATGTGGATTTAGATCCATACTGATGATGTTAGGTACCTTAAAGGGTGATTCTTTTGATTTTAAAGAATTTTCATATGAGCATCCTTTTGGTATAGGTTATATGACTGCTGAAATATTATAGGAGGGAGAAAAGATGGGGGAAAAATCCAAATATGTTGAAATTGCTAGGGAAAGTTTGCAGTATTATTTGAAGAATCATAAGTATTTAGAAATTGAGGAGAAGTCAAATCGTAGAAATGGTGTTTTTGTTTCTTTGAAAAAGAACGGAATTCTGAGGGGATGTATCGGAACTATCTCCCCTGTAATGGAATCTATTGAAGAAGAAATAATTCGGAATGCAGTTGAAGCAGGTCTTCATGATCCAAGATTTTATCCGGTAATGGAAGAGGAAATGGATGATATTGATATTTCCGTAGATGTACTATCTGACTCCTTTCCATCTTCTTTTGAAGAGTTGGAGCCAATGACAAAGGGAATAATAGTGACTTCAGGTTCAAAGAGAGGGCTACTTCTTCCCAATCTTGAAGGTATAAGCACTCCAGAAGAACAACTTGAGATAGTCTTGAAAAAAGCTGGTATTAAACCATTTGAAGATTATAGTATCGAGGTGTTTACAGTTGAAAGGTTTAAGTGATTTACAAATCATAAAAGGTGATGGAGTAGTAAAATGTATTCTTTGTCCTAAGACTTGTATTTTGAAAGAAGGTCAGTCAGGCCTTTGCTCTGCAAGAAAGAATGTTTCAGGATCTATTGTAAATCTTGGATATGGACAAATTACTTCAATTGCAATGGACCCAATAGAGAAGAAGCCTTTATTTCATTTTAAGCCTGGAAAACAGATACTGTCCATAGGTGGATTTGGATGTAATTTGTCCTGTTTGTTTTGTCAAAATCATAGAATATCTAAAGGAAGTCCAAATTCTTATTGCTTAAGTCCGGAAGACTTGGTGGGCAAAATAATTGAGGATCCCAAGAATACGGGTATAGCTTTTACTTATAATGAGCCTCTAATCAATTATGAGTATATCATGGATGTTTCGAGATTATTAAAAAGCATAAATCCTAACAAGTCGGTAGTACTAGTGACAAACGGTTATATAAATGAGAAGCCACTAGAAGTTTTGCTTGATTATGTAGATGCTGTTAATTTGGATATTAAGAGTATTGAAAATAGTTTTTACAAGAAAATTTGTTCGGCGACAGTGGATCAAGTTCTTGATAATGTGAAGTTGATCAATAAAAAAGTCCATTTAGAGATTACAAATCTTATTATAGGTGGATTTAATGATGGGACGAAGGATATTGAAAAATTAGTTGATTTCATTTCCAAAATTGATAAGTCCATTCCAATTCACTTTTCAAGATCTTTTCCTGCTTATAGAATGCCTGAGATATATACATCACAAGAGGCGGTATTAAGTGCCATGACTATAGCTGAAAAATATATGGATTATGTATATGGTGGAAATATGGAGAGAGTAGACAACAATACCTATTGCAAGGTGTGTGGTAATAAATTGATTGAAAGAAGTTACTATGGTGTATCAATTAATAATAAGATAGAAAAATCTTGCTGTAGAAATAATAATATTGTCTATTAATATTATCTGGAGGTGGAATATGGGCAAAAAAGAAAAGAAAATATATGAGAAAGAATTAAAAAGACTTCAAGTAGAGTTAGTAAAATTGCAGGAATGGGTAAAAACCACTGGCCTTCAGGTTGTTGTTATTTTTGAAGGAAGAGATGCAGCTGGAAAGGGTGGAGTTATTAAGAGAATAACACAGTCTTTGAATCCTAGGATATGTAGGGTAGTGGCACTTCCTAAACCTACTGAGAGGGAATCTAAACAGTGGTATTTCCAGAGATATATAAGTCACCTACCAGCTAAGGGAGAGATAGTTCTCTTTGATAGATCTTGGTACAATAGGGCCGGGGTAGAAAGGGTTATGGGATTTTGTAATGATGATCAATATGAAGAGTTTCTAAGAACCTGTCCTGAGTTTGAAAGAATGATAATTAGATCTGGAATTATTCTAATAAAGTACTGGTTCTCAGTAAGTGAAGATGAACAGGAAAAGAGATTTATTAAGAGACTTGAAGAACCAACGAAACGATGGAAGCTCAGTCAAATGGATATAGAATCAAGGGGGAAGTGGTCCGAGTATTCTAGGGCTAAGGATATAATGTTTGCATATACAGACATAAAACAAGCTCCTTGGTATGTGGTGGAAGCGGATAATAAGAAAGCAGCAAGGATTAATTGTATTAATCATTTTCTTTCACAGTTTGATTATAATGATGTTAAACCGGAAATTTCTAAACTTCCTGAGAGACCAAAATCCAAACCATATATTAGACCACCTAAAGAGGATCAGAATCATGTTGAAGATGTTTATAAGGATATGATGGAAGATGATAAAAAGTAATTGTTAAATGATTACAAATGTAACTATTACAAATGTACATTCACTTTACATAAAATGTAGAAAAGACAATCTTGTGTAAAGTGAATGTACATTTGTATTTTTTTGTTATAAAAATTAAATAATGTATAGGAAATCTTGTCATATCTCTATACAATATAAGGTAGGGACAAAGTTTATGTAATGGAGGTCATAATATTGAATTTATTAGAATCATTTGTAAATGTAGCGCCATATTTAAACGATCTTACCTTTAATGATTTGGCGATTGGTATTACAGATACAGAAAAATACTTAATATTTTGCGAGGGCGAAACAATACCAAAAGTTGTTGATGAAGGGGATCCAATTAAAGATGGAACCGTGATTAAACAGGCTATGAATACAAGAAGACAGTGTGTTCAAAGAATGTCAGCAGAATTATTTGGTGTACCTTACATAGGAAGTGCATTACCACTTATTGAAAATGGCCAATTGGTCGGCGGTGTAGTAATGTTAGTATCAGTTGATAAACAAGAAAAATTATTAGAGTTGTCTGAACGTTTGTATTCAGAGACTCAGGAGATAAATGCAGCAACTATGGAGTTGGAAAGTGGTGCTGAAGAGCTTGTGAGTATAACTGGTAATATTGAGACAATATCAAATGAGTCAGTTAGAAGTGTCAACGAAACCGATTCAATAGTAAGAATAATCAATGCAGTTGCATCACAAAGTAATTTATTAGGATTGAATGCTGCTATAGAGGCAGCACGTGCTGGAGATGCAGGTAGGGGCTTTGCAGTTGTAGCTGGAGAAATAAGAAATCTTGCAGATACCTCGTCGAGTTCAGTTAAACAAATTGATGAAATATTATCAAAAATTAAAGATATTTCAAATACACAAAACAGCGAATTAATTAAGATGAAGGAAATAATAGATAATCAAGCACTTGCAATTACTAATTTAAATAATAGTATGACAGAAATTAACGAATCGATACAGACTCTACTTGAACAGGCTAGAATTGAAATAGAATAAATTAATTGATAAAAAGTCACTGAAGATAATTTCAGTGACTTTTTCTGTGTTATTAGCTAAATAATAGGGTAGTAAGAAATTAAGGAAAAAACAAGGAGTGTTGCCATGGTTATATTAGATTTATTTAAACTATATGCAGAACGATCAAGCTTTTTCGCAGAACTGTTTTTAGAACACATTGTACTAACAGGGATGGCAATCTCTGTAATTACGGTGATAGGTATTTCCGTAGGTATACTTATTACTAGGAATGATACTCTAGCTAATATGGTTATATCTATTGTGAATTTTATTTACACAATACCTTCAGTTGCACTATTTGGAATACTCGTTTCAATTAGTGGTGTGGGGAATAGCAGTGCACTTATTGCTCTTATTATTTATGGACTTCTTCCTATGATTAGAAATACCTATGTAGGAATAAAGGAAGTTGATGAACTTGTAGTAGAATCGGCAGTAGCGATGGGATCTACAAGGAAACAATTACTATTTAAGATTCAATTACCTATGGCTCTACCTGTTATTATGGCGGGTTTTAGAACTATGGTAATAATGACAATTGCCTTAGGTGGAATTGCCTCATTTATTGGAGCTGGTGGACTAGGTGTAGCTATATGGAGAGGAATTACTACTAATAATACTTTACTTACATTGGGTGGAAGTCTACTTGTAGCCTTTCTTGCAATAACTACAGATTTAGTGTTGGAGATTTTTGAAAAGAATATTAGGAATAGGATTCTTGGTGATGTTGGGAGGATAAAATAATGAAGAAATATTTAATTGCTTTAATGGTATTACTTGTATTATTTAGTACAGTGGCTTGTGGAAAAGAGGAGAAGAAGGTTGTAGTTGCTTCAAAACCTCATTCAGAACAATACATACTTTCTGAAATGATTTCACAACTTATTGAAGCAAAAACAGATATAACTGTTGAAAGAAAATTTGGAATCGGTGGAGGAACATCGAATATTCATCCAGGTATGGTTTCTGGAGAAATAGATATATATCCTGAGTACACAGGTACAGGATGGTTGTTCGTTTTGAAGAAAGATTTAGTACGTGATCCAGAAGAATTATATATGAAAACAAAGGAGCTATATGAATCAGAATATGGTATCTTATGGCTTGATAGATATGGTTTCAATAATACATTTGCTTTAGCTTTAGAAGAAGGAAAGGCTAAGGAAATGGGCATAGAAAGTTATTCTGATTTAAGTGAAAAGGGGAAAGAACTTGTATTTGGAGCAGAATATGATTTCTTTGAAAGGGAAGATGGATTCCCAGGTCTTGTTAAGGAATATGGATTTTCATTTAGTGATGAAAAAGAACTTGATATCGGATTAAAATATCAAGCAATTGGTAATGATGAAGTAGATGTAATAAATGCTTTTTCGACTGATGGGTTAATAAAGGAATATAATTTGAAAGTTCTTAAAGATGATAAGAATTATTTTCCTTCCTATGAGTGTGCAACTTTAGTAAGAAAGGAAACCCTGGAGAAATATCCAGAATTAAAGGATGTACTTAATTCTATGGCAAATGCTATTAGTGATAAGGAGATGCAAGATCTTAACTATAAGGTTGAAAAAGAAAATGCACTTCCAGAAAAAGTTGCCGAAGAATTTTTGAAAATGAAGGGACTGTTATAAATGAACATAATTGATTTCAGGAATGTTTCTAAGTCATATGGAGAAAATCAAGTAATAACTGATCTTAATCTGAGAGTTAATAATGGGGAATGTATTGCCTTAATAGGACCCTCTGGTTGTGGTAAAACAACTATGCTAAAAATGATTAATTCCATGATTGAGGATTATGAAGGAGAAATATATTATAAGGGAGAGGAACTTAGGAAATGGGATAAGATCTCATTAAGAAGAAGTATCGGATATGTAATACAAAACATAGGTCTTTTTCCACATAAGAAGATTATTGATAATATATCTTATGTTCTTGAAATTAAGAAGGTTGATAAAAAAGAAAGGGAAGCAAAAGCTAAGGAACTAATTGAAATGGTTGGTCTTGATGAAAGTTATCTATCCAAGTATCCTAGAGAGCTAAGCGGTGGAGAGAAACAACGTATCGGAGTTGCAAGGGCTTTAGCAGGCAATCCAGATATGGTTCTTATGGATGAACCATTTGGAGCAGTTGACGAAATAACAAGAAAGATTCTTCAAGATGAAATCATTCGAATACAAAAAAAGTTAAAGAAAACCATACTTTTCGTTACCCATGATATTGATGAAGCCTTTAAAATAGGAGACAGAATAATTTTATTTAATGAAGGAAAGATAGTACAAGATGGAAGCAAAGAGGATATGTTATTTAATCCTGAAAATGAGTTTGTAAGTAAGTTTTTTGGTCTTAAGAACTTCACTTCATACCTGTCTCAAACAAATATTTCAGAGTTTGTGCAACCAAAGGGAAATAGGGAGTTTACCCATATGATATCCAATGATATGAGTATAATGGATGGCATTAGAAGTGTATTTGAGAACGGAGTAGACGAAGTGGGGATACAAGACGATAATGGAAATATTGTAGGGTCGTTTTCCATTGAGTCCCTAAGGGATCAATTTAATAAGATTTAAAATAATAATGGTCTAATCGTTAAATAACTAAAGTAGACCCCAAAATTCAAGAAATAATCAAATACACTGTAAACAAGTGGTTATGTGTCATTAAGTTTACAGTGTATTTTGTTTGGATAATAAATTGTTCTTACTATTTTTTATGAACTTATATACGATTAGAATTTTCCCCAAGGAAAATATCAGTGGTCGGATTTCATAGTAATACACTTGACATAAGATTATGGTTTTGTATATCTTATACTAGGCGTGAAAGTATAACTTGAATACTAGACGTGATTCTCATGGAGAAGAGCATTAGACAGGGGAAGTCTATTTAAGGACTTCCCCATTTTTTAAAATGCATGTCTCTTAAATCCCTTACCAATAACTTCAGTAGCATCTTGAACTACGAAGAAGGCATCCTTGTCTATACTATCAACGATTGATTTAAGTTTTCCCATTTCTGTATTTAGTAAAGTACAGTATATAATATCAGTTTCATCATCTGAGTATGCACCTTTACCGTTTATTTTTGTTGCACTTCTATTAAGTGTCTTTACTATCTCATTTGATATTGTAGTAGATTCTTTTGAAATAATCATTGCTGTTTTCTTTGGATTTAGACCGCTTACGATCTTGTCCATTATCTTATATGCTACAACCATTGCAATTATTGTATATGCCCCGTTTCTAAGTGAGATTAGGTATGAGCCATATCCAATAATAATTAAATTACAGCCCATTAAAACATTACCCAAAGGAATATTAAAATGTTTTTTTACTATTGCTGCAATAATATCAAAACCTCCTTGTGAGGATTTTGAGTTGAAAAGCAATCCCATTCCTATTCCATTTATTGCTCCTCCGAGTATTGATGATATTAAAATATCATTGATTTGTAGACTATTTTGTAGATTTTTAGTAAAGTATAAACATATACTGAAAGTAAATATCGAAATAACTGTCATTATGAAAAACTCAGTATCGATAGAGTTCTTTGCAAGCATAAGTAGGGGAATGTTTATTAGCAGTATGGAAATATAGGTTGGTACAGTGAAGACCTTGTTTAGTATTATTGCTATTCCACCTACACCTCCGCTTAATAGGTCGTTTGGTATGAAAAATAAGTTGAATGCTATTGAGCAAACTAGATTTGCAGTTATTATAATTAAAATCTTATAGATATATTTTTTATTAGTAAGTAGATTATTCATAAAATCCCTCTCTTCATTATTCTATAGATGAGTATACACCAATTTCGAGATATTGCAATATAAATTGCAAAAATAACTAAAAAAGAATTGAATGTTGCAAAATAGAAAATAGTATTAATAGTAACTATGCTTGTAATGTAGTTGTGGTAAAGCTTATAGAGTTTTTGCTTTGAAATTGAATTGTTTGAAAATTGCAATTTGGAAAGGATTGATTGACATGATTAAATCATATAATAAGGGTTACATTAGCTTTTTTGGTCTTTTGCTTACATATGTGATGATGACTTTTATTTCAGCATATACTGGTATATTTGATTTTATACCAAGCATATATAATCAAATTTATACCTTGTTACTACCTATAGTTCTATATTTTATATTTTTTCATAAGGATTTTAGGGATTATAAGTACTTTAACATTTTAAAAATAGAAACAATTTTATTGTTGTTTTTAATCTCATATTTAATATTACCAACTGTGGGGCTCTTAAGTATAATAGGTCAATATTTCGTTGGAAATCAAGTTGGAGAAATGATCAAGGAATTTACAAACGGATATGGTGATAATTTTATTGTACTGACAATAAGTCTTGCTGTTTTCCCGAGTATATTTGAAGAAGTTGCAATGAGGGGAATTGTGCTTAATTACTTTAAGTTATACAATATACATTTTGCAGCTATTATGAACGGTGTATTATTTGGAATTTTTCATTTGAATTTTGGACAATTTATTTATACATTTTTTCTAGGTATTATTTTTGCCTATGCAGTTATATATACTAAAAGTATCTTTTCGGGGATATTTTTACATTTTTTAAATAACTTTAGACAAGTGTCAATACTTGTCAATAATAAGGATATTGATATTTCTCAAAGTATTGAGCTTCCAGGTATGCAGGAGTTATTGATCTTGGGTGGAATAAGTGTAATTACAATGTTTTTAGTAGTAATTATATTTAGAAGGATTAAAAAAATAAGTGGATACAAGGCTAGTACTTACGAAGCTTTAAATGTAAAGATGATTGTAAATCCTTTCCTTTGTCTTATTATACTGTTCTTTATAGCAATATTATTTTTTATTTCTTAAATTCAGGGTATATATATAATGAGAAGTATTTCTAGGGATTATGTACATATTTAGAAAGAGGGTGTAGATATGACTAATCGTAATCCTGGGAAAAGCAAGATGACAGATGGTTTGCTCTGTCCACAATGTACTAACTTATCATTGATTTACCACAATGAATTTTACGAAAAAGAAATGGATAATGCTAAGGATAAGAAGGCTGACAAGAAGAGAAAAAATAAAAAAGCTTTAAAATAAATTAAGGGGCACTCTCATAAGCTGAGAAGCCCCTTTTTTTCTATGCTCTTTCTGCTTTTCTTTTTTTTGAAAAATTTGCTTCCATTAGTAGTACTGATAGTAGAATAAGCACTATACCAAACATTTGAAGAACTTCTAGAGTTTCTTTATAAAGCAGATAAGCCATTATTGAAGCTACAATCGGTTCAACACTAATTATGATACTAGCCTTAGTTGCCTCAATATGTTGTAAGGCTTTTAGGAATGTTCCGTTAGGTATTACTGTACCAATGATTCCAATCGCAAGAATCATAAGGATGTCCATACCAGAATCAATCTTAGGTAATACGACTGAAGGTGGTCTAATAAACATCATAAACACTGCTGCGAATAGGAATGAGTATACTAATTGTGTTTTATAAGGATATCTGTTTACTCCCCACTTTCCAAATACATTTTGTAGTGCTACCATAAGTCCGGAAATGGCTCCGGCAACTATACCAACAAGGCTTAACTTAAATGCGGAAGGGTTATAACCCTTTGAAAGAAGGAATACTCCTGTCATTGCAATAATAATTGCAAGAACCTTGTTCCAAGTCATCTTTTCAGAGAATAGAAAATATGATAAAATCATCACGAAAATAGGATTAATATAAAGTAGTACTGATGCTGTTGCAATATTTGCATACTCCACTGAGTATGTAAATGATAAAAACATTCCATCTAGCGTTACGATTCCATAAAAGGCAAAGAACAGTAATCCCTTTAAATCGATTTTGAAGACGGATCTATCAGTTATAAATGAATAAATAACATAGAATATTGCAGCTACCGCAGGTCTGAAGGTAGATATTTCAAATGCATCAAAACCTAAATTTGAAAGAGCTTGTGTCATAACTCCCATTAGACCCCAACATATTCCACATATTAATACTAGGATAAATCCTTCCGTGGTGTTTTTATTTGTATTGTTCATTATAGCTTTCCTCCTTGTTCTTTATATATTTTACATAATGAAAGACCATAAATAAAGGGTTTTCATAAAAAAAGTATTGTAGAAAAAACACAAATGATGATTAGGAGATTTGAATGAGAATTTTTTTAGTATTAGTAACATTAGACCAATTCACAAAGTATATATGTAAGAAAAAATATGAGGGAATAATTAGAAAGTTTTCTGGAGTGAAAATAAGATATTTAGAAAACTATGGATTCGCCATGGGTTTTCTAAGTAAGAAAAAAAGATTAATCAAATGTCTACATTTCTTAGCTGTTTTGGGTATATCATTCTATATATATTATTACCCTGAAAAGGAGTATTTTATTCCCTTTACTTTAATACTAAGCGGAGGGATTTCTAATTTGATAGACAGGCTTTTTAGGGGATACGTTGTTGATTTCATACAAATAAAAAATTCTCTGGTGTTTAATTTTGCAGATATTTACGTATTATTAGGTGTAATTGCAGTCTTTTTTCAGGAAATATTACAATAGTTTGATATCAGATGTTATAATGGTGAAAAGGTGGTGAGACATATAATGGATAATATAAATCTAGTACCATATGAAGTTTATATTAGGGACATAAAAGATTATAAGATACATTGGCACGATTACATCGAGATTATTTTCGTCCTTAGCGGATCTATTAAATTGATTATTTCTTCCAAAGAGTTTGAATTAAAAGAAAGGGATATGATTTTTGTAAATGCAGGGGAGACACATAGAATAGTATCAGATAACAGTAAAAATATGATTCTTGTAACAAGGATCGATTTGAAGAATTATGACACTACCTATAAAAATATTAGGAATTATTATTTTAAAAATAATAATGAAACTAATAAGAAGCAAAACAATAATCTAATAAAATTATTAATATCCTTATATTTAGAAACTAGAAGTGGTATAGGGCCTAAATCAGATGCCATAGTTAACAATATCATCAAGGTTTTAATTAATGATTTTGATTTTATTAATCAAGATACTAAATACGGTAAAAACGATAAGATGATGATAAATCGATTACATAGGATAATCGGATATATAAAAGAAAACTATATGGTCAACATTAGTTTGAAAGAGATAAGTGACAATGAAGATCTTAGTCTTTACTATCTATCCCATTTAATTAAGGATAAGTTCGGGATGAATTTCAGAGAATACCTTAATTTTTTAAGACTTGATAATGCTGTCAAACTCTTACTTAGTACTGATAAAAGATTGATTGATATATCTTTTGAATGCGGTTTCTCTGATCAAAGGTATTTTTATAAACAGTTTAATAAGATATATGATATGAGTCCAAGTGAGTTTAGGGATGTATATAGAAGTCAGTACTCAGAGCTTGAAGTTCAAAGAGAGATTGATGAGCAATTTATAAATGATAAATTATATTTATTTCTCCATACAACAAGTGAAATAGTTGAAAATAATATAAAAACTAGTGTTATAAATGTGGATATAGATCTTAGCAAACGAACTTCAGAATTTAATTCTATTCATAAGATAATTAATATTAAAGAAACTGAAAACTTTATGTCTAGTCATGTTATTGAGGGGATCAAAATTGCTTTAGAAGATATAGATTTTAAATATATAAGATTTTTTGATATTTTCAATAGTAATATTACAGAATTTGAGATTATATCAATTCTTAATCAGATTAAGGATTTAGGACTTATGCCAATATTTAGATTACAGTACAAAAAGGAAAAACGTGTTTCTATAAAAGAAAGATTCCTTAAGTATGTGGACTATTTTGTTAACTTATATCCAAATTATGCGAAGGATTGGAAATTTGAAATAGTAAATGAAGATACTAAAGGGGAGTTTGAAAAAGATATAGATTTTTATCTTTTCTTTAAAGAAGTAAAGAGTAAGGTAAATAGTATATCAAAGAAAATAAACATTGAAAGAACTTACGACAGAAATTATAATCAAAACTTTGTTTTTGATACATCTTTTATGGCGCCTTTCTTATGTAATAATCTTAGTAAAATAGACAGAAAAATATTTGACTATATGGAGTTTATGGATTCTACAAGAAAGGCTTGGAAAAGTAATTCAATGTTTTATGGTGGAAGTGGCCTTTTAAATTGTTATGGTTTGAAAAAGTCTTCATATTATACCTATGTACTTTTAGATAAGTTAAAGGACAATCTCATTGATAATGGGGAATATTATATCGCTACAAGGGATGATAATTCTATTCAAGTGCTTCTATTTAATGAAATGGATAACACTAACTTAAATGAAGATGATAGTCTAATGAAGAAAACAGAATCTGGTAGTTTGGTATATGAAAATATAGAAAATAAGAAGATAAGAATCAACATAAAGGGTTTGGAAAAACCATGTAGAATAACAAGATACAAGTTGGGGAAAAATCATAATTCAGTTTTTGGTAACTGGTTGAAGTTAGGCAGACCAGATATTTTAGATAAGGATTTGATTAAGAAGATAAATTTTGCATCTGCTCCAGATATAGAGTTTGGATTTGTAAAATATGATAAAGACATCGTTATTGAGTCAAATATAAGTTCTTTTGAGATAGAACTCATAGACATTGAGATGATATAAGTTCTTTGGCAGAATTGCTGTACTGATATAAGTACAGAGCAAAAAAATCGTTAAAACTTAAACAAAACAATCTTCTAATAACAGCAAATTTGTTAATGTGTTAAAGCGTCTAAATGACTATAATAGTTTTGTAAGGTTAATGATTAGCGAGACGGAAGCGCTAATGGTTATCCTGATTACATATTAAACGATCCCCAAGTTTAATATTGTAATTAAATCTCCATAATTAAAGGAAGTTTCCTTTAATTGTATTTTCCTCAATATGTATTTAAAAATTGACAAATTCCCTGAAAACCTGGTTACCCCACCAGGTTTTCAACTTTTTTGCGGAATTTTCAATTTTTTTTTTGACTTAAAATGAATAAAGTAATAATATATATTTATATTTATGAATTTATTGTAATAATATCATTGGGGTACTAGCAGTTAGGACAAAAGATGTCTTGATTTAATAGAAAATTCAGAAAATTTATTTTTATAGATTTCTAGGAAAAGGGAGGAAGATTAATGGACAATATTTTATCCATATGGCAGAAGTATAAAAGTAAGGAGGATCTTATCTCGGTTCTTCAGGATATACAAGAAAATTACGGATATATTTCCATGGAAAATATAGAAAAATTGTCAAGTGTGTCAGGAATTAAAGAGTCGAAAATTTATGGGGTAGTAACTTTTTATTCTCAGTTCAGAACTGAGCCAGTAGGTAAATACTTGGTTTCCATATGTAAAGGAACTGCTTGTCATGTAAATGGTGCTGATCTTATTGAATCAAGATTGGTAGATGTATTAGGTGTTAAGGAAAATGAAATTACCGAAGACGGTCTTTTTAGTTATGAAAATGTTGCCTGCTTAGGATGTTGTTCTTTATCACCGGCAATAATGATAAATGAAAAGATTTTTGGAAATGTTACCCCTGAATCAATAGAATCAATTCTTAATGACTATAGGGAGGGGAAGTATGAAGATTAGAGTAGGTGCTGGCTCTTGTGGAATAGCAGCTGGAGCGATTGAAATATACGAATATATAAAAGGAAATACGGATTTTGAAGTAACTACAGCAGGATGTATTGGTCTTTGTTATTTAGAACCTCTTATACTTGTTGAAAATGATGGTAATACAGATATTTATGTAAAACTAAATCAAAAAATGATAGAAAAAATTACTGAGGGATTAAAGTCAGGTGAAGACTTAAGTAAATTTAAGATCAAAGAAAAGGATTTGAAAGTTCTTAATTCACAGACGAGAATTGTATTGGAAAACTGTGGTTATATAGATCCAGAGAATATTGATGAGTATACTGAAAAAGGTGGATATGAATCATTAAAAAAAGTCTGTAGTAGCATGGATCCTATGTCTATAATAGATGAAATAAAGGATTCGGGTTTAAGAGGAAGAGGTGGAGCTGGATTTCCAACTTGGTTAAAATGGGATATAGCTAGGGCTTCTAAAGGAGAAAATAAGTATATTATATGTAATGCCGATGAAGGAGATCCTGGAGCATTCATGGATAGAAGTGTTCTTGAAGGAGATCCCCATAGCCTTATAGAAGGTATGATAATCGGTGGAATTGCTATGGGATGTACTGAAGGTATTGTATACGTTAGGGCTGAATATCCACTGGCAATTGAAAGGCTTAATATAGCCCTTGCTCAAGCCAGAGAAAAAGGATTTTTAGGTGAAGATATACTTGAAACTAAAGGATTCTCTTTTGATATTAGAATTAAGACAGGTGCAGGTGCATTTGTATGTGGTGAAGAAACAGCCTTGATATCTTCATTAGAGGGTAAAAGGGGAATGCCAAATCTAAAGCCCCCATATCCTGCAGAAAAGGGATACTTAGATATGCCTTCAAATATTAATAATGTTGAAACCTTAGGAAATATCCCTAAGATTATGGCTATGGGTGGTAAAGAGTTTGCTAGTCATGGATATGAAAACTCTAGGGGTACAAAAGTGTTTGCCCTTGCAGGAAAGATAAAGAATGGTGGTCTTGTAGAGGTTCCTTTTGGTATAACTATAGACGAAATCATCAATGATATTGGTGGTGGTGTAAAGGATGGTAAAAAGCTAAAAGGAGTTCAGTTGGGTGGACCATCTGGAGGATGTGTACCAGCAAGTTTATCAGATGTAAGACTTGATTATGAAGAAATAAAAAACACTGGGGCAATAGTTGGTTCCGGTGGAATGATTGTAATGGATGAAGATACTTGTATAGTTGATATGGCAAGATACTTTTTAGATTTTACTGTAAAAGAATCCTGTGGAAAATGTACCCACTGTAGAATTGGAAACAAAAGACTTCTTGAAATACTTGAAAGAATTACTGAAGGAAATGGAAAGATTGAAGATCTAACTATGTTAGAAAATCTATCAAATGAAATTGTTTTAAATTCAATGTGTGGTCTGGGACAGACTGCTCCTAATCCAGTCCTTACAGGTCTTAAGTATTTTATGGATGAATTTCTTGAACATATAGAAGAGGGCTACTGTAGGGCTGGTAAATGTAAAGCTCTAACTAAGCTTCAAATCAGTGAAGAAAATTGTAAGAAGTGTGGGCTATGCCTAAAGAAATGTCCTCAGGATAGTATAATAATTGACGAAAATGGAAACTATCATATTACTGAAAATTGTATTAACTGCGGTCTATGTCAAAATATTTGTAAATTCTCCGCAATAAAGTCAGTAAAGGGGGAGAATTAAATGAAGTATATTTATATAAATATTAATGGAAGAGAAATAAAAACTATTGAAGGAAGAACTATTCTTGAAGTTGCTAAAGAGAACTCTATAGATATTCCTTCCCTTTGTGAAGTAAAAGAGCTTGATGCATATGGTGGATGTGGACTTTGTGTAGTTGAAGTAGAAGGTTTTCAAAAGCCACTAAGGGCATGTTCTACAAAAGTTGCAGATGGCATGATAATTAAAACCCATACAGATGAGATATTAAATTCAAGAAAATTTGCCCTTGAATTAATACTTTCAGACCATGTTGGTGATTGTAAAGCTCCTTGTTATGTAGGATGTCCAGGTAGTGTAGATGTACAAACTTATGTAGGACTTATAGGAAATGGGGAGTTTAAAGAAGCACTTAAGGTTATAAAGGAAAATTTACCCCTTCCAGCATCTATAGGTAGAGTCTGTCCCCATCCTTGTCAAGATAACTGTAAAAGAGGAGATGTTGAGGAAAGTATTCAAATAGCTAAATTAAAAAGATTTGCAGCTGATAAAGACTTATTTGGAGAAAATCCTTATATTCCAGAATTAGAAAGCGATACTGGAAAGAAGGTTGCTGTAATCGGTGGAGGTCCGGGTGGTCTTTCCTGTGCATATTATCTCGCTAAGAAAGGTCATAAGGTTGCAGTATATGAAAGCATGCCTGAATTTGGAGGAATGCTTAGATACGGAATTCCACTATATAGATTGCCTAAGGATGTTCTCAATAAAGAAATTGAACTTATTGAAAAGATGGGTGTAAAACTAATTCCAAATATAAATGTGGGAAAGGATATTTCACTTGATCGAATCCGAAAGGATAATGATGCAGTATATATCAGTATAGGTGCTTGGGAATCATCGAGCTTAAGATGTCCAGGTACTGATCTTGAAGGGGTCTATGGTGGTATAGATTTTCTTACTAGGTTTGCTGTAAATGATCCAATTAGAACTGGAAAAAGAATCGCGGTTATAGGTGGGGGTAATACAGCAATGGATGCTGCCCGTACATCTATAAGACTAGGGGCTGAAAAAGTATACGCAATATATAGAAGAACTAAGGAAGATATGCCTGCGGTTGATATTGAAATAAAAGAGGCTGAGGAAGAGGGAGTGGAGTTTAAGTTTCTTCTAAATCCTGTTGAGATTGTTGGAGACGGCAAGGTTCAAAAAATAAGAGTTCAAAAGATGGAAGCTGGGGAAAGAGATTTAAGGGGAAGAAGAAGTATAACACCTCTTGATGAGTATGAAGAAATTGAAGTTGATTCAGTTATTGTTTCTATCGGTCAGCAAATCAAGAACGGTGGATTTGATGATTTGTCAAAAAATAAATGGGGAAATATTCTTTCAGAAGATGGAACCATGGCGACTAACCTTGATGGAGTATTTGCAGGTGGCGATTGTTCAAACAATGGAGCTTCCATTGCGATAGAAGCAATTTCAGATGGTAGAAAAGCTGCTGACTCTATTGATAAGTATGTTAAGGGAGAAAAAGTTGAATTTGTTGGTGAAATGATAGTAGCTAATAAAAAGTTGTCTGAAAAAGAAATTTCAGAGATTCCTGTAGCCAAGGCCATTATAAATAGACATCTTGAACCAGAAATGAGAAAGCACAATTTTGAAGAAGTCTCAAAGGACTATGATTTAAATGAAGCCCTTGAGGAAGCCAAAAGATGCTTAGAATGTGGCTGTAAGAGCGTAAATGATTGCAAGTTATTTGATTATGGAAATGACTATAGTTGCAGTAGTAATGCTTTTGAAGGACAGACTAGGGATTATGAAATAGAAAAAGATAATCCTTACTTGTATAGAGATATGAATAAATGTATTCTGTGTGGTCTTTGTGTTAGATCTTGTGAACAAATTCTTGATATAGAAGCGGTAGGGCTAGTTGGTAGAGGATTTGATTCAAATGTACTTCCAGCCTTAGGTAAGAAGTTAATTGATACACAGTGTATTAGTTGCAGTAAATGTCTTTCGGTTTGTCCAACCGGTGCTCTTCAAGAAAAACAGGCTACGGAGAAAGAGATACCTTTCAGTGGACAGTTTAAAGAATCTGTCTGTAATATGTGTAGTGTTGGATGTAATGTTAAGGTTGAATATAAGGGTGATTTAATTCAAAGAGTTTTACCAACATCAATGAATGGATTTGACGAAAATATTCTTTGCCAAAGAGGAAAATATGAGTTTGGTAATAGAAGCCCTAAGTTGTCGGCAATGCTTAAGAATAATGATGTGATTAGGGAAGCTGACTATAAAGATGCCCTATTATATGCAGCGAAAAAGAGTCAAAGTATAAATCTTTTATATGGAAATAACTCTATTGGAATTGTTATTTCAAGTGACTACACAAATGAAGAGGCTTATATTATCAAAAAGTTAGGTGAAGATGTATTAAACACTAAAAACATCTATACTAATAGTTCTAAATCTAAAGGCATAAAAGATATAATGGGTTATGATGCATCAACAAATACATTAAACCAGCTTTCTAATACTGATTATATCTTACTTATTGGTGGTGATATGTATGAAGATTACCTAACTGTTGCCATGAAGATAAAAAATGCAGTTAAGAAGGGTGCTAAGTTAAGTGTAATAAGTAATGAAAAATCAAATCTTGATCAGTATGCTGAAGAAAAAGTTGATGATGAAAAGATTTTATTCCAGATACTAAAACATATTATCAAAAATTGTAGTGGTAAGTATTCTGATATAGCTGGTTACACTGATATGGTAGAAAAGCTTAAGGATCTTGAAGTATGTGAAAAAGCAAAATCAATTGCATCTCATTTCCTTAATTCTAATAAAGCTGTTATAGTTTTTGATCAAGATTATTTATCTGGTGAAGCAGCTCAAGTTCTTGCTATGATAAGTGTTATTTCTGAACATGTTGGAAAAGCAAGAGAAGGTATAGTACAACTTAAAAAAGGATTTAATAGTCAAGGAATTATTGATATGGGATATGATTCTGACTATGAGAACTTTGTGAATAAAATTGACAATGGGGAGATAAAAGGAATTTTATCCTTTGGATGCCCTGTGGATAAGCATATATATGATAAAGTTGATTTTGTATTCATACATGATGAAAAGATGGCGGATTCAAGCAAAAATGCCGATGTGTTCATTCCTAAGACTCCTTATATATACTGTAGTGGATCTATTACAAGTTCCGACAGGAAAATCCAAAGAGTTGAAAAGATATTTGAAAGTGACAGGCATGGAAATTACAAGACTATACTTGATTTTATAGGCACACTTCAGCCTAATTACGCTATCAAATCATTTGAAGATATAGTACAAGATATTTCAAAAAATATTCCTGAGTACGAGGGTTATGGGAAATACCTTGAAAAAAATGGTAGCATATACTGGCCAACAAATGGTCATAGATTACTATATGATTATGGTTTTAATTTTGAAGATAAGAAACCAAGGTTTATTTTATAAACCTTAAAGAGCCTGGATGCAGGCTCTTTTCTTATGTTCAGAAATATGGTACAATTAAATCGAACGTTTGTTTGATTGGAGGGGAATGATTTCAATTTTAAATCACATATAATTTTTGGAGTGTGTTTCTATGTAATACTTTCTACCTTCATTGATGTTGAGATTTCTTATTACGGAATTATTGGAGTGATGATAGGTAGTTTAATTCCCGATATGGATCATCCTAAATCGAAAATAAATAATAAAATACTTCCTTTTCAAAATAAAATTGTAATGATGATAGTATATGTTGCATTAGGTTGTTACTTAATATTATATTCAAGAGGAGATAAGTATACACTGGTTATATTAGGTTTCATCCTTTTATTTACTGGTCTTTCCAAGCATAGGACTTTTACACACAGTTTAGTTGGAATAGGATTGTTTTATATGCTTTTGTGGAATATTGGGATTCAATACAATGTTAAAGAATTAACGAATGCTGTAGTCTTTGGCATAATATTACACGTAATAGCAGATTTTTTAACTGTAAAAGGAATTCAATTGTTCTATCCAGCATCAAAGAAGAATTTTAAATTTATAATGACGGTTTCAACCGGTGGAATTGGTGAACTTGTGGTAGTTGTAGCCATAATTCTTCTAACAATAAACATTGTTGCAGGTAGCCCCATGAATCTGGAAAAGTTGCTCTCTTTCCTTGGAAACACATAGTTATAGCCTTTATATTACATAGTAATGTAAGGGTTTTTTTATATTTTGAAATAGTAGTCAATATTTTTTGAAAATTAAGGTCTTATTTTTTATGGGGCTTGTCCTTTCCTGTTAGTAGTTTCTATCTTCCTAATAGATTGTTACATAATGTTATTAAAAAACTTTGTGAATAAATAAATAAATCTAAAAAAAACCATTTTTTTTAATATAATATACATAGGATTAATTATTATGTTACAAATAGATAGGTGAGTCTTAAGGGGTGTATTAATGAATAGGATAAAACTTGATGATTTTCTTACTTTTAAATTTCTTTCTGATATGAAATTTAATGATAAGGGATTGGGATCATTATTAGTAACTAATATGGATAATGACAATAATAATTATAGGTCATACTTATATTGGTTTGAAAATGGAAAACTTAATCAGCTTACAGGTTCGGGATATGAAGGTCCATATCAATGGCTACCTGATAAAGATGAGATAGTTTTTATATCTAGAAAAGATAAAGAGAATGATAAACTTAGGGAGTCTGGAGAAGAAATCACTTCTTTTTACCATATAGGAGTTCATGGCGGAGAAGCTGTGGAAAAATTTAAGATTCTTAGAAATGTATCTGATTTTAGAATAGTTAGAGATGGACTGTATTTATGTTATTACAATATAGATTTAAATAAGGTTAGATTTGATGAGCTGGATGAAGATGTAGTAGATTTTGAGAAAAAGAGATACAAGGAACAAGAGGAGTTTGTTGTTTTTGAAGAAATACCTTTTTGGGGAAACGGAGAAGGTGTTAATTCAAAGTTTAGAAATCATTTAGGAATATATGATGAAGAAAAAGACAAATTTAAAAAGATTGTTAAGGATGACTGGGATGTTACTGCATTTGGAACTCTTGGTAATCTTGTAATATTCGCATTTAACGAATATCAAGATAAAATGGATATTCATAGTAAGATCGCTTACTATGATATATGTTCCAGGGAAACAACTGTACTTGATATTGGTGAATATATTATTGATGATATCAAGTTTATTAGTGATAAAGAAGCAATACTTCTTGGTACAGATGGTAAAAAATATGGAATTAATCAGGACAGAAGTATTTTTAGAGTTGATTTTGAATCTAGAGAAGTGAGAGAAATATATAGCCATGATGGAGGAGTTATTGGAAACCCAATACTTTCCGACAGTAAATATGGTGGTGGAAAGACCATGTATGTTGAATCAGGATTCATATATTTGAACTGTACAGAAAAAAATGAGTCAAGAATTGTGAAGATTGATACTGAAGGTAATGTGATTTGGCAGTCAAACTATCTAGATAGTATAGATGACTTTTGTATATTTAAAAACAACATTTATGTAATTGGATTCAATGATATGAATTTACAAGAAATTTATAAGATTGATAAGGATGTTGAAAAAGTATCTGAGTTTAACAAACATATTCATGACAAAGATGTTAGACCTGTAGAGTCAATAACTTTAAAAAATAGAAGCGGAGGCTTGGTTGATGGATATATTATTACACCTTCTTCTTATGAGAAAGGGAAAAAATATCCTACTATCTTAAATATCCATGGTGGACCAAAGATGCAGTATGGGAAAATATTCTTCCATGAGATGCAGTTTTGGGCTAATGAGGGATATGTAGTTATTTTCTGCAACCCAAGGGGCAGTCATGGTAAGTGTGATGATTTTGCTGATATTCGTGGTAAGTATGGTTCGATAGATTATGATGATATTATGGATTTTGTCGATTATTGTATTGAAAACTACGAATATATTGATAAAGACAGAATGGGTGTAACAGGTGGATCATACGGCGGATTTATGACAAACTGGATCATTGGTAAAACTGATATGTTTAAGGCGGCAGTTTCTCAAAGGGGTATTGCAAGTTGGATAACAATGTTTACAGCTTCTGATATAGGATATTATTTTGTTGATGATCAAACTGGAGCTACAGTTTGGGACAATCACGATGAAATGTGGAATATGTCTCCTCTTAAATATGCCAATAAAGTAAAAACCCCTACTTTATTTATACATTCAGAAGAAGATTTTAGATGTCCAAGTATTGAATCAATACAGATGTTTACAGCCCTCAAATACTTTGGGGTTGATACTAGAATGTGTCTTTTTAAGAATGAAAATCATGGACTTTCAAGGGGTGGAAGACCTAAGTCAAGAGTTAGGAGAATGATTGAAATAACGGAATGGTTTAATAAACATATATAATGATAATTAATACTGGAGTAATAAGCTCCAGTATTAATTTTTGTATACAAAAATAGGCTATTTATACTATTTAAGAAACAATTAATTACGTTTATTATTATATTAGCAGAATAGGATGTGATTATTGTGGATGATAATTTTCATTTCGTGAAAAGTATTAGCAAAGAGAATTTTGGAGTTCCTGAACAAATTCATGGCATAAAGGTTGCTAATCTTTGTGTAAGATTAGCTGAATTTATTGAATGTGAAATAAATAAGGAAGATTTGTATTTGGCAGCACTTATACATGATATTGGACTCGGAAAAATTGATAGGGATATAATAAATAAAAGTGGAGAGTTAGATATTGATGAAAGAGAAATGGTAAATACCCATTCAGCTCATAGTGCGGAAATATGTGAGGAAATTGGTTTTAGTGAAGAGATAATTAATACTGTTCTTTATCATCATGAAAACTCTGATGGCACTGGTTATCCAGAGGGGAGAAATTCTATAGAAATACCACTTGGAGCAAAAATTTTAAGAATATGTGATGTTTTTGTTGCCTTAACAAGCGATAGACCATACAGAGGGAAATTTTCAATTCTTGAAGCAATTGAAGTAATGGATGAATTTAATGAAAATTTCGATAGCTGGTTATTTGAGGAATTTAAAAAGATGATAAATAAAGATGGTTTCATATAATATAAATTATATCTGTGTATAAGCAATTATATAGGGTAAATAATAAGTGGTGATTATTATGATAAAGCGAGCCACTATTATAAAAGTAGAAAATGGTTGTTCATATGCTATTACAGAAAGAAAGGGATCTTGTGGTAGCAAATGTGATACATGTAAACACAAATGCCATAACAACGTTCTTGAGATTGAGATAAATAGTGATAACTATGTTCCAGGGCAAGAGATTGACATTCAAGTCCAAGAAAAAGCAACTATCTTGTGGTTGTTTTTAATATACGGTGGATCTCTAATATTATTCTTTCTTTCTATATTTATTGGAGAATATTTTAAGAGTATGTATAATATTGATTCAGAATTTGGACCTATTATTATTGCTATAATTATAATAGCTATATATTGGTTTATACTTTACAAAAGAAAAAGTAAATATATTTTTTATAAAATAAAAGGGTAGATGTCACGGATGACATTCTACCCTTTGTATGTTTAATTAGTTACTTTTAAAGCAATATCTATAATTCCGAAATATGATAAAATACCTACTAAAGCGTACATGACAAGTACTATAGATATGATAGGTAAATACTTACCTCCATTCTTTTTTCCTGAAGTCGTATTGAAATAAGGCCTTATTATGTCTTCAAAACGTCTTTTTTCTTTTGCCATTTGAATCCTCCTTAATTTATGCTTCTAAACTTGATTATATATTAAAATTTAGATTTGGTAAATATATTTAATAAATAAGATTATGAAATTTAAAAATTTCCAATATAATGTTATAATTGTAGAAAGAAAGTAAATGGAGGAAATAAAAGTGGATAAAGAATATCAAAACAGACTGGCAGTGCTTATTGATGCAGAGAATACTTCACCAAGAATTATAGAAGGACTCATTGATGAGATTGCAAATTACGGGATTGCTAGTGTAAAGAGGATATATGGAGATTGGACATGTCCTCAGATGTATTCTTGGAAGGATAGTTTGCTAAATTTTGCTCTTCGCCCAATACAGCAGTTTTCTTATACTAGTGGCAAGAATGCTACTGATAGTGCAATGATTATTGATGCGATGGACTTGTTATATACAAATAACTTTGATGGATTTTGTATAGTTTCAAGTGATAGTGATTTTACAAAGCTAGCTTCTAGAATAAGAGAAGCAGGTTTATTTGTTTTTGGTTTTGGAGAAAAGAAAACTCCAAAGGCTTTTGTAAATTCCTGTGACAAGTTTATTTATACTGAAATACTTAGGAGTCCCAACACCAAGATATATGGTGGTAAATTGGATCCTAATAACTTGTCAAAGCATAAAGAACTTATTGACCTTTTAATTAATGCTGTAGAGGATTCAGCCAATGAAAATGGTTGGTCACACCTTGGAAGAGTTGGACAGAATATAGCTAATAAGACTCCGGAATTTGATCCAAGAAACTATGGATATAAAAAATTAGGTGAACTTATTAAGGTAACTAGACTTTTCGTAATTGACGAAAGATCAAGCGATAATTCACCAGCTAAGGCGGTTTATATTAGAAAAAAAGAAAATAGTGAAAGTGATGGTTGATATGTTAAGTATTGGTATATGTGATGATGATAATGTTCAACTTGAATATGTTGAACAGTTGATAAATGAATATTCAAACTCATATGACAGTGAATTTGAAATATATACTTATAGCAGTGAGAAATTGCTCTTAGATGGAATTAAAAAAATTAAGCATAATATTTTATTCATGGATGTTGAAATTGATAAGGCTAATGGGATAGAAATATCTAAAAGAATACAAGCTATTCAAAGTGATATTTCCTTTGTATTTATATCGGGGCATACTAGTTATTCCTTAGATGCATACGCTGTAGAGCCAGTTCATTACCTTGTTAAGCCTATTGATAAAGCAGATTTTTTTGTTGCTCTTGATAGAGCTATTAAAAAGAATAAAAGGTTAAAATATGAAAATTATTTTAATGATTATATCCTAGTTAATAGTGATGGATTAAGTATTCGAATTGATTTAAATGAATTCGAGTATGCAAAAAAAGAAGGTAGGAAAATATTAATTAAAACTATAGGTGAGAAATATTTAGTTAATGATAGTATAAAAAATTTCATTGAAAGAATTAACAGTAGTTTCATTATCAGAATAAATCAAAGCACAATTATTAATATCAGCTATGTAAAGGAATTTTCAGATAAGTCATTGCTTATGAATTCAGAGGAAACATTTTTGATTGGTCGTGGCTATAAGAAAAAATTTAAGAATCAAATGTTTATTAAAAATATGGAGTAAATATGAATATACTGGCACTTGTTATAAGTTTAATTATTGGAGTATCAAATATCTTTCCATCAGGAGAAGTATTTAATGAATTTAAAAATACATATAGCAATGGTTATTATTCAAAATCATATGAAATTCCTGGGTATCTTTTAGAAAATATGTATGGAAAATCTATTGAAAAAGGAAATCAAGTAATTGATAAGTTGATTGCAGTGGATTTGACCTTTAGGGATTTTGATGAATCGATTAAAGTTGGTACATTGATTGTGAATAAATCTCTTGATAAGGAACTTCAGTTGATTTTTAAGGAAATATTTCATTCTGGATTTAAAATATATCAGATTAGACCGGTTTCGTATTTTTCTGGAAATGATGCTATTTCTATGGAAAATAATAATAGTTCTGCTTTCAATTATAGATTTATTGCAGGAACAAAAAAATTATCAAATCATTCATTAGGTAGGGCAGTTGACATTAATCCTGTTCAAAATCCTTATATTTCAAAAGGAAAAGTATATCCCAAAGAGGGAAGTAAGTATCTCGAAAGGGATTTGAAAGTAGATGGTATGATTACAAAAGATTCAGAGATAGTGGGCATCTTTAAAAAATATGGATGGACTTGGGGTGGTGATTGGAAGAACCCTAAGGATTATCAACATTTTGAGAAAAAAAATAAAGCAGTACATTCGAAGTGAATGTGCTGCTTTTATTGTGTGCCAGGCATGGCACTAATCTTACTGGTGCAAGTCCAGTCACGGGTATTTACCGCCAAGTGTAGCGAACCACAAGTTGATATCAGTAATGATATAGATGAAGGAAGTGGTGTAGCAAAATTCTTGAGCCTACGAACA
>JAOARG010000041.1 GCA_025210655.1 Bacillota bacterium
GTTCCGCCAAGATTTAATTGTACACAGTGCCCGGGTCAAATGGAGCCAATATACTATAAATCGGTACATGGCATAACTTATGAATTAAAGTAAAAAGTTGAAGTTAAGAAGAAGCGGTCGATTAGACCGCCTTTTTTATTAAGCGGAACCTTTGGTTCCAGCCCAGTAGAATTAAAATTCTTAGCCCAGCATAAGTCGTAAAAAACTTATAGCCTAGCGGTTGATTTTCAACCAGAGCATGGATATTTTGCAATCGCAAAATTATTTTAATTGTTTTACCCATGTAAAACTTCCTTGCCCTAGAAGTTTGCAAAACTTCGCTGGACTATCATCTTTGATGATGCTGGGTTTATATCAATATAGATATAGCTGGGCTATCACCGAAGGTGATGCTAAGCCGAATAAAAATGTACATACCATTTACACATTTATAAGATATACTTAACATAAGAAAGCATGTCTAGGGGGTAAAACTTATGGATAAAACTATACTTCTTGTGGAAGATGAAATAAAAATTAGAAATATTGTTAAGTCATATCTCAATGAGGATGGCTTTAATGTTTATGAAGCTGAGGACGGTGAAATTGGTCTTGAACTGTTTTATGAGAATAAGATTGATTTGATTGTACTTGATGTTATGATGCCTAATCTTGATGGATATTCTATGTGTAAAAAAATTAGGGAGATTTCAGATGTACCTATAATTTTTCTTACTGCCAGGAGTGAAGAATATGATAAACTTTACGGCTTTGAAATCAGGGGGGATGATTATATTACCAAACCCTTCAGTCCTAAGGTTCTTGTAGCTAAGATAAAAATGCTTATTTCAAGATATGATGGTACAGTAATTGGTGATCAAAACATAATGAGCATTGGAGATATAAGGGTGAATATGTTAACAAGGCTTGTGGATATTGATGATAGGTCGGTAGATTTATCCCCAAAGGAGTTTGAACTTTTACTATACTTCATTAGAAATAGGGGAATAGTTCTTGAGAGAGAAAAGATTCTAAATAATGTTTGGGGATATGACTATGATGGCAATGAAAGGGTTGTAGATACCCATGTAAAGAAACTTAGAAAGCAGTTGGGTGAACTTTCATTTTATATAAAGACAGTTTTTGGAGTTGGGTATAAGTTTGAGGTGATGAACTGATGAGAATGTCATTATCTAAAAAAGTATCTTTAATTACAATACTTCTTTTCATATCCATGTTTATTATACAAATAGTTTTTCAAAGTGTTTTTCTTGAAAAATTTTATTTTTATAATAGAATAGATGCTTTTTCAAATGAATTTATAGAAATAAATAAGGAACTTGGAAAAACATCTACTAATGAATATTTTGATAAGATTAAGGAGTTTTCAAAAGATACAAATTCCTATGTTCTTATGCTGGATAGTAATTTAAACACCTTATATTCTACTACGGATGGAATTATTGAACCCTATGTAGCAATTGAGACGGAAATAGGTGAAAAGTATAAAGTGAAGGTAAATACTTCAAATTTAGAAGATATTAATATTGGTGATGACTTATATGTTGAAGGTGATGAATTTGAGGGTGAACTATTTCCATATTTCATTATTCACAATGACAATGAATATAATATAGAGGAGCTTGAAACTGAAATTAGTGCAATTATTTATTCAGGTAATGAAGCTATATCTATTACAGATGAAGATGGTGAAGGATATGTACCTATGTATGAAGTGTCGGAAGAGACACTGGAAGAAGAGGACTATTATTCTGAAGAATTCCAAGAGATTTATCCTGTAATTAAGACCAGTGGAAGAATATATGAACTCTTTACTATGGAAGAATATAATAGACAGGCTTATAGGGAAAATCAGATTTTTAATAATTTAGACACTATTCTTGATCCAATGAAGGCTGAAAAAATAAATGGTGTTGAATACTACAAATTTACAGATACTGTTGCCGGAGTAGACAGCATTATTTTAAGGGAGTCTAAGAATATCAACGGTGTTGAAACAATGATTCTTGCAGTTATTAATCTGAAAAATTTTCAAGATAATATACAGGTTTTTAGTCAATTTCTTATATACATGATGGCAGTGGCTTCGGTTCTTGCTATTATAGGTAGTCTTATTTATTCAAGGATCTTAACAAGACCAATAGTTGAGATAAATAGGGTTGCCTTAAAAATGAAGGAACTGGACTTTAGCGAAAAGGCAGTAATAGACAATAATGATGAACTTGGTGATTTATCCAATAGTCTAAATCAAATGGCTGATAATCTTGAAAAATCCCTTACAGATTTGAAAAATACCAATCAATCCCTTCAAAACGAAGTAAATTATAGCAAGAAGATGGAGGAATTTAGGAAAGAATTTATAGGGAATATATCCCATGAGCTTAAGACACCGATTACAATTGCAAAGGGTATATCAGAAGGAATTAGGGAAGATATCTTAGAAAAAGAAGGTAATATGGAGGATTTGATTGAAGAACTTGATATTATGGACAAGCTTGTAAAGCAGATGATGGAGCTTACAAAACTTGATTCTGATAAGTATAAGCTTAATAGTTCAGTTGAGGATTTAGGAGAATTATATTATTCTCAGAAGTATAGATTTAAAAATATTATTTCAGAAAAGTCCATGAATTTTAATGAGGAAATCGGGGAGCATTTTTCTATGATAGATAGGGATATGTTTTCTCAGGTCTTTGGTAATTTGATTAGCAATGCCATAAAGTATTCTGATCTTGGCAGTACTATAGATACTAGATTATTTAGGAAGGATGACAAAATTGTATTTACCATAGAAAATCAATGTGAAAATCTTTCTGAGGATGATATAGAGCGGATTTGGGATGAGTTTTATAGGGTTGAAAAATCAAGAAATAGAAAACGTGGTGGTACTGGACTAGGTCTTATAATAGTCAAAAAGGTTCTGGCTGCCCATGGTGGAGAAATTAGGGCAATAAATACAAAAAAAGGTGTGAAATTTATATTCTATATGGATATATATGATGAAAAGAAAAATACACCTTGATAAATTAAGCCATTATGGTATGCTATATATAATTTAATATTAATTGGTTGAAGGGTTCGGGATAAAAACCGAATCTGGACAAGTCTCTGGAGACATTCTTTAAATAGAAGACCGAAGGTGCAAGTCTATGAATTAGGCGAAACTCTCAGGTAAAAGGACAGGGGTAGTGATAGATATAAAGTAGCTTTATTTTATATTGTTATTATTTCCGGGAGACTGTTTTGCAGTCTCCCGTATTTTTTTCTACATAATTAGGGGAGGTATTATTTATGAAAGCTGTAGTAACAGTAGTAGGACAGGACAGGGTTGGTATAATTGCAAAAGTTTCAAATACTTTGGCTGAAAACAAGGTGAATATCCTTGATTTAAGTCAGACTATTTTAGATTCTTATTTTACGATGATTATGATTGTTGATATAGGAAACTCAGAGAAGTCTATTAAGGAACTATCTGAGCTACTTGACAAGAATGGTAGTGATATAGGAGTATCTATTAAGATTCAGCACGAAGACATATTTAAGACGATGCACAGTGTAAATGACTAGTAGGGGGTAAGTAAATGAGCTATTACAATAATATACTTGAAACAATAAGAATGATTGAAAAAGAAAAATTCGATATAAGAACTATTACAATGGGAATCTCTCTTCTTGACTGTGCAAGTCATGATGGAGCAGTTGCAAGAAAGAAAATATATGACAAGATATGCAGACTTGCAGAAAATATTGTTAAGGTAGGGGAAGACATAGAATCAGAGTATGGTATTCCGATTATTAACAAGAGAATTTCTGTTACTCCAATTTCCTTAGTAGCACAGGCTTCGGATGATACATCCTATGTAAGTTATGCCAAGGTTCTTGATGAAGCGGCTAAAACTGTAGGTGTAAATTTCATTGGTGGTTTTACATCCCTTGCTCAAAAGGGATATACAAAGGGAGATAGAATTTTAATCAACTCTATTCCGGAAGCACTTGCAGTTACTGATAGGGTATGTAGTTCAGTAAATGTTGCTTCAAGCAAAACTGGTATCAATATGGATGCAGTTAGGGATATGGGAAGAATTATGAAAGAAGCAGCTTACCTTACTAGGGACAGGGATAGTATAGGATGTGCAAAATTAGTTGTATTCTCAAATGCAGTGGAAGACAATCCTTTTATGGCTGGAGCATTCCACGGACCTGGAGAATCAGAAAACTATATCAATCTTGGAATTAGTGGACCGGGTGTTGTTAAGGCAGCACTGGAGAAAGTTAAGGGTCAATCTTTTGATGAGGTAGCAAATACTATTAAAAATACTGCATTTAAGATTACAAAAGCAGGTCAATTGGTTGCATTAGAAGCTTCAAAGAGACTTGGAGTTCCATTTGGAATAATCGATCTTTCATTAGCACCAACTCCGGCAGTAGGAGACAGTGTTGGTAGAATACTTGAAGAAATGGGTCTTGAAGCATGTGGTACCCACGGTACAACAGCAGCTCTAGCACTTCTTAATGATGCAGTTAAAAAAGGCGGAATAATGGCATCATCCCACGTAGGTGGATTAAGTGGAGCTTTCATTCCAGTAAGTGAAGATGAGGGAATGATAGATTCAGTTAGAAAGGGAGCAATTACCCTAGACAAGCTTGAAGCAATGACATGTGTATGTTCAGTAGGTCTAGATATGATTGCAGTACCAGGAGATACATCTGAAAGTACACTTTCAGCAATGATAGCAGATGAAATGGCAATCGGTATGATAAACAATAAAACAACAGCTACAAGAATAATACCGGTACACGGAAAAGGTGTAGGTGAAGAAGTAGAATTCGGAGGCCTTTTAGGTACAGCACCAATAATGCCAGTAAATAAATTCTCAAGTAAAGAATTTATTGAAAGAGGCGGAAGAATACCAGCTCCAGTTCATAGTTTTAAGAATTAAATTATAAAAGCAATAGTTCAATTTATTGAACTATTGCTTTTGTTTTGGGGTACAATAAAAGAGAGTGCGTAGATGAAAATGACAAAAGGGGATGGTGGTTAAAATATTTAAGATATCTAAGAATGAAGAGATGAAGATTTCGAGTAAGGATATGCATAAAATACTGAGTATTGTACCGATGCTTTTTATCGTTATTGGTATTATACTTGATGGTCCTGTGGAAGTATTTTGGGGGATGAAGAGGATTGTACTTTCCTCATCTGTTCTTATTTCTGATTTTGTTGAAATAGGTGGTTTGGGAGCATCGATGGTCAATGCGGGAATTTTGGGACTTTTAAATCTCTTACTGCTCCACAAGTTGGATTTTAAAATGAATGGATCCTTACTTGCTGCTTATTTTACTGTAATGGGCTTTAGTTTCTTTGGTAAGAATATTTTTAATGTATGGCCGATTTATCTTGGTGGACTTATTTATTCAAAGACACAGGGCGTGAGTTTTAAAAATGCTGTACTTATTACAATGTTTTCAACTGGTCTTGCTCCAATAGTGAGTGAAATATCTTTTGGTATGGGATATAGTATTCCTTTTGGTATTTCAGTAGGTATGGTTGCTGGTATTATTATTGGCCTTGTTATGCCTGCTCTTACTGGTAATATGCTTAAGTTTCACAATGGATACAATCTATACAATATAGGTTTTACAGCTGGTATGCTTGGTATGGTTTTGAATGCCGTATTTAAAAGCTATGGGGTAAATATTCATCCAGAGAAGAGTATATATAGTGGGGACGATACACTTATGCTCATAATATTTGTTGGACTTTGCCTATTACTTTTAGCCATTGGAATAAAAATTAATAATAATAGCATAGATGGATATTCTAAGATATTCCTTTATTCAGGTAGACTTGTAACGGACTTTACCCAAGTAATTGGATATGGTGTATCCTTTATAAACATGGGAGTAATGGGCCTTATAGCCATATTCTATGTTAAGGCAATGGGTGGCGGAATGAATGGTGCCACCATAGCTGGTGTTATGACTATAATAGGATTTGGTGCATTTGGTAAACATCCTAAAAATTCTATACCCCTTTTATTAGGTGTATATATAGCATCCCTTACAAAAATATGGGATGTAAACTCAACTATAGTTATAATTGCCGGTCTATTTTCTACTACTCTGGCTCCTATAGCTGGGGTATATGGTTCTTTTATGGGATTGGTAGCAGGATTTTTACATTTATCTATAGTTATGAATGTTGGTTATCTCCATGGAGGAATCAATCTGTATAATAATGGTTTTGCAGGTGGACTGGTAGCAGGATTAATGGTACCTGTCATTGAAGAATTTAAGAGGAGGCCTGAGTACTAATGAGACATGAGGTTAAGAAAATAGCTAAAATCGTTGATGAGCTTGTTACATTTTTCTTTTTGAGAAAAACCCATGTAATGGGCATAGAAATAAAGGATTTGGAAGATCATTATGAGATTACTATTACTAATGATTGTAGAAATCTTGATAATGATGAAATTGATAGTATTAAAAAACTTTTTAGTGTACAAAGACAAAGGGAAATGGAGGAGTATTATTGGCAACTTACTGGGGAGGCAGATACTGATACTGAGCTTACCCTTGTAGGAATAATGATAGATAAGGTAGATATTTCAGTCTCTGATGAAAAGTTGGTAATTAAACTAACTAGATATAAGGAATAATACTAGTAGGATTAATATTAAATTAAGGGGATGAGTATATGAAAAAAGGTAAAAGGGATAAAGCACTTGAGGATGTGAAGCTTTTCTTTAAGGGTGCTTTTGATATGCATGAACGTTCTTCCTCATTTATGAAGAAGGAAGCCCATGATGAAATGGATAACTTTTTACTTATATGTTATGGAGATCTTTTAGGGATACCCTTGCCGACCTCCTATTATATGCTTGAATTATTACCTTATTTAGCGGAGGATTTAGACAACTGGGAAAAAAGAATATTGAGAAGACAAAGTGTAGTTGAGGACAGATGGGGAGACTTCTGCTGTTAATTATGAAGGGAGGAAGGATCTTTTAAGATCCGAAACTATGAAAAAATTTGTATTCTTTGGTGGAAAAGGAGGAGTAGGTAAAACTACTTCTTCTTCTGCCTATAGTTATTATTGTAGTAGGAAGGGCATAAAAACCCTTGTTGTATCAACTGACCCAGCCCATTCCCTGTCAGATATTTTTAGTCAGGAAATAGGTTCGGAAATTACTATGCTGAGTAAAAATTTATTTGGTCTTGAAATTGATCCTGAAGAGGAGAGTTTAAGATATATAAATAAAATCAAATCTAATCTTTCAAAAACTGTCAGTAGGGTGATTGTCAATGAAATAGAAAAACAACTTGATGCGGCATATGTTTCACCTGGTTCTGAGGAGTCAGCGGTTTTTGACAAGATGGTTGAAATAATAAATACATATGGTGATGACTTTGACAAGATTGTATTTGATACTGCTCCAACAGGACATACATTAAGGCTTATGAGTCTACCAGAACTAATGGGATCTTGGATTGATAGACTAATTAAGAAAAGAAAACATGCGGTAGAGCTGATGGAAATGTCAAATAGGCAAAAAAGAAAAAACTTAAAGGAAATAGTGAAGGAAGATCCTATAATCAAAATTCTATCTGAAAGAAAGAGTAATTTTGAAAGGGTTAGAAAGGTTCTTCTTGATGATAGGTTAATCAATTTTGTTTTTGTAATGAATCCTGAAAAATTACCACTTGAAGAAACGAAAAAGGCAGTAAAGATACTTGATAAATATAGTATACCTGTCAATGCAATTATAGTAAATAAAATACTTCCGGAGAATGACTCAAGTGAATTCTGGATGTCTAGACGGGATTTAGAGAAAAGATATATTGAAGAAATAGAGAGTTATTTTTCAAGTAAGGAGATAATACAGATACCACTTCTTAGTACTGATGTAGGACCAGAACATATAAAGGAGATATCATCTTACTATGAAAGGCTTTATTATGTCTAAAAATATATAATTGTATCTATTTTATTAATAATATGTTTACAAAAACACTGTATAATAAATATAATGAAAAAAATCTATGGATATGGGATGTGTGCATATGGACAACAATATTAAAATAATGGTCGCAGATGATGATAGAAATATCGGGGAACTTATTTCCCTGTATTTAAAAAAAGACGGATATGAAATTTTTTACTGTGAAAACGGACAGGAAGTAACAGAAAACTTTGAGAAAGAAGCACCAAATCTTTTGATACTTGATATTATGATGCCTATTAAGGATGGATACCAAGTACTTAAGGAAATTAGAGAAGTAAGTAAGGTGCCGGTAATAATGGTTACTGCGAAAGGGGAAACATTTGATAAGGTACTAGGACTTGAACTTGGTGCAGATGATTATTTGGTTAAACCATTTGATCCACTAGAATTGTCAGCTAGGGTTAAGGCTGTACTTAGAAGATATGATGGTGAAGAAAAAGAAGATGACACTGAAATACTTACAGTAGAAAATTTACAAATAAACATGACGGATTATTCCTTAACTTATGAAGAGACTCAGATGGAGATTCCTCCTAAGGAGCTAGAACTTTTATATTTCCTTGCCTCAAATCCAAATAGGGTTTATACGAGGGAACAGCTTTTAGATCAAATATGGGGATATGATTATGTTGGTGAGACTAGAACCGTAGATGTTCATATTAAAAGACTAAGGGAAAAGTTTGAAGGCAAGAATTCTTGGGAAATCAAGACTGTCTGGGGTGTAGGTTACAAATTTAAAGTATAAGCAGGGTGAAAAATGAGGAGTATATTAAAAAAGTTTTTAACTATATTTATTATTGTTCTAGGTATTGGATTTTTAATACTTAGTACAGGAACATCAAAAATAATAGAATCTTATCTTATAGATCAGAAAGAACTTACCCTGATTGAGCATGGAGAGACCTTTCAAAAGCTTTATGATGAATCAAGTGAGGGGGGTTTTTTGGATGTAAAGACTATTCAGGAAGAGGTTAAAATTCTGTCTAACTATATCGGAGCCAACCTTTGGGTTGTGAACAAAAATGGTGAGGTATACATTGCGGATAATAAGAAAGATATGGAATTACTTAATCAGACTTTGAAGTATGATGATATAAAAGATGTATTTCAAGGAAAAATAATAAGGAAGATAAGTAATTATCACAACATACTTTTAGAACCAAACTTATCTATAGGATATCCTATTAGTCTCAATGGAGAGGTTCAATTTGCCCTTTTTATGAATGTACCTATTCCAGAAATACAAAACACGGCTAAAGATATTAATAGATTCTCTATTATTGCCCTAAACATATCTGTAATAATAGCCTTTATTTTATTAGTGATTTTCACAAGTAGTATGGAAAGGGAAATTAAAAATATAAGTGAGGCTGCCCATTATGTATCGGAGGGTAATTTTGATAAAAAGATAAGGAGTAAGCGGGGGGATGTTTTTGAAGAATTGGCAGAATCCTTTAATCAGATGGCTGTAAACCTTCAAGAGCTGGAATCAACCAAGGAAAGGTTTATTTCTAACCTATCCCATGATCTTAGATCCCCATTAACAAGTATTACTGGTTATACTAGGGGTCTTATCGATGGTACAATTCCAGAAGAAAATCAGGAAAAATATTTAAAGATTGTTCTTGAAGAATCCACAAGACTTACTAAACTAACCAATGATTTACTTGATTTATCAAAGATGCAAAGTGGAAATATTAGTGTCAATAAAACTGACTTCGATATTAATCAAATGATAATTCATGAACTTGATAAATTTGAACAGCGTATAGAAGAAAAGGATATTCAGATTTCTCTTAAACTCATGGAAGAAAGAGTTCTTGCCCATGGTGATTATGAAGGAATAAGAAGAGTTGTTTACAATCTTATGGATAATGCTGTGAAATTTGTTGATAAGGCTGGAACAATAGAAATAAAAACGGAAAACAAGGAGGATAAGATCCTCGTAGGTATAAAAAATTCAGGTGCATATATTCCTAAAGAAAAGCTAAATACCATATGGCAGAGGTTTTCAAAGATGGATGATTCAAGGGGTATCGAGAAGAAGTCTAATGGTCTTGGACTATCAATTATCAAGGAAATCATAAAGGCACATGATGAAAAAATAGACGTATATAGCTCAGAAGAGTTCGGAGTAGTATTTATATTCTCCATTTCAACTCAAATATTTAAATAAACTTTTAGAAATATTCATAGGTCGTTCATAGTTTATTTAAATTATTGGAATACTATAATACTAAGACAAAGGATTTTGGAGGTCGAAAAGATGTTTAGACGAATTACCCTGAAAAGGTCTAATGGAGATAAATCCAAAAAGGAAGATTTTTTTTCAGACGTATTTGATACATTTTTCAAAGATGAGATATGTACTTCAATGGGGAAGTATGAATCAAGTCTAAAAACATTTAGTGTAGACGTAATGGAGTTTGAAGATAAGTATATCATTGAAGCGGATCTACCAGGTTTTTTAAAAGAAAATGTAGAAATAGAATATGAAAATAACTATCTGACTATAAAGGCTTCAAAAGAAGATAAGTATCAAGATAGTGAAATGAATTTCATAAGACGGGAAAGAAAAAATGGTGTATTTAGAAGAAGTTTCCTAGTTGAGAATATCGATGTAGAACATGTGGAAGCTGTATTTAAGAATGGAGTACTCATGATTTCTGTAAAAAAGTTGCGAGAGGGTATACAGTCTAGAAAATTCCAAATCCAAGATTAGTTATATATTGCAAAAGGAGTTTGATAGTATGGATAATAAGTTTGATAGTAGTGAAAACAAGGTTAATTTTATTATTAAAGGTGAGTCGGAATACGAAAATACACCTTCAAGTGAAAATGAAATGACATCTCAAGAGCCGATAGAAATAGAGGCAGAAGTAATTGAGCCAAAAGATAAAATATATAATTCTTCCAAGGAAAATGGAAATAAGTCAAGTGGAAATGGACTGAAAAGAGCCATATCAATTGCAGTGCTTGCATCTGTTTTAGGAGGATTTTCAATAGGTTCAGGAATTAGCCTGACAAATAGAATGCTTTCAAGGGATGATATATCTAATTCACCAGTTTATATCTCAGCAAATGCTGATAATGAAAATCTTGTACCTCTTTACTATGATGGACTTAATAAGACTATAGTTCAGATTGCTGATGAGGTAGGACCTTCTGTAGTTGCTATTACAAGCAAATACAATGTAAGGGACTATTTCCTAAATACCTATGAACAAAAAGGTGCCGGTAGTGGTGTTATATTCAAGATTGATGGAAAGGATGTTTTCATCCTTACTAACAATCATGTTGTAGATGATACAAGTGAGCTTCTGATTGACTTTGGTGATGGCAAACTTGTAGAAGCTGATATAGTAGGTAAGGACCAAGAAACAGATCTTGCAGTTATTAAAGTAGATAAAGCATCAATTACTAATATCGATTCAAGCAAGTTAAGACCTGTAGTATTTGCTAACTCAGATAATCTAAAAGTAGGGGAAACAGCTGTAGCAATAGGTAATGCCCTTGGAAATGGAAAGACAGTAACTATAGGTGTTGTAAGTGCACTAAATAGGGAAGTAAGTTCTAGCTTCAATACCCTCAAATTAATACAGACAGATGCAGCAATCAATCCTGGAAATAGCGGTGGTGCCTTAGTAAATAGCAGAGGCGAACTGATTGGTGTAAATACAATAAAGATTAGTGATACTTCTGTTGAAGGAATCGGATATGCAATACCAGTAAATTCAGCAAAACCCATAATTGAAGAGCTAATTACAAAAGGATTCGTATCTAGACCATTCCTTGGAATATCAGGAAGGGATGTAGATGAAAATATATCAGAAATGTATGAACTACCAGTTGGAGTTTTCATATACGAAGTATTCCCTAACTCATCAGCTGCAAAAGCGGGACTTAAAAAAGGTGACGTAATAGTATCAGTAGATGGGCAAAATATGATGACAATGGAACAATTATCATCATATATTAAAGACAAAAAAGTTGGAGATGTATTAAGTGTTAATCTAATCAGAGATGGTAAGACAAAACTTAACTTCACGATTAAACTTAGGGATAAGAATGATGTGTTTAAGCAGAATTAGTATATATAAGAGGCAGTCAATTTTGACTGCCTTTTTTATAATTGTTATTATTAAAATAACAATTATTGTCTAGGGGTTCACTATGCTCACATCTAAGTATTCACTTTGTTTTAGTCTAGGGAGAATGTTATTTACATTGCATTCCATCTAGGGAGAGTTGTTTCAACTCCATCCAAGGATATGTTTTACAAAGTAAAACAACATTATAAATAGTACAAAGGATATAAGAACTATTTTAAGTGCCTTTCCGATTGGAAAGCTACCTTGGACAATTGCTAGATGACAAATCCAATAGATTTGCTCCCTAGATGTGAACCAAGTATGGTGAATCCATAGATGTCACGGATGTGGCTCTAGACAGTTTTATATGAGAGGAGATTTAATATGAGTCGATTCAAAGCAGGCCCACTAAACAACATATGTGACATAAAAGGAATCAAAGTAGGCCACGTTACAATAGATACTGAAAATAACAAAACTGGTGTTACTGCAATCATTCCCCATGAAGGAAATCTTTTTAAAGAAAAGCTAGTGTGTTCATCCCATGTTATAAATGGTTTTGGAAAGTCTACGGGGCTTATTCAAATTGATGAACTTGGTCAACTAGAGACTCCTATTGTACTTACTAATACCCTTAGTGTAGGTGACTGCTACAGGGGGCTTCTTGAGTATATGCTCGAGGATAATGAAGATATTGGTGATACTACTGGGACTGTCAATCCTGTGATATGTGAATGTAATGATGGATATTTGAATGATATACGTAGTTTTGCTGTAAAGAAGGAAATGGTAAGGGAAGCTATTGAAAATGCTAAAGGGGACTTTGAGCAGGGTGATATAGGTGCTGGCAAGGGAATGTCTTGTTATGGACTGAAGGGTGGTATTGGTAGTTCCTCTAGGATTATTGAAGTTGGGAATAAGTCATATAATATTGGAGCTTTAGTGCTGACTAATTTTGGTAGAATAGAAGACCTAACTATTGCTGGGAAGAAGATTGCTTGTGAAAAAGAGGGTGAACTTGAAGAGGATAAGGGGTCGATTATAGTTATTATCGCAACTGATTGTCCAATGTCTTCAAGGCAATTAAAAAGAATAGCAAAAAGATCTTCAATAGGAATACATAGAACTGGTTCTTTTACGGGAAATGGATCAGGTGAAATAGCAATTGCATTTTCAACAGCAAATAGAATTAAGCATTATGAAGAAGAAAAAATAGTTAATATTAGTATGATGAATGAGAATCATATCAATGATTTTTTTGAAGCTACAGGTGATATAGTGGAAGAGGCAATTGTAAATTCACTAAAATATGCCAAGGGTGTGCTTGGATATAAATCACATAAAAGAGTATCTCTTGAGGAGTATTTGAGAGAAAACAATGTTAGTCTTTAACAAATAAAATAAAAAGTGTTGACTTTACTAGTCAAATTGGATTAGAATTAATTCATAAAATTTAAAAACATGCTTCTTATCAAGAGTGGTGGAGGGACTGGCCCTATGATACCCGGCAACCAGTATGTCAAAGACATGCACGGTGCTAAATCCAGCGGTTTTTTATAACCGGAAGATAAGCTTGTGTTTGATTAAGTTCGTTCAAATCAATCCCTTTCTTATCTTGTTGAAAGGGATTTTTTTATTTTCAAAAATCGATTAAGTTTAGAAGTTATTTGTTCAGAAAGGTGAGTTTATGATAAAAATCAGTAATGTAAACAAGACATATAGATCTAAAAAAGGAAATGTAGAGGCCCTTAGAAATGTATCTATAGATATAGATAAGGGTGAGATATTTGGAGTGGTTGGTTTATCTGGAGCAGGTAAGTCAACACTTATTAGAACGCTTAATAGACTTGAGGATATAGACTCAGGTGAAATAGTAATCAGTGGTGAAAATATCTGTAATTTCACACCTGAAGAATTAAGAAAATTCAGAAAAAACACAGGTATGATATTCCAAAATTTCAACCTTCTTAATTCGAAGTCAGTAAGGGATAACATAGCATTTTCCCTAGAAATATCAAAGATTCCTAAAAAAGAAATTGATGATAGGGTAGATGAGTTGATAAAACTGGTTGAACTTGATGGAAAAAAGAATATGTATCCATCTCAACTAAGCGGTGGTCAAAAGCAAAGGGTTGCAATAGCAAGGGCTTTGGCTAACAATCCTGATGTATTACTTTGCGATGAGGCTACTTCAGCACTTGATCCTAAGACAACAAAATCAATACTTGAATTAATTAAGGGACTTAGGGATAAATTAAATCTTACTATTGTACTAATTACCCATCAGATGGAGGTAATTAGGGATGTTTGTGATAGGGTTGCAATTATGGAAGACGGTCAGGTAATAGAGTTGGGACCTGTAGCTAAGGTATTCTCAAACCCTCAGACGGAAACAGCCAAGGATTTTATTTCCCATATTAGGTTAAATGATGAGGATGAGATTATTCCCCTTTTGGATTCAAAGGGCAAGATTGTTCATCTTGGCTTTGAAGGTGATAAGGCTAAGGAGCCAGTAGTTTCAAGAATGATAAGGGAAACTGGTGTAGATGTAAACATACTTTCAGGTAATATAAACAGACTTATAACTACAAATGTTGGTAATCTTGTAGTTGAAATACTAGGAAGCGAGCATGAGATTGAACTTGCTTTAAACTATTTAAAAAACAATGAAGTATTAGTGGAGGAGATATAAATGTCAGAGATATCAGAGTTACTTATACCAGCACTGTGGGAGACAATATATATGGTGTTTTTCTCAAGTGTATTTTCAGTCTTAATGGGATTTCCCATTGGAATAGCATTGGTTGTTAGTGATAAGGGAGGCATACTTGAAAATTCAAAAGTATATAGAATACTTGATACTCTTGTCAATGTGTGTAGATCATTCCCCTTCATCATTTTAATGATATTAATATTCCCTCTATCAAGGATCATAGTAGGGACAACAATTGGTACAACTGCATCAATAGTACCTTTATCAATAGCTGCAGCCCCTTTTGTAGGCAGAATCATTGAAAATGCCTTAAAGGATGTTGATAAGGGAGTCATAGAAGCAGTTGAAGCGATGGGAGCGTCTCCAGGTGAGATTATATTCAAGGCCATGATACCTGAGGCAATGCCATCCCTGGTTATGGGAATAACACTTACGATTATTAACCTTATAGGATACTCAGCAATGGCAGGAGCTATTGGTGGAGGTGGACTAGGGGATCTTGCCATAAGATATGGATTCTATAGGTTCCAGACAAAGCTTATGGTTATATCGGTAATAGTAATAATAGTACTTGTCCAGGGGATACAGTTTATTGGAAACAATATTGCAAAAAGATTATTGGAGAATCGCTAGGCCACAAAAAAATGAATTTAAAATTCTTAAAGTCCAATATATATCTTTTTATCAATACTTGAACCCAATATATTGAACAAAAGAATCAACGATAGGAAATTTTTATTGTGGCTTGGAAAACCGTTAGTTAGAGAAAATTGTAAAAACAATCAGGAGGAGAAAAAAATGAAAAAGTTATTAACATTATTATTTTCGGTATTATTAGTTGCATCTCTAGTCGGATGCGGAGAGAAAAAAGTAGAAGAGAATGTATTAAAGATAGGGGCTACTCCAGTACCCCATGCAGAAATTCTTGAGCTTATTAAAGATGATTTAGCAGCTGATGGTGTAAAACTTGAAATCGTTGAATTTACTGATTATGTAAAGCCAAACTTGGCACTTGATACAGGTGAAATAGATGCCAACTTCTTCCAGCACATTCCTTACATGGTTAACTTCGGAGAAGAAAACGGACTTGAGTTAGTAAACGTAGGTTCAGTACACGTTGAGCCAATGGGATTATACTCAGATAAGATAAAAGATATCTCAGAATTAAAAGAAGGAGATATTATCGGTATTCCAAATGATCCAGTAAATGGTGGTAGAGCACTTCTTTTATTACAAGAGTACGGAATCATTAAGATTGACGAGACAGCAGGATTTACGGCTACGGAAAAAGATATTACTGAAAATCCTATGGGAATCAAAATCAAAGCAGTAGAAGCAGCACAACTTCCAAGAGTATTAGCAGATGTTACGGGAGCAGTAATCAACGGTAACTACGCAATTGAATCAGGACTGAATCCACTTAATGATTCAATCATAATTGAAAATGCAAATTCACCATATGTAAACATCGTAACTACAATCAAGGGTAAAGAAGATGATCCAAGATTCGTAACATTATTCAAGCACTTAAATAGTGACAAAGTTAAGAATCATATAATTGATAGCTACAATGGCGGAGTAGTTCCAGCTTTTGAAAACTAGATAAATAGCGGAAAAGGGGAATCACACAAACCTATTTTGTGTTAGGAGAATTAGTTTTGTGAACAAAACAAGGGGAAAAGGAAGAGCATAAGACCTTAAGGAAATCTTTTAAGGTTCTAGAACTTCCTTTTCCCCTAACTTTTGTTTTACAAAAGTGATTCCCCTAGCACAAAGAATGTATTGTGCGATTCCACTTTTCCCCTCCTTGAATTCTAAGCTTTTCCGATCTACGACCTATCAACTACGGCTCCTTTAAATTTATATTACGTTTCAATGAACTTTGTAATATAGACTACATAATGCTATATAATTAAGTGGTAATACAAAGGAGGCTTGGCTTTATGATTAGAAAATTAATCACTCTAATATTATTAATGATCATTTTAAATATGGGATTCATATTCTCTTCGTATGCCGTGAGTCTTGATTATTCAGGGAAAGAACTCAGGGAGATTCCTATTGTTGAGAATCCTGATGATGTAATTGAAATGGATTTATCTAATAATGAAATAAATGATATTGATAATATAATATATTATAAGAATCTTGAAAAATTATTTCTTCAGAGAAATAGTATTTATAATATTTCAGCTTTATCAGAATTAAAAAATCTAAAAACTTTATCATTAAATGGAAACCTTCTTGATGATATTTCAGCTCTAGAATCTTTGCTAAGTCTTGAAAAATTGTATTTAGTAGAAAATAATATTATTGATATTTCTCCCCTAAAGAATCTTTCCAAATTAGATGATTTATATATTCATAAGGGAAATAATATTAAAAATTATGAAGAAATAGAATCAGTCCTTAGTCTAGTCAGTGATACTGATATTAATAGGGACTATCTTGATGGAAAGAATATTATAGATATAAAATCTTCTGAAAATGATTTTCTTTATAATTTTTTCTTTTCATATAATTCTGGAGATCAACTAAGAAAGATGGACTCTATGAATATGCTTACAAAGAATTCTATTATTTCATATGATTATGTAAAGTTGGATTTTCAAGATGGAAAGCTATCCTTTAATGTAGATTCTTTTAAGTCAAATGAAATTAATGAGACGATTTCGATAGTTAATAATTCTGATGCAAAAATTTTAAACAGTATTTATAACTATGGAAATTATGAAAATATTTTAAGAAGTCTTACAGCTGAGGACTTATTTAGATTTAGTGGCAGGGATGGATTAGTAATTGATTTTGAAGGTTTAGATTCAAATAATTATGACAAGTATTATAAATTAATAAATGATTTGTATGGGTTACTGGATAAGGAAGGTAAAATTCTTTTAGTAGCCATTGAACCGGGAAAAGATATAGATTATTCTTTGCTATTAAATAATTGTCATAAGCTTATACTAATGGCCCATGACTATGATGTAAAAAGGTATTATGATTTAAATAATAAGAATAATTACCTATACAATCCTCAAAGTTCTGCTGAGATGATTGAAAGGGATATTAGTGAAATTTATTCTAAAGTTCAAGCTGAAGATATGAGTAAGATACTTTTACAAATAAATTATTCCATATCACAGTGGAAAATCAAGAATAAGATTTTTATTGATAATGATGGTATAAATGATGCTGTAATCAATCCTAATAAACCTAATTACACACTTCTTTTAAAGAGAATGAATATTCAAGAGAATCTTGAAGATAAGTATAGATATTATGATAGTAAAAGTAATAATCCATTTTTATTTTATAATGAAAATGGTGTCAATAATACTATATGGTATGAAGATGTATTAAGTACTAATTATAAAATAGGCATAGCTGAAAAATATGGTCTTGGTGGAATTTCAGTATGGAGATTAGGAAATATTCCTGACCATGAGGCTTATGATCTAAATGTTCTTCAGTACTTTAGAAAGATTATGGAGGAATAATATGAAAAAGTGTTTAGGACTATTATTCTTTATAATTTTATTTCTCTTTCAAGGCTGTAGTAGTGTAGATAAAGCTATAGATTATTCTCTATATAGTGGCCAAGACATAATACAATTGTTGGAAGAGAAGGATATTGAGGAAATTATAAAGAAATATGAAGATAATGAATATATCGATAAAACTCAACTTTATGAAGCTATAAAGAAAGTTATTGATATTGAAGTGAAAGATGGATATAAACTTATAGGAAGTACTGTCTTTAGAAATAATGAAATTGAAAATATCAAGTATGACGGTGTAGATATTCATATTTCTCCTTTTACAAAGATTGAGAAGGAGCTTATATATAATATTTATTCTTTCAAGTATGATGATGAAGATTATTTAATAAATATATCTTACTACAGGGATAAGAATAATTTTATCCCCCTAGGATTCAATACTGGAATGGTGACTTTGAATGGATATAATGGTCAAGAATATTTAGAAGAGGCTAAAAAGCTGTATGAAGATGGAAACTTAATACCAAGTATGAAGTATTTAATAACAGCAAATGAACTGTCTTCAAATATTCCTAATATATTTATTGGGGATAAGGATGAGCTAATATCTTATAAACTTGATGTAGAAAAGACCATTAACCTAAGCTACAGTTTTCCTGCAAGATACGATTTTAATGGTTCTAGCATTGTAGTTATGGGAATAAGTTTCGGAGATGAGATATCAAGGGACTTATTTGTAGTAACCTATAATACAAAGTTACTAATAGATTCTCAAAAAGATCAAGTTATTAAAGAGGCACAGTCCTTTTACAATATGATAGAGGAATATTATCCAGGTCTTGAAAATGAAGAGTATAAAATAGTATTCAGAGTATTTGATGTAACTGGCAAAGGTGAGGTAATTGAGATTGGCTAAATCATCGTAGTTCGTAGGTCGTAGGTTGTGGTTCGAAAGTTCAAAGTAATTTAAGGGACAGTTCACTTGAACTGTCCCTTTGTTTTTGATCTTCCGACCCGCCACCTACGACCTACGAAAAACGATTAACTAATTTAAACTAATTCTGGATCAATATCCTTAAGGATGTTTACTGCATCCTTTATTTTTTGTGATTTGTTTTTATCGCATATTAGGATAGCATCATCAGTTTCTATAAATACTATGTCCTTTAGGCCAATGGAAACTATTTTTTTGCTATTACCCATTAAAATGGAGTTTTCAGTGTCCATAAGAAGGGTATTTCCATCAACTATATTTCTATTTTGATCAAGCTCTGATACAGTATCTAAGCTGTCCCAAGAACCTAAGTCTGACCACTGGCCGTAATATGGAATCACATATACATTTTGAGATTTTTCCAGTATTCCGTAGTCAAAAGAAATTGATGGGAAACTATTATAAAAGTTCTGTAGATTCTCTTGTTTGATTTCATTGTTAATCAGGATATCATATAAATCAGGCATATGGCTTTGGAATTCTTCTATTATTGTGCTTGCTCTAAATAGGAACATCCCACTATTCCACAAGTAGTTTTTCATTTCTAAATACTTCATGGCAGTTTGATAATCTGGTTTTTCAACAAACTTATCAACTTTTTGTGATAATAACTCCTTATTAGCATGGTATTTTATATATCCGTATCCGGTTGATGGGAAAGTAGGTTTTATACCAAATGTAAGTATATTTTCATTCTTTTCAAGATACTCCATACCTAGTTTTAAATGGTCTACAAATTCATCTTCATCCATATGATGATCCGCTGGGAAAACTGAAATTATACAGTCACCCTTTTGATCTTTTATATATTTTGCAGATACTGCAATTGCAGGGGCTGTATTTTTTGCCATAGGTTCATATAATATGTTGTCCAAATTGAAGCTACTAGGGAGTGTATTCTCTAGTATTTTTTTATGAAGTTTATTGCCTATTATGTATATGTTATCTATATCTATTACTTTTGATATTCTCCCTATTGTTTCATTGAGTAAAGTATCTTTTCCTGAAAGTTCTAAAAACTGCTTTGGTTTTTCCCTTCTACTCATAGGCCAAAATCTACTTCCACTTCCTCCAGCCATAATAACAGCAACTTTTTCCATAAACTAACCTCCTTCATGTATATATATTTACCTAATAAAAATCAATATTAACATTAAGTTAACATTGAAGGTTATTTACTTAACTTTGACCTTTTATACTTAAGCCATAATCAAGTTGAAATGAGGTGAAGTAATGGAATATATCAAGTCAAACATTATTAAGTATCAAGATATATTATTTCCGTTTTTAGATATTACTTTAAACGGTGCCAATGTTTTTTATCATATATTTTTAAGTTTTTATCTAAGTCAAAGCACATATGGAATAATAAGTTCATTGTTTTCCTTACTGGCGATAACATTTGTTATAGGAATAGGATTACAGATCTATACAGCAAAGAAAGTTGCTGAAAATAAAGATGAAAATCAGATATCAGGAATTTTTAAATCATCAATAATTGTAGTAGGAATAATGGATTTATTCTTAATAGCAGGAATCTCAAGACTAGTATTATTAACAAGATCAGGATACACAGAAATAGTTATGGTAATCCTTATTTTTACTATCAACTCAGTTGTAGGGGTTATGAGGGGAATAATGCAGGGGAAACAAGAATTCTTAAAACTAAATATAAGTTTCTATTATGAAGTCATTAGTAAAATCTTATTAACCTTTTTAATCCTACCAGTATTCAATTCAAGATTTTCAGTATTATTACCACTTCTTATAGGAATGACAATAGCACTAATACATGGAAAGATATTTTTAGGAAAGATAAATATAAAAGGAAGCATTAACTTAAGGGAAAGCATTATGGAGATAGCTAAGATTTCTGGAACCCAGTTTTTCCTATACTATTTCATATCAATAAATATGATTGTAGTAAATTATAAGTATCCTCAAGTATCAGGTGTATATGGTGTGGTAGGAAAGTACTCTCAAATATTTGTCCATATAGGATTTAGCATTATTACAGTAATAATTCCTAAATTGGCTGAAAAGAAAGAAATTAAGCAATTTAACAATATGGCAAAAAAAATACTAATTGGATACGTATTACTTGGTATTACAGGACTAATCTTTTACTATAGATTTTTACCATGGACGGTAGGAAAGGTTTTTACAAAGGAATTTCATGGAGCTGCTGATTATATTTTTCTAGAGGGAATAGCATATTTATTTATAGCCATTTGTTTTTTATTAATAAACTATGAGATATTGAAAAATCGAAAATCTTATATGCTGAATCTTTTAATAGCGAGCTCGGTACTTACATTATCACTTGCACTATATTCAAAAAATTTATTCCAGGCAATAATGATTGAACAAATAGTTTTCTCATTACTTGCATTATCAATATATGTAGATTTATTTATAAGGAGGGAGAAAGATGAATAAAAAACTTACTATACTTTTCTTATCATGGCGTGATATAAAGGCTCCTAAAAAGGGAGGCGCAGAGGTTTATACCCATGAAATGTTAAAGAGGGTTGATAAAGACAAGTACAATATAATTCATTTTTCACCTTTATATGAAGGTGGGAAAGAAGAAGAAGTAATAGATGGTATTAAGTATATAAGAAAAGGAAATATTTTATCAGTTATTTATCACAGCATTAAATATTATAGAAAAAACAGAAAAAATATAGATTATGTTGTTGATCAATGTAATACCCATAGATTTTTCGCTCCACTTTGGGTTTCAAAGGCTAAAAGAATATTTTTCATTCATCAGTTTACAAGGGATATTTGGTTTAGAAATATGAAGTTTCCTGTAAGTCACATAGGCTACAGATTAGAAAACACTTTTTTAAGATTCTCTAGAAAAGACAATACAATGACAGTATCAAATTCTACAATGAATGATTTAATAGATATTGGATTTGATAAGGATAAAGTAAAAATACTTCCAGAGGGAATAAACTTTGAACACTGGGATAAGAAAGATTTTATGGATAAGGAAGATGACCCAACATTCATATACGTTGGAAGATACGCGAAATATAAGGGAATTGATGATGCTGTTGAGGCATTTGGAAAGTTCAAAGAAAAAACAAGTAAGGGCAAATTATGGTTAGTAGGAAAGAGAAATGATACTTATATCAAGGAAAAGTTACAGCCAATATGTGATAAGTATGAAATTACTATTGGTGAAGATGAAATAAATGATGATGTGGTTACTTTTGGTTTTGTATCAGATGAGAAAAAGTTAGAACTAATGAGTAGGTCACATATTCTCCTTTTCCCATCAAACAGGGAAGGTTGGGGACTGATAGTAACAGAAGCTGCTGCTGTGGGTACACCTAGTATAGTTTATAACTCAGCTGGCTTAGTGGATGCAGTAGATAATGGTAAGGCAGGAATGATTACATCTGAAAACAATCACAATGCAATACTAGGATTAATGGAAGAACTATATTTTGATGATAAGTCTTATGAGGCAGTTAGGAATGCAGCTTATGATTTTTCCCTTAAGTTTCACTGGGATCATACAGCGGTTCATTTTGATAGATTTATTACTAACATTGAGGGGTGAGTTTATGAAAAAGGTAGCAGTAATGATAGGTAGTTATAATGATAAGGTTAGGGTTTTAAAAGCTCTAGGAAGTGTTTTGAAACAGGATTATAAAAATATAGAAATTGTAGTAGTTGATGATGGCTCCTTTGATGGTACAGTTGAGTCTATAGGGAATCTATCAAGACTATATAAAAATATTCACCTAGTGGCACTTAAGCATTTGGAAAGGGGAATTGGTAGGAATAAAGGTATAGAAGAAGCTTTGAAATATGATCCAGAGTATCTATTTGTAATGGATGGAGATATGAAAATGAATGAAGGTTTAATCACTAGTATGGTAAATTATATAGAAAAATCAACAGATATTGGAGCCCTTGTAATTCCAGAAAAACCCCATTCATATCATAGAAACTTTTTTACAAAAGTAAAAATATTTGAAAGGGAAGTAATCAATAATGATGGTTCTAGTTACGGAAAAAATTCAATAGAAGCGGCAAGATTTTGGAAAATTGATGAATTTTTAAAAACAGGTGGCTTTAATCCAGATCAAATTGCATTTGAAGAAATACAACCATCCATAAGATATCTTGAAAAAGGTGGAAAAATAAAAAGATTAAGAAGTAATTATGTATACCATGACGAAAAGAAGGTGACATTCACAGATATTATTAGAAAGAAAAAGTACTACTTTAAAAAAATGGAAACAACAATCAATACAGAAGAAGATGGATTTTTAAAGGCACTCAAAAGATGGTATTTTTTCAGACCAGTACTTTATAGACCCACAAATCTTGTGAAGTACCTTAGACATCCAATATTATTTGTTGGCATGATAACAATGTATTTATCACTTACAGCAGTCTATGTTAAATCAATGGTGTCTGCTAATCAATAGGTGTTTATTAATGGATTTTATAATTACTCAGGAGGTGTATTTATGTATCCTTTAAAATTAAAGTCAGTATTAAAAGAAAAAATATGGGGCGGAAGAAAACTAGAAAGTTTAAATAAAGATTTACCTGATGGTGATATAGGAGAAAGTTGGGAAGTGGCTTGTCATAGAAATGGAAAGTCTGTAGTAGTAAATGGAAAGTATAAGGGAATGAATTTATGTGAATTACTAAGTGAAAATAGTAAAGAAATATTGGGGGATGGATACTATGATAGATTTCCTCTATTGGTAAAATTCATACATGCCTCTAAGGAATTATCTGTACAAGTTCATCCTGATGATGATTATTCTTTAAAGCATGAAGGTGATTTAGGCAAGACAGAAGCCTGGTATATTTTAGATGCCAGTGAAGATGCTAAACTTATTCTTGGTAATAAAGGATGTTCAGTTCAGGAAATAGTTTCAACATCCAAACAAGGGAAAATGGAAGAGTGTTTAAATTATATTAATGTAAAGGCTGGAGACTTCTTCTATGTTCCTAGTGGAATGGTACATGGTATTGGTGGAGATATTTTATTAATTGAAATTCAAGAAAATAGTGATACAACCTATAGAATTTTTGATTATGACAGGGGAAGAGAACTTCATGTTGAAAAAGCAGAAGATGTTGTAAAAAGGAATTTAGTTGGAAAGAAAAAGGTAGCTACAATTAAAAAAATTAATAAGGATGTACTAGTAGAAAGATTTGTTAGATCAAGATATTTTACAATAGATAAGATTACATTAAGAGGTGAGATAGAAAGCTCTACTTCAGGAAGTTTTGAAATATATACTTGTATTTCAGGTAGTGGACTTATCAAATATGGACAGGAAGAAATAGGAATTTTAAAGGGTGAAACTGTTATTATTCCAGCGAGCTTGGGTACCTATTCTTTAAAGGGTCAGATGGAACTAGTTAAGTCATTTATCGAAGAGTTTTCAAGTTCAGATATAGCTGTATAAATAAGCATTCAAAAAATGGAAGGTGAGGGAAATGAAAAAAAGAATATTAGTTATTGGGGAAAATAAAGAAAGTATAGATTTCAATCAATTTCTTTCCCTATACCAATGGGAGTTTGAAAGTAGCAATAATATTCAAGAAGATTGGGATCTAGTAATTATTGAAGGAAATGATATTAAAAAGATATTTTCAGATGCACAAAGAATAAGAAATTCAGATGAAAGTCTGGGGATATTATTTGTTACCAAACAAGAGAATTCTAAATATGTAACAAAACTTATTTCAAAAATAAATGGTTACGGAAAAATAAAAGTTATATATTTCCATGAGAGTGGAAATAATAAGATACTTGAAAGTGTTTCAGAAATGCTATATCCAGAGCTTCCTAATCATCGTGAAGATATAGGGGTTGTACTACCTATGTTTAATGAAGCTGAAAGAGAAAAGCATGTAAAGACATTCATTAAGAAACTCTCAGCACTACAGGAAAAAGGATACACAAATATTTCACTATATATGATTAATGATGGTTCTAGTGATGGAACTTCACTTATGATAAATAAAATAATTAAGGATATGGAAAATGAAGATGATTTAGTTAGATACAAAAGATTTTTACAAGTGAAGGAACTTCTTGTCAATACTAGAAAAGCAGGAACATATATTGAGGGAATAAGGTCGATTGATGCAGATATTATTGTCTTTTCAGATGCAGATGATTCATTTGATATACAGGATATTTCAAGGATGATAAATGTTGTTGAGGAAGGCTACTTTGACATGGTTGTTGGTACAAAGGATAATACTATTGAAGATCGTTCCTTTAAAAGAAAAATGGTGAGTTTTTTCAAGAGGCTTATGACTTATCCCCTATTGCCTAAGGGTGTGAAAGATGCACAGACAGGTCTAAAAGTTATGAATAGTACAGTTGCAAATTATATAATCCCTTATTTGGATGTGAAGAGGGGACTTGCTATTGATTTGGAAATTTTATATATAAGCAAAAAATTGAATTTTAGGGTGCTTCAAATGGAAGTTGAATGTATGGAAAGGGAAGGATCCCATGTAGATTTGATAAAAGATTCAATTAGGTATATAGGATCAATTTTCTCCATACTTGTCTCGGGTTTTGGACAAAGAAAAAACATTAGGGTAAGGAGGTAGAATATGAATTACTATGTTGTAATAGATAAGGATTTTGAAGAACTGGTAGCTACTTTCTTAAAGGGGAGATTGGAAGATATATTTTTCCTGAAGGAAAGTTTGAAAAAGAGAGATTTTGAAAAAATCTCTTATATAGGTCATAAAATAAAGGGTGCAGCTTACAATTACGGATTTGATGAGATTGGAGATATTGGAGAAAAAATAGAGAATTATTCTCTTACTGAAGATGGTGACAATATTAAATCTTTAGTTGATAAATTGGAGGATTATTTGAAAAATATAAATATAGGATATGAAGAAATGTAGTGTCTGGGGGGAATCGTATGAGAAAGGTACTTTTTGTAGACGATCAAAGGGAGATATTAGATATTATTGATATAAAGCTTAGGGATGAATCCTATGAAAAATTTTATGCCACATCTGCAAGTGAAGCTCTTGATATTTTAAGAAATAAGGATATAGATGTAGTAGTTTCTGATATTATGATGCCTGATATGAATGGACTTGATTTATTATCTAAGGCTAGAGAAATAAAACCTGAAACTATAAGGATTGTTCTTTCTGGGAATTCACAGGTGGATGCTATTATTTCTGCAATAAACGAGGGGAATATTTATAAATATATTATGAAACCTTGGAAGATTGATAATGAAGCAAAGTTGATCATAAGGGAAGCTATAAGTGAAGCTGATAAAGTAAAAGGTAGGTAATAATTATGAGGAAAAAAATCAAATTTTTTATTATTATGTCAGTGCTTTTTTTCACTATGCTTCCCCTAATTTTTGCAGGTTCTTATGGTTATACTAGATTTAATAATATTCAAAATGAAGATGGTGAAAGAACTATTTTGATAAAGAGCGAGGATATCAAAAGGGATATTTCCATAAACATTGATACTATCAAAAAGGAAGTATTTGATATAGCAAATATATATAGTTTGGCTCCACTGGAAGAAGACACTAAGCTTAAGTTGATATCTGACCCTGAGGTACTTGATTTTATTATCTATGATCAAGGTGAAATCATATCATTCAAGGGAAAAGATTACGAAAATGATGAGATATTAAAAAACATTCAATCACAATTTTATACCTCAGATGCCATTGTGGGTTTATACGAGATCAATGGATTTAATAAGGTGGCTATATATAGTAAAAATGATAATAAGGATAAAAGTATTTATTCTATACTTATTTTAGAAGATGATTTTTTCTATAGATTTATAGAAAATCAAAAACCATATAAGGTCTATATAATGGATGGAGAGTACCGGGTTTTGACAAGTAATATAAGTGAAGATATTGGCAGTAAGCTCTTAGATGATTTGTCCAAGTCTATGGTTGATGGAGAGGTAAATGTTCAAGTAATTGATAGTAGAAGGGTTAGCTATGATTTTATTGACTTTGGAGAGGCAGATATTTATTTGAGAGTTGAGGAAGATATACAAGGGGAGTTTGACCGTTCCCGTAATTATTTAATTATTTTGGCTTTTATCAGCATATTGGTAGAAGCAATGGCTTTCTTATTTGCCTGGAAGCTTATTAGAATTATTGATATAGAAATTGTAAGGAGCAATCTGAAAGCTTCTAATAGAAATGTTAAGGATCTACTAAATAAACTGGATGAAACGGTAATCTGGATAGATGATGTTGTGAATCATTATGATGAACTAAATCTATTAAAGGACGATATTATTGAAATAAGGAATTCTTTACCTAAGGATAGTGATAAAAATGATGAAGAGGAAAAGGATAAAAATTGAATCTACAATAGACTATTTTCAGGACTTTTTATATAAATATAGGTATGATTTGTTTTCTGTTACTATTTTATTTATATTAATAATGATGTTTTTTTCTAATTTTTTTCAAAGGGGATTAGTGGTTTTTTCAGACTTAGATTTTCCATTTCACTCAGATAGATACCTTGATGAGATATTTGCTACATGGAATACAAGATGGTCCACATCCACATCTTTTAACATGCCTAGACTTCTTTATGTTTTACCGTCCTATCTGGTCTCATCTTTATTTCAATACAGGGGTGAAGTTTTTCAAAAGGTTTTTATTATTCAAATATTTATGACCAGCGCAATATCCATGTATTTGTTTTCAAAGAGGGTTATTAGCGTATACTATGGTGTTCACTTCGATTTTTATAAGACATTCTCCATTATACTTGGTAGTTTTTTATATGCTGTAAATCCATATTCAATAATGAGAATACAACATATTTATTTACTATGCGGATATAGTCTTTTTCCTATTCTCATCCTGTTCTTTTTCAGAATTTATGATCATAAGTTTCAGAAATTACATATAAGAGTATTCTCACCTTTACAGGTAAAGCCATACTTTGAAAATATAAAAGATATTGCTTTATTTGGCTTTTTTCTTTCCATGGCTTCAGGTGGGATTCATTACTTTTTCTTCACTGCTATATATTTCGCAGTATTACTGTGTCTATTATTATTGAAATATACAATAAAGTATATTAAATATAATAAGGTCCATGTGAAAAAAATATATTTGAATTTTATTATCAAATCAATTCTTCTAGGATTATTTATATTAGTCTTTTGTGGATATTGGTTGTTACCTTATCTTTTAGGGATAGTAAAAGGTGTTGCATCGTCACAACATAATATCAATGTATTAGATACCTTTGTTCAGTTCAGCCGAAATGGGACCTTTTTAAATTCCATATACTTAATTGGTTATTGGTGGCCTATGGTAAATTTGAATGATTATCTAGGAATTTTATTTTATGGAGGAGGATTTGTACTCCTTGCTTTAATTTTTTTAGGAGTCTTCCTAAGAAGTCATAAGTATAGCATAGTACTGTTTTTTTCACTATTATCAGTCTTATTCTTACTTATATCAACAGGAGTTAAGTATGACTATGTGAAGGATGTTTTTTTGATAATAAATAGAATTCCAGTCATAGGAAGTATGTTTAGGGATCCAAATAAGATTACTGGACTTCTTGTACTCAATTATTCCTTACTATTAGTTTTTGGTTTGGAATCTATTTATCATCTTATAAAAAAATTTAAATTACCATCATATTATGATCTTATAATTCTATCTATAGGAATAATTAGTTTATGGTTATATGTGTCACCTTTTAAAGAAATATATATGGAGAATTTCTATAGACCTATAGAGGAACCTGTGGCCTATCAAGAATTCAGGAAATATCAGGAGCTTGTGGGTAAAGAAAATAAGGTCTTATATTTACCTATTGCAGATAATATGTTGCAGGACGGATTTTATATATCTACACCAAGGTGGAATTCCCTTTATGAAGACAGGGAATTTCCAAAAGCTACTGGGGATATTCATGTTTATAATAGTTATTTTGACACTATCTTTCATCATGAAGGTTCATCCCTTAGCTTGACTAAATATCTTAATTATATTCAGGAATTACTTGATTCAGGAAAGACAATGAATATAAAAAAATACTTCAGAGCCTTAGGGGTTAATGATTTTATTTATCATGATGAATATATGAATCAAGAAAAAAGGCAAAAATTTAATAAGGAGATACTTAGTATTCAAAGAGATATGTTAGAGGAGTATTCAGATGAAATCTTTACTGTCTATCCAATAATGAAAAATAGGCCACTTCTTAAGAAAAGTTCAAGAACCATTCTTTCACCCTATAGTTATTCAAGTATTGAAGCTATGGATAGGATCATGGGCTTTGATTATTCAAATGGGTCAATAATATATACCAACTTGAACCCAAGTCAAAAAGAACTGATGATTGGATCAAATGATTTTGTAGAGGCTAAAAATTATAATGATATTATATTGTCCCTGCTTGATGAAAAATATTATCTGTATCCATTTGACTACTTGGACTTAGGAAACCCATTCCTAGGATGGTCTAAGACATTTGTAGATTCTATTGACTGGAAATGGTATCTAAAATCCCATGGAATTCAGGATGCAAATTATTCTTTTGATAGGGAAAAGGGGGTTATAGCAACTTTTGTTTCTAGAAAGCTTGATGTGGAGCCTCAAAATAGGGATAAAATAAAAGGTAAAAAAGTATTTGATTTTGATACTTTGCTTAAATTGGAGAAGTTTTTTAGTCCAGACAATCCAGAGTTGTTTCAAGTAGTTGCTAATCCCAAATATGAAGAAGAAAGCTTTCCTCTCTTAAGGGGCTCTATAGTGAAAGGAGATCCCAAGGATATTTGGCAAGTTGCGAAGTCTGGCGATCTAAGATGTAAGGAAAACAATCCATACAGGTTCAATCTAATAGTTTCAGGTAGAGGGGCAAATAAACTCCACATAAAAGTAAGATTTTTTGATGAAAATCAGAATGAGTTATCATCTGGATATATTATGGCTCCAGAAGAGTTAGTGGATTTTAACGGTATAAATTTCTACGGAGAATTTATGACACCAGAGGGTACAAGTTATTTTAGATTGGATTTACTGACCTTTCAAAGACCTGAATCAAAAGTGTTTTGGTGGGTTCATGATATAGACATTTTTGATCTTGAGGCATACAAGGCTAAAAATAGCCTTAAGATGGATTTTTCAAGGCCATATGAAGAAGATTATCAAGTATTTATAAGGCTTTTCACCTCTCCGAAAGGTGGAAAATTAAGAATCAAGTTAAATGATGAGATAATTGATTTAAATACATCAGATAAGGAAAAAGGATTTAAGTGGATAGACTTAGGAAGATATAGACTTAAAAAAGCAAATATCATTGATATAGAAAACATATCAGGCTTAAATAGCATCAATGCTTTAATCACTCTACCTATCAGAGAAAAAGAAGGAATCATGGCTTCTGCTGAAAAACAAATTGAAAAGGGAAACTTTTTTATGTTACTTGAGGCTGAGGCAGATTTTAAGTATTCAGGAAATCTTCAAAGTTCCAGAGTATATCCAAATAGCATAAATGGAAGATTGGTAAGCAGCTACAATGGTATCTTTGAAAGGGATTTTGATATTATAAAAAACGGCATATATAAAATGGAAGGGGTATTTTTTATTCCGGACAGTAATCTTGGAAATTTAAAATTTCAAATTACAAATCAAGAGGGTGAAATTTTTTACAAGGAAGTTGATATTTCTGACATAGCTATAAATGGAGACAAGGCATATATGGTGGACCATAATATAAAAGATTCCGATTGGGGACGATTTATTGTATCCCAAGATTATATTATGAAAAATCGATATGTTGTGAAATTTGAGGATATCAAATTAAGAAAAGGTAATTATAAGCTAAGGATTATGACTAAGTCAGGCAATAAATCCCTTGGGGGAATAGATGATCTTCACAAATTTGATTTTAGGGAAATAAGGGATGTTGAATCTATAGATGTACCATTACTTGCAAATTGTAGCCCTTGTGAAAGTATATCATGGGATATGATGAATCATAGCTATGAAAATGAAATTATTAGAATAGATTATGAAAAGACTTGTTCTTGTGATTGGTATATATATTCTACTCCTAAAATAGATCTTATTCCTACTGAGGAATTCCTTATTTCTTATAAGGCTAAATCTGAGGCTGTAAGAAAAAGACATGGTAAAGTAGTATTTCTAGATGATGAAGATTATGTTGTAGATACTGTATTTATAAATGAAGTAGAGGAGAAATATAAGAATCAGTGGAATGAATACAATCAGATTGTTAAGGCTCCAAAGGATGCAAGAAAGATGATGTTGCAATTTTGGACTTTAGGCAATCAAAAGGAAGATGGTTACTTGGAGATAAAAGATATGACCATCTATGATTATAAATCAATGATAGCATTTGATTCCTTAGGATTATTTCAGAAGAAGTTTACTAAGGAAAGTGAATTAGTATCCTATTATGATGAGCTGAATTTTTATTTGGATAAAGGGGATAATTTAATAAACTTATATAAATCTCCATCAAAAAGTTGGGTAAATAATGGACAAATAAGTGATTTGAAGATAAATGGAGTGACTAAGGGTTTTTATATTAGTCAAAAGGGAGACCAGTCGATTTACCTAATATTTGAATCCTTATATAAAAAGCTTATTGTATTATTTGCATTTGGATGTATTTTTGTCTTAATCTTACCTATATTTAAAAAGAAGAAAAGAGGTGAATAGTTTATGTCAGAAATTAAAAAAATACTTATAGTCGATGACGATATATCAACACTTGATCTAGTTGCTATGATACTTCAAAACAATAACTATTTTCCTATCAAGGCAGCAAATGGTAGAGAGGCTATTAAAGCAATTGAAAATTATGATATAGATGGAGCAATACTTGATATGATGCTCCCTGATTATAGTGGTTTGGATTTAATTAAAGTAATAAGGGATGACCAAAGAATTTCATCTATTCCAGTACTAATGCTAACAGGAAAAACTGATGAGATTGACACTGTATTAGGGCTAGAAATAGGAGCTGATGATTATATCCATAAGCCTTTCAAAAAAAGAGAATTACTTGCTAGGCTAAATGCTGTCTTTAGAAGGTTTTATAGGGATGATACAAAGAAAAAAATATTAGTATATGGAGATTTGATAATTAACCCCCTAGAATACTGGGTAAAAATAAAAGGAAGAGAAGTTAGACTTAGTCCAAAGGAATTTAATTTACTCCTAATGCTTTCTGCTAGGCCAGGGCGAATATTTACCAGAGAAGAAATTTTAGACAAGGTATGGGGATATGATATTGCTCTTGAGACAAGGACTGTAGATGTTCATGTGAGAAAGCTAAGGACTAAGATTGAAAAAGATCCAGGATCTCCAAAGTATATTGAGACTGTTAAAGGTATAGGCTACAGATTTGCAGGATAATGGATATTCTTGATGAAGAGGGTGATTTTATTAGAAAGTCAGCTGTAATCGGAATTTTAGTAATTGTGTCTGTGTTATTTGCTGGATATGCTATAGGTGAGTCTTCTGAAAAAATGTTTCTACATACCAATCAACATAATATTTTTGAAGATTATTATAGTTGTGTCCTTACTTTGTACGATGGAAATGGTGAAATGAAGTGGAATATTACCTGGGATAATATCTTAGATAAACCCAGTGTAATATCTGAAAAACCTGTATTTGATCAAAAATCAATATACTTGTTTGTGGGAGAGTATTTATACAGTCTTGATATAGAATCTGGAAGTATAATTTGGAAAAACAAATATGGTGTTGAAGGAAGTTGTGATTTTCAGATTCACGGGGGATATATATTCTTAACAGAAGACTTTGGGGAAGATGTAAAAAAAATTAATAAAAACACAGGTCAACTTATTTGGTCAAGCTCTGGCTCTATAAAAAATTATGGTAGTAAGATAATTGGTGAAATAGGTGACGTAATTATTGTTAAATACCTTGATTATGACAGATGTGGGATTTTTGATGGTGATGGAAACTTTATTACTTATAAAGAATCAAATGAGATATTTGATTACTTTGAAAAGGAAAAAAATTATACAGTCATATCTGATCATAGTGAAATGATTGATAGTGGTAATAAGATAAGTGAAATAGAGTCTGGTGAAGAAATTCATATATCGGTTAATAATATGGTGAAAAGGTTAGAAATTCACAATGATGGAGAGTACAGGGAAAGTGGACAGTTAGGTACAGAAATTTTTATCATTATCAACGAAGATATAAATTTACTCATATCCACTAATGGGGATGGTATCGATACAATAGCCTTTTCAGAAGAAATTGAAATAAAGGATATTCGTATAGGTATAAAAGACTCAAACAATAAGATACTTATTAGTGAAATAAATATATATTAAAAGATTAGTGGGACGGAAATTAATCCGTCCCATTTATTATTTCTAGAATTTTTTTCTTGCTTATAGGTTTTGATAAATATCCATCTGCACCAAGGGAATAATAAGTTTGAATATTTTCTCTTTGGGTGTCAGCTGTAAGAACGAAAATTTTAGTATTTCTCTTTAGATCATGACTTTTTATATATTCTAAAACTTCTATTCCGTTCATTATTGGCATTTGAATATCTAAAAGGAGTAGATCATACTCTTTGTCCAATAATTCCTCTATAGCTTTTTTTCCATTCTCAGCAAAACTTACATTGGCTCCTGTACTTTGAATAAATTTGTCCATTAAGAGCCTGTTTTCCAGCACATCTTCAGCTATCAGTATTTCAGGAGTTTTTTTATCTAAATACCTATTAATAGGTTGAACCTTTTCTATGATTTCTTCTAGAAGAAATTTTAAACTTTCCTCAAGTAGTGATATACTTTCCCATTGGATATTATCATTTTTTAAAAAGAGTTCTATCCTTTTACTCATATTTACGATCTCTTTCATTGAGTAATTTGAAGCAATCCTTAGGATTGTATTATTGTGTCTTGTTGAGTTGTTTATATCCTTTTGAGCTATACTATTACTTAAATTAATCCGAATGTCAGAAATCTCAAGAATGCTTTCATACATCTGACTCCTTAAATCAGGATTTTTACTTAACCAGTGATTCACAAAATTTTCATGATTGATCTTTTGGCTAATTTCCTCTATGGAACCTTCTTTAAGTGATAGGGTGATTTTTATTTTTGTTCCCCTATTTACTTCGCTATAGAGAAGTATATGGCCGTCCATTAGTTCCACGAGCTTTTTAACTATGGCTAAGCCAAGGCCAGAACCACCATAGAGTCTTGTTGTATCAACGGAACTTTGCTCAAACATATTGAATATTTTTTGTCTGTTTTCTTCCGGTATACCTATACCAGTGTCAGTTACAAGTACCACCAATTGATTATTTACATAATTTAAATCAAGTGAGATAGAACCATGATTGGTAAACTTGATGGAATTGCTAATAAGGTTTATTATTATTTGCTTAAGTCTATATATATCACCAATAAGTACTTGGGGAACCATTGGGGATATATTGCAAATAAAATCAAGGTCCTTTTCCTTTATCTTAAGTACAAACATATTTTTTATTTCATCCACAAAATCTTCAACTATAAATGGGGCAGATTCTAGGAGTATTTTGTCAGAATTAATCTTGGAAAAATCTAAAACATCGTTTATCAAAGATAAGAGGTAACGACCTGAATTGTTGACAATTTTTAAACTTTCCCTTTTTTCTTCATCTACTTCTTTTTCGTAAAGAAGTTCACTGAAACCTAAAATAGTATTTAAAGGTGTTCTGATTTCATGACTCATATTTGCCAAAAATTCACTTTTTAAATTATTTTCATTTTCAGCCTTGTTTTTATCAAGAAGGAGGCTTCTGTTATTAGCCTCAATATTTTTTGCCATTTTATTAAATGAGCTACTGAGCTTTTCCCATTCGTCTTTGGAGTCTATATCAACCCTTGTATCATACTCATTTTTAGATATTTTTTCTGCTGCATACATGAATTTAAGAAGGGGTTTTTGAATAAATCTATACAACATGGCAATTGTAAGCAGGATAAAAATTACCCCTACAAAAATTGAAATCATATGTATGTTGTGGGTTAGGCTATTAAACCTTTTTGAAATCATATTTGAATCAAGAGTAAGACAAAGAAAATAATCACTACTGTTACTTGAAGAAATATGGGAGTCAAGATGAATAGGGGATGCTATCATATACTTTCTATTATCTATATCATTGATAATATTTTGAGTAAGATTGTTCTCCACTACTTCTCTCAAAAAAGGTGATTCTATATGTGTTCCAATTTCTTTATTATTACTAGAAAAAAGAACATCATACTTATCATTTATGACTAAAACATTATCAATTCTTTCATACTGTCCAAGTTGGCTTAATAGTTCCTGTAGTTCAAGGTCTTCACCGTTTTCTATTAAATGGGATAATGATAAGTCCATACTACCTATAATAACCTGACTTTCCTCATATAAAGCACTTTCAAGCATTTTTTCTATGTGGGGATCAAAGGCATAGTTCATAAAGATTACAGTTAGAGTTACTATTACAACAAATAAAGCGATAACTTTAGTAAAAAAATTCATTTTATAATTAATAGTCAAGAAAATCACCAGCTTTCTTAAATCTAAGAAATAAATACCCAATTAATTATTTAATAATTCATTATATGAAGGTTTTGAAATTGTATGTCTTTTATGATAATATTAGTAAGATAAAATAGAGGAAAAAGCCTGAAATCTTATGGTGGCTTTGATCATATAGAAAGGTGGTGAAGGTCTGGTAATATTAATTATTCCAGACTGATATACATGTCAGAAAATATTAAAGAGAAAGTTTCGAATAATTTTATCCATCAAATGATTGATAAAGATTTAGAAGAAAAAAAGTACAGTGAAAAGGTTCATACAAGATTTCCACCGGAACCAAATGGATATCTTCACATTGGACATGCTAAGGCTATTTGTATAAACTTTGAGACAGCCAAGAAATATCAAGGTCTTTGTAACCTTAGATTTGATGATACAAATCCTGTAAAGGAAGAAACGGAATTCGTTGAAGCGATAAAGAAAGATATAGAGTGGCTTGGATACAAGTGGGATGGATTATATTTTGCTTCTGATTACTTTGGAAAAATGTATGATTTTGCAATTAGACTAATCAATAAGGGTCTTGCTTATGTTGATGATTCTACTCCAGAAGAAATTAGAGAGCTAAGGGGAGATTTTAATACTCCTGGTAGACCAAGTCCTTTCAGAGATAGACCGGCAGAGGAAAGTGTTGATCTTTTTGAAAGAATGAAAAAAGGTGAATTCCCTGATGGAAGTAAAGTATTAAGGGCTAAAATTGATTACAATTCTCCAAATCTTAATATGAGAGATCCAGTAATATATAGAATATCCCACAATCATCATCATAGAACTGGTGATGAGTGGTGCATCTACCCTATGTATGATTACGCTCATCCTATTGAAGATGCTATAGAAGGTGTAACACATTCACTTTGTTCTTTAGAGTTTGAAGACCATAGACCATTATATGATTGGGTATTAAGAGAAATTGCTGAGTGGGTAGAACCACCAAGACAGATAGAATTCGCAAGACTAAATCTTACAAGAACACTAATGTCTAAAAGATATTTAAGAGATCTTGTAGAAACAAATAAGGTTGATGGATGGGATGATCCAAGAATGCCTACACTTTCAGGCCTTAGAAGAAGAGGATTTACTCCAGAATCAGTTAAGAATTTTGCCAACTCAGTAGGGGTTTCAAAATCAAACAGTTTAGTAGATGTTGAAATGCTAGAGCACTTTGTTAGGGACGATCTTAAACTAAAAGCCAAGAGAAAAATGGCAGTACTTAATCCACTTAAATTAGTTATTACTAACTATCCAGAAGGTCAAATAGAATACGTAGAATCAGAAAACAATCCAGAGGTTCCAGAAATGGGATCAAGACAAATACCATTTGGTAGAGAAATCTATGTTGAGAGGGAAGACTTCATGGAAAACCCTCCAAAGAAATACTTTAGATTATTCCCAGGTAATGAAGTTAGACTTAGACATGCATACTTTGTAAAGTGTAACGAAGTTATCAAGGATGAAGAAGGAAATGTAATCGAACTTAGATGTACTTACGATCCAGAAACTAAATCAGGTTCAGGATTTACAGGCAGAAAAGTAAAAGGAACACTTCACTGGGTACATGCTTCGGAAAATATCCCAGCAAAAGTAAGACTATACGATTACCTAATGAACGATACAGAAGAAGGAAGTCAAGAATTCAATGAGGACTCATTAGAAGTAGTAAACAGCTTCTTAGAAAAATCATTCGAAGAATCAAAGCCAGGAGACAAGTTCCAATTCCTAAGACACGGATACTTCTGCGAAGACCTAAAAGATTCATCAGATGAACTTAAGGTATTCAACAGAGTTGTATCACTTAAGAGTTCGTGGAAGAAGAAGTAATTAATTAGGTGGAGTCTTAAATAGACTCCACCTTAATTTGATTAAAATGACATTTTTCCGATTTTAACAGTTTCACATTGGGACAACTCTTTTTCAAGTTTATCAATTTCATCTTCATTACCATTAATAAATTCTAAAATTATAAGTCCTTTTGAACTACAAAGATTACCAGCCTCATGAAGTCCTAGTCTAGTTTTAATAATACAACCATACTTTGTAAGAGCTTCTTGAACCTTTAATGCGTCATGCTCCCTATCACCTATTTCAATTCCGTATATTATTCTCATGTGTAACCTCCTTAATATTATTTACTCTAAATTTTTTCTACCTTAATATGATTTATATCCTTGAATTACATGTTTAATCAGGTTTTGGGCGGTGTTTTTATAATGAAGGAGGAAAAGGTAGGGTACATATTTTATAATCTCCATGGTACTTAATGATTTTTATGGTCTTATTCTACGATTAGAGTTTTCCGCTGGGAAAATATCTATGGTCGGATTGCTAAGCAATACTCTAGACACAAGATCTGGTTTGAATATCTTGTGCTAGACATGAAAGTGAAGCTTGAATTCTAGACACGAATTCTTTTTAAGAAAAGTATTAGACGGGGGGAGGGCTGTTTATAGACGACCCCCTTTTTTTGAAGTTTTTTGGTTTAAGTCTAGCTACATGCTATTATTAAAGTAGTGGAGGACAATCATGAAGAAAATAGTAGTAATATTATCTATTATTTTATTGATGCTGGTATTAATATTTTTTAATCAAAGCAAAGATATGGAGTATTTTAATGAACTTAGTATAGAGTATTTTGAAGATGTTTCTGGAGAAATGAATTTTGATCAAGTAATAAATAGCTTTGATGAAGGATTGGCTAAGGAAAATAATAATGAAAATTTTGTTTTTGGAAGAAGTACATCTACATATTGGATAAAAATTAAAAATTATAATGAGGATTTTTATTATCATAAGAATATTATTTCTATATATAATCCTACTGTTTCTGAAACGATATTATTTCTTCCAAGAAGTGATGGGTCTTATGACGAAAAACATTCTGGATGGAAAAATGGTCATTTGAGGGAGGATGAAGGTTTTTTTTATCCTACATATAAGTTGATAGGGAAAGAGAAGAATAACTTTCCTATATATCTTAAGTTAAGATCTCAGTTTACTCAAAATTATAGAATAACTTTTTTAAGTGAAAAAGAATTTGATGAGGTTAGAAGGGGATATATACTATTTTATGGTTTGATTTTTGGAACTCTTCTTGGATTGATAATTCAAAGTTTCGTTGTATATATTGGTCTTAAGCAAAAACATAGTTTATATTTCATCTTATATATACTATCTATGATGATCTACCAGGGAAACTTATGTGGAATATATAATTCTTTCTTCCCGGATTCTAGTTATTATATTATGGAAAACACTATTGTATTTTCACTGCTTGGAATGACAATGATAATTATGTTTTTTAGGGAGTTTTTTAATACAAAAGTTAGATATAGCAGTCTAGATCCCGTACTAAATTGGATACTTATTGCTATTGTAATAACAGGAGTCTTAAGTTTAAGCGGGCAACATAAGATTGCAAATATGAGCGCCCATATTATCTCCAATTTGGGTAGTATAGTTCTTTTGTTATTGGCGTATATGTCCTATAGAAGTGGTGAAGAAAAGGCAAAGTTATTCTTATGGGGCTGGATTTTCATGGTTTTTGGATTGATCTTAAGTATTTTTAGGCATATAGGTTTAATATCAAATAATATTATGACTATTCATATTATTTTTATTACTATTGCTATTCAGGCTCTCCTTATGTCCACAAATATAATTAGGGAATATAAGGTGGTTGAAGAAGATGCCGAGTCCTATGAGTTTGCCTTTTTACATGCTCAGATAAAGCCACATTTTCTATATAATAGTCTTAATGTAATTAGTAGCTTATGTAGAATTAATCCTGAAAAAGCCAGGGAAATGATTCTTGATTTATCTGATTACATGAGGTATCTATTTGACACTTCAAAGGACAATAAAATAATAACCCTTTCCCAAGAACTAGAGTGTGTTAAGGCCTATGTTAGAATTGAACAATCAAGATTTGTTGATAAACTTGATGTTGAATACTTAATTGGAAATAAAAAAGATTTTAGAATACCTTCCTTAACAATTCAACCTATTGTTGAAAATGCAATTGTTCATGGAATACGTAAGAAAAAAGAAATGGGAAAAATAATAGTTATGGTTGAGGAAGAAGAAGAATTTTATAATATACTTGTAAGCGACAATGGTATAGGTATTGATGAGAGTGAAGTAGAAAAATTGTTGAAAGATAATTGGGAAAAAGGTAGTAGTATTGGAATCAACAATGTTAATAACAGGTTGATAAAGTACTATGGCCAAGGAATAAATATTAAGAGTTCTATAGGTGAAGGAACAGTTGTGTCTTTTAAAATACCAAGGGAGGAAAACTTATGATGAAGCTAGTGTTAATTGATGATGAGTACTATGCTTTGAAAGGCCTGGAGATGGAGCTGGCTACTATAGATAATGTTGAAATAATTGGAATGTATGATGATGAAAATAGGGCCCTTGAAGATATGGAAAGGCTCAAACCGGATATAGTTTTTCTAGATATTGATATGCCTTCTATTAATGGTATAGAGATGTTTAGTCTGATTTTAGAGAAGTCACCACATACTAAAATAGTTTTTGTTACTGCTTATGATTCTTATGCAGTTAAGGCATTTGAATTAAATGCAAGTGATTATATTGTAAAACCAGTAAGAAATGATCGCTTAATTAAGTCCATTGAAAGACTTATGACAGAAAATTCAAAGGACATTAGGGAAGAAGAAAAGAATATTTCTATTAATTGTTTTGGCCCCCTTTCTATAAAAGTAAATGGATCTAATATAAATATTAACTGGAGAACTAAGAAAGTGGAGGAATTAATAGCATTTCTTTCATGTTACAAAGGTGAATTTGTTTCCAAAGAAAAAATAGCTGGTACTTTATGGCCTGATATGGAAACTGAAAAAAGTAAGTCCAATCTTTATTTGGCTTATTATTATCTTAAAAAACAATCTGAGGAGAATGGTTTCATTTTCCCCATTGAATCTAAAAAAGGTAAAATGAGATTGAAATTAGAAGAAGTCAAATTGGATCTTATAGAATTTGAGAATATTGTCAGACATAAAAATATTTTGACTCCTGATGAAATTGATACAGCAGTAGAAATTTATAAGGGAAGTCTACTGGATGGTCATTATTATGAATGGAATAAAAATCTAGAATATTATTATAGCAATTTATATGATCAAATAGTTGGAAATTAAATATAATGAAGTTTTGAAGAGGAAGTCTTTTGATAGGCTCCTTTTTTTTGTGCGTAAAGATTATGTAAAGATATTTTAAGTATAATTTTATTTAAAAAATAAATAAAATTGTAAAGGGGAATGACATGAAAAAGGTTAGGATATTAAGCTTTGTATTAATATTTGCACTAGTATTCACAAGTATACAAATACCAGTGTTTGCAACAAATGATAATAATACTTCATTTAGTGATATTGAAGGTCACTGGGCAGAGGATACCATTAAAAAACATGCAGAACAAGGTTTTTTAAAAGGATATCCAGATGGAAGTTTTAAGCCGGATCAGGGGATGAAAAGGTGTGAACTAATTACCCTGATAAATAGATACTTTGGACTTCAGGATGTATCCGATGAAAACTATGAGGATGTAGATAGTAATGCCTGGTATGTAAATGAGACAGCCAAGGCAAAGTACTATGACTATGTACATGCTTTAAACGTAGAACCCGAGAAAGAAGCTACAAGGGAAGATGTAATAGATATGCTAGCACTTTTTGTGGATGCAGAGGAAGAAGTACATTCAGATGTAGCTAGTTTTAAAGATATAAAGGAGCTCGAAGGTGAAACACAGGAAAATATAAAAAACTTTTCAGAAATGGGTTACATTAAGGGTTATCCAGGTGGAGAATTCAAGCCAGATAAGGTAATCAACAGGGCGGAAATAATGACAATGGCAGATTCGGTACTTGGTTATATAGTAGCCAGTCAGGAAGATGCGGATAATATTCCAAAGGATGCAAAAAAGGTAAGTGTAATAAAATCAGATATAATAATAGACCAGTTAAATACAAATGGAGACCTGTATATAGGTCCCGGGGTCAAGGGCAAGGTTACAATAAAGGATAGTAACATCAAGGGAAAGGTCGAGATATCAGGGGGTACTGGAGAACATGATGTAGATTTTACCCATACAACAATAAATAAGATAGTAGTAACAAAGGGAAAGGGAACACCAAAGGTAAATATAAAAGATTCTAAGATTAATGAAGTAAAGGTAAAAAGAGAGACAAAGATAGAGACAGATGAAAAGACAACAGTTGAGAAGGCAGATATACACTCAAAATCAACATGGGAAGGTAAAGGAACTATAAAAAGAGCCTATGTAGATTCAGATGATGTGGAAATAAAAAAGAAACCTACTTTTGTGAAGGTTACAAAGAAAAATGTAACAGTAAATGTAGAGGGCAAGGAAGTAAAGAAAAAGGCTACGGCAAAGACCAGTACTAGTAGTGGTGGAATGAAGAAGAAAAGAGATCATGATAAAGTAGTTGTTCCAAGTAAGCCTACTTTGGAGGCTGGTTGGATACCCCTAGCAAATAAGGATGAAATCCAGCAGATTAATAGGGAGGAAGTCCTTACTTTTGGTTTAGGAACACCATATGAAGGAAAATACACTGGTGGACTGGATAAGAATTATATTCTTGTAAAGGATATAGATTTAGAGGATGAAAACTTCATGCCAATAGGTTATATAGAAGGGACATCCAAAGAGTTTACAGGAAAGCTAAAGGGAAATAAGTTTAAGATCAAAAACCTTAAAATAGATAGTGACGAAGAAAAGCAGGGACTATTTACTATTCTAGGGGACGGTTCTGAAATAATGGGCCTTACCATAGAAGGGGCTGATATGAAGACTGGATCATATTCAGGGGTACTTGCTGGAGAGGCAAATGGGGCTAAGATAGAAGACTGTGAGATTTCTGGTGTTGTGTATGATTTGCCTAAAAATACTGCTGAAAAATGGTATTACGATATAGGGGGATATGTAGGAAAAAGTAAGGACACATCTTTTATAGATAACAGATTAGAAGACTTTAAAATGGAAGTATCTGATTCAGTTGTTGTAAATCCAATGTTGTCTGGTCTAGGTGGTTTAGTAGGTGAGCTTGATGGAGGTAAGGTAGATAATTGCCGTTTAAAGAATATAAAACTTTCTCAAAAGTATGATCCTATTGCTTTTCAAACATATAACCTTAGATGTACAGGAGGACTTATTGGAAAGGTTAACAATTCATCGGATGAGATCCTTGATATAAAAAACTCTTCTGTTGAAGATGTATATATTATGGTTGGTGGAACAGGATTTGAGGATGATGCAGGGGGCTTTATTGGAGAAATAGATAGCAGTGATACAGATGTAGAAACGAAGGGAAATATAAAAGTTGAAAACTGTAACGTGAGTGGTGTTGTTGGTGGAGGAGGACACTTAGGCAATACATTTGGTCTTTCACTTGCAGGTGGATTTGTAGGTATGGTAAATGGAAGTGGAACTCCTGACAAATTAATCAAGATAATCAATTGTGATGCTAAGGTAGATATAAAAGAACTTAGAATAGGGATGAGTTTTTTTGATACGGCAATTTCTATCGGTGGTATAGGTGGTTTTGCAGGAAGGCTTCACTTTGTAGATGTAAGTAACTGTAGTGCTGAGGGTAGCTATGGTATTTATGGCCCGTCAGATTTAACTAAAGACGCAATTGACGAATTTTCTACTATAAATGGTTTTGCTGGTTGGGTAACTGATAGTACAATTATTGACTCCAGCACTGATTGTGAGATATTTGGAAATGGATGGGGATCGGGCTTTTCTTTTATGTTTAGTGATTCTAAAATGGAAAGAGTTGACGTAAATGTAAGGAGACATATAAGAATTGAAGGATTAAACGCATCCAGTTTGATCTCCTGGAGTGCTGGTGAAAGTACGATAAAAGATTGTATTATATCTGGTTATATGGATAAGGGTCAAGCAAGTGGTGGAGTTATTGGAACATATAGTGGACAATTTGTTTTAGAAAATGTAATAATCAATTCTAAGATAGAAGATTATAAAGATTCAGGTATTCTAATGGGTTTGACAGGAGAACTCAAATCAGGAAAGGGAATTTACTACAATAAAACATTAAATCCAACGATTCCAGTAGGTGGTAACTCAAATGTGAATGACAAGTATGTGGAGGGAAAAAGCCAAGAAGATTTAATGAAGATATCAACATTTGTAGGCTATGATATTTCATTAGAAGGTACAGATGAAAATACTGTATGGAAGATAAAAGAAGGGGAGTCTCTACCATACTTAAATAAATCTTATGATGCTGAACTTGCAAAAGAGGAAATTAAGGCTGCCCTTGGAGATTGGATACCTTTAGCAAATAAGGAAGAGATTCAGCAGATTAATAAAGACGAGGCTCTTATATTTGGTGCTGGAACACTTTATGAAGACACCTATACAGGCGGACTTGATAAAAAGTATATTCTTGTAAAGGATATAGATTTAGAAAATGAAAACTTTATGCCAATAGGATATATAGAGGGGACGTCAAAGGAGTTTACAGGAAAGCTAAAGGGAAACAAGTTTAAGATTACAAACCTAAAAATAGATAGGGATAAGGGAAAGCAGGGTCTATTTACTATTCTTGGGGAAGGTTCTGAAATAATGGGACTTACCATAGAAGGTGCTGATATGAAGACTGGATCATATTCAGGGGTACTTGCTGGTGAGGCAAAGGGAGCTAAGATAGAGGATTGTAAAATCAGTAGTGTAGAATATGATCTACCTAAATATATAGAGGGAAGAAAATATTATGATATAGGTGGATATATAGGCAAAAGTCAGAATACATCTTTTATTGATAATGAGCTAGAAGCTTTTAATATGGAGATTGCCGATGAATCGCGTCTTAGACCTACACTTAGTGGTTTAGGAGGACTAGCAGGTGAACTTGATGGTGGTATAGTAGAAGACTGTGATCTAATAGATATAAGACTTGTCCAAAAATTTGATAAGGATACAATGGGAACATATGACATATTGTCCGTGGGTGGTCTATTAGGTAAGGTAAATAACAGTACAGACAAGACCCTTGAAATAAAGGATAGTAAGGTTGAAGATGTATATATAATGGTTGGTGGACCAGGTGAAAATGAAAATGCTGGTGGATTAATTGGTCAAATTAATACAAAGGATTCTGTTATAGATACTAATGGTAATATAAGTATTGAAAATTGTAGTGTTGATGGAACCCTCGGAGGTGGCGGTAATTTTAAATGGGGTACATCAATTGCCGGAGGTTTCCTAGGACTAGTTGATGGAAGTGGAACTCCTGAGAAAATAATTAAGATAAGTGATTGTGAATCAGATGTAGATATAAAAAGTCTATATATACCACCTTATTATACCGATACAGTTAATATGAATGGTGGAATCGGTGGTTTTGTTGGAAGAGCCCTATCTACAGAAATAAGAAAATGTAGTGCCAGTGGAAGTCATGGAGAGTATACTCCTTCAGATAATATTGGAGTAGATTTCATAGATGAGTTTGCAACCATAAATGGCTTTGCTGGCTGGTTAATTGATAGTAAGGTTATTGATTCTAGTGTAGATTGTGAAATATCAGGCAGTGGATGGGGAGGTGCTTTCTCATTTATGATATCTGATTCTGTAATAGAAAGAGTAAGTGTAAATGCAAGTAATCATTCACGAGCTGGTGGACTTAATTTATCAGGATTTACAGCTACAGCCCAAAATGAAAACACAATAAAAAATTGCAAGATTATTGGCCGAGGTGAAAAAGTTGGAAATGCAGCTGGTTTGATAGGTAATCTATTAGGGGAAGTGAATTTAGAAAACATTCTTGTTAGCTATAAAGTCCCAGTAGCTTTGGGTTCAGGAAGTATAATTGGTGATAATGATGGTACGAGAGAACTAAAATCAGCTAAGGCTGTTTACTATAACAAAACATTGAATCCTATTATATCAATAGGTGGAAACTCTGATGTAAATGATAAGTATGTAGAAGGAAAAACAGAAGAAGACTTAATGAAGATATCAACATTTGCAGACTATGATATTTCATTAGAAGATTCAGATGACAATACTGTATGGAAGATAAAAGAAGGTGAATCTTTACCGTATCTAAATAAAGACTATGATTCAACAATAGTTAAGGAAGATCCGTCTCCAATAATCTTGAAATCAGTAGCTTTGCCAGAAATCAAGGCAGTAAAAGCAGTAGAAGTAATATTAGAAGAGCCAAAGAAAGAAGCACCCGTGGCAGAGGAGTCAAAAAAAGAAGCCACTATGACAGAAGAGTCAAAGGAAGAATCTCCTGTGGCAGAAGAGCCGAAAGAAGAAGCTCCTGTGGCAGAGGAGCCGAAAGAAGAAGCTCCTGTGGCAGAGGAGCCGGAAGAAGAAGCTCCTGTGGTAGAGGAGCCGAAAGAAGAAGTACCTGTGGTAGAGGAGCCGAAAGAAGAAGTACCTGCGGTAGAAGAATCGAAGGAAGAAGTACCTGCGGCAGATGAGTCGAAGGAAGAAGCTTCTGTAGTAGAAGAGTCAAAGGAAGAAGCTTCTGTAGTAGAAGAGTCAAAGGAAGAATCCCCTGAAGTAGAAGAGTCAACGGGAGAAGTTCCTGAGGTAGAGGAGACAAAGGAAGAATCTCCTGAGCTAGAAGAGCTAAAGGAAGAATTTCCTGAGCTAGAAGAGCCAAAGGGAGAATCTCCTGAGCTAGAAGAGCCAAAGGAAGAAGATGAGCTAAAGTAAGAAGAAACCATATGAGATGAAAAAGTAATATTTAAATAGGAACCTTGCTATGTAAGCTTGAAAATTAAAGCTTGCAATAGCAAGGTTTTTTTAGATTCTTCAAGGTAATAGGTTTCTTTTAATGATTTAAGTACTTTTTATGTATTTTTTTGAGTAAATCATAACATATGGAAAAGGTTTTTTTACTAGGCTTTTGTTGTGTGTTCACAAATGCTTTATAAATCTAAAGTGCAAATCTGTAATGAAATGACAGAATCTTATGATATAATTTCTCCATGCTATAAATTTGATATGGAGGGGATTTTGTATGAATTTTCAATGTATAAATCAGGATAATCTTGTAGGCTTTCATTCTGAAATTAACAGATGTGGTGAGAACCAGTTTTTTGATGAAGGAATAATTACATATAACAAATCAGCTTTTGAATTTTTCCCTAATACCTTTCATGGATCTAGATCTTATAAGAATTTTAAGGATATTCTTTTAAATATAAAAAGAGAAAATGAAACTTTTGGTGGTTCTAAAGCATGGAAGGTTTCAACAGATGTACTTAACAAATCAAATGTATCTGAGAACCTCAATGAGTTTAATTGTTATCAAATTAAAAATGTTTGCGGTATGGTAAAAAATATAGAGGATACTGATGTACCCTATGAAAATGATATAGAAATAGTGGAGGCAAGATCATATTCAGATGTGAAAATTTGGTCTACTTTTAATTTGCAGGGGGATATTTATTCATTCTTAGAAATGTCTACTAATCTCAATGTAAAAATGATCACATGTATGTATGAGGGGAAAGAGGCTGCTACAGCCATCGGATTCGTTTCAAATAACAATATTGGAATCTATCAAATCAACGTTTCAGAAGATTTCGATAAAAATTACTTTTCTAGAGTGCTTATAGAAAGTCTTTGGGGTATTGGTAAGAAGATGGGCTGTAAAACTAGTTCTTTACAGTGTAATTACTCGGATATAGATTTTTATAATGGATTGGGATACAAGAAGGAAAATTGCTATGGTGTTATAAAAATATAACAAAGAACGGAAAGTTTACTTTTATTTACATAATTGTTATCTGTCAAGACAGTATTTAAACGTTTACTCTACAATTTGTTCCTTAAATGCCAAAATATATGATGAAAAATTACTAGAAGACTAAATTAATATAGTTGATTAAATAATTATGCAAAATCTGCATATAGATAGATATATTAAGTATTTTTTATATCAAAATCCAAACAAGCAGGTATAAAAATGTAAAAAAAATACATCAGCTTATCTTGATTTTTAATCCCCTTTTATTGTAGAATTACTATTGAGAGGGGATATACATATACATAATAATAAGAGACCAAACCAACCCAATATAATAGTATGGGTATATCCAAGAGAGAAGAGGGACTGCATAATATGCAGTCCCTTTAATCGTGTATATAAATGATATTGTTCTATTAATGAAAAAGTATGTTATAATTATTTATTATAATTTAATAAGGAGGAGATAAGATGAAGTTATTTCTAGATACAGCAAATATTGAAGACATTAAAAGAATAAGTACTTGGGGAGTACTTGATGGTGTTACTACTAATCCATCCCTTATTGCCAAAGAAGGAAAGGAATTTGTAGATGTACTTAATGAGATTACTGCCATTGTAGATGGACCTATCAGTGCAGAGGTTGTAGCAGAGGATCATGAAGAAATGATTAAGCAGGGTGTAGAACTTGCAAAGCTACATAAGAACATAATGATTAAAGTTCCAATGTGTGAAGAAGGATTAAAGGCTATTAAGTATTTCAGTGAGAATGGAATCCAGACAAACTGTACACTTATTTTCTCGGCAAACCAAGCTCTTCTAGCAGCAAAGGCTGGAGCAACAATAGTAAGCCCATTTGCAGGAAGACTTGATGATATTGGACATGACGGTATGGAACTAATAAGTGATATATGTGAAATATTCGATTTCTACGGAATAGAGACAGAAGTAATCGCTGCAAGTATAAGACATCCAAAACACGTAGTAGAAGCAGCAAGAGCGGGAGCACATATAGCGACAGTACCTGCTGATGTATACTTAAAAATGCTTGGACATCCTTTAACTGATATTGGGATTGAAAAATTTAATAAGGATTGGGAAAAAGCACAAAAGTAATATTCGTAGGTTGTAGGTCGTAGGTCGTGGTTCGAAAGAGCGTATTTAAACCCGTTTTATCATTCTGATAAAACGGGTTTTCTTTGTATTTCCGACCTAGGACCTACGAACCACGACCTACGGACCTACAATTCAAAATGTTCAGCAAGTATCTTAGTCGCTTTAGCAACATCCTGCTCCTTAATCGTATAAGAAATACTAATTTCAGAAGTTGTAACCTGATAGTATACTATTCCATTTGTGCTTAGTAGTTCAAATATATCAGATGCTACACCATGTTGTGAGATCATTCCTATTCCTACTACTGATAATTTTGCAAGGTTAGGGTTTAGATAAAATTCTATGTTTCCTAGTTCTTGCTTAAGGTTTTCTAACAAATCTATTATGTCCTCTGTATACTCTTTTGTTGTTGTGAATGATACGTCAACAAGATTGTTGTGAGGTGCTGTTTGGCTAATCATATCTATAGAAATTTTTCTAACTGATAATTGATTGAATAAATCTGCTACGTGACTTGCTTCAAATGGTAGATTTCTAACTGATACCATTAGACAATCCTTTAGTGTAGTTACCCCTGTTATTACTCTTGTTTCCATATTATCCTCCATCTCTTTAATTATTGTTCCAGCTTCTGTATTATGGCTATTTGCTACTAGAATTTCTACATTGTATTTCTGTCCTAATTCGACAGCTCTTGTTTCCATTACTCTTGCCCCACGACTAGCTAATTCCATCATTTCGTCGTAAGAAATATAGTCAAGTTTTTTGGCTGATGGTACTATTCTTGGATCAACCCCGTATATTCCGTTTACATCTGTGTATATTTCACAGCTTCCACCGAGGCTTGCAGCAAGTGCGACTGCTGATGTATCAGAGCCTCCACGTCCTAGTGTTGTTATAGACCCGTCGTCAGATCCTCCCTGAAAACCTGCAATAACTACAACCTTATCCTCATCTAAATGGTTCACAATATTTTCAGGATTTATATTGTTTATTTTTGCTCTGGTATGGTCATTTGTTGTCACTATACCAGCCTGAATACCTGTAAGGGATATTGAATCTAGGCCCAGTTGTTTAAGTGCCATGGACATAAGTGATATTGATATTTGTTCACCTGTTGCCATAAGCATATCCAAATCTCTTTTGTCAGGTTTGTCAGTTATTTCTTTTGATAATTCTATAAGATTGTTTGTTGTTTTACCCATTGCGGATACAACTACAACTATATTATCACCGTGATTTTTCTTTTCCTTAATTCTTTTAGCTATGTTAACTATTTTATCAGTATCACCTACTGATGTTCCCCCGAATTTCATAACTACTGTTGCCAATACTATTCCTCCTTTTTTTCAAAAAACAAAAACAGACATAGGTAAAAGGTAAACCATGCCTGTAATAAAACAATCCTCTTACCCTTACGTATAATAGCACTCCCTTAACAATCTGGGTAAATTGTTAACGACAGTACTACGCCTATTAAGCAGTAGTCCCAACGAATTTTGTCCGTTTCGGCAGCTGTTCCTTTCCCATTTGGTACTGATAACACCTGCAGCCTCTAATATACGTATATGCAGTTTTTATTATTATACACATCTAGGGAAGAAAAGTAAATAAAAATTTACTAATAAGTAGATGAATATTAGTAATTAAATGGGATATATACTAACTAGTGATAATTAGAATTAAGGAGTAGTTCATATGGAGAAAAAAGGAATTTTATTTGTAGATGATGAGAAACAAATACTTAAAGCTTTAAGAAGGCTTTTTATACAGTCGGAATATGATACATATTATGCTGATAATGGTAATGAGGCTCTTGAAATAATGGAAAGTGCAAATATTGATTTGTTAATCACAGATGTAAGGATGCCTGGAATGGATGGCTTCGAACTTATGAAGAGGGTCAAGGAAACTTATCCTAGTGTTGTAAGGGTTGCTCTTAGTGGCTATACAGACAGTAACAGGATATATAAGGCCCTTGAAGAAAACCTTGCAAGGCTTTACTTATTTAAGCCTTGGGACAATATGGAGCTTGTAAACATTATCAATGGAATATTTTATCTGGAAGAAACTCTAAAGAGTAATGAACTCTTTGAACTGATCAATTCTATTGACGAGCTGCCATCTCTTCCTAATCTATATACCAAGCTTTGTAGGATGATTGAAGCAGATGAAGACGTAAGTACTATTTCAAAGCTTCTTGATGAAGATGCAGCAATATCTTCACGGGTACTTAGAATTGCAAATTCTGCCTTTTACGGATCTAGAACTGGTTCCATAAATCAAGCAATAATGTATATTGGTTTGTCAAATGTCAGATCTATAATCCTTACCAACGGCATACTGAATTCTGTGAATAAGGGGAATGAATATATTAAAGATCTTTGGAAGCATTTTTCCACTACTAACCAGTTGTCAAAGATGTTTTTTGAAAAGATATTTGATAAAAAGATGCCCCCTATATATGGTTCGGCAGGACTTTTACATGATATAGGCAAACTTGTAATTATTAAAAACAACAAAGAAGAGTATGAAAAGATAAGTAAAGATTTAGAAACCAGTGATGAAACATATTCAGAACTTGAAAAGAATGTACTTGATATTGGACATGAATTATTAGGAGGATATCTGCTTAACTGGTGGGGAATACCTGTACCTATAGTAGAGGCTGCACTTTTCCATCATGATCCTCTAAATGATAATTGTATATATAAAGATCTAGCGATTACTGTAAATATTGCAAATTATTATTCGTGGGAATTTTTAGGTATGGAGAAATATCAAGACCCAATGTCTTTGGAGGTACTTGATTATCTTAAACTAGAAAAGGATGTACTGGATGGATATTTTGAATCATTCAAGGATGAAATTAAAGTAATGGAGTGGTGATTATGAATATTGAATATCCAAAAGCTGTTTTATTTGTTGACGATGAACCTAATATAATTAAATCTTTAAAACGGGGACTTATGGTAGAAGATTATGATAAGTTTTTTGCCCTTAGTGGTCAAGAAGCCCTTGAAATTCTTGAGGCAAATACAATTAGTGTTATTGTTACAGATATGAAAATGCCAGGAATGAATGGCCTTGATCTCCTTAAGATAGTCAGAGAGAAATATCCTGATACAGTTAGAATTGTATTAAGTGGATATACCCACTTACCCCAGGTACTCGTGACTATAAATAATGGAGAAATATTTAGATTCATAACCAAACCATGGAAGATGGATGGGGATTTCAAGAAGATTATTTGGGATGCCATCGAACATTATGGTTCCTCATATGAAAATATCAAGTTGAAAGAAGAACTTACTAAGAAAAATCAGTTATACCAAAGCTTGATAAAAAGTAGTGATGAGAAAATTGAAAAAATGAAAAAGCAAATGGAAGCTGTTAAGAAAATTTCTGAAGAGTACTATAGATTTTTTGACGAGATTGATGAAAAATTTCAAAATGGTCAAATGAGTGAAAAAGATTTTTGGAAGAACATGAAATATATGAAGGATTTTAATTATATGGTAATTAGAAGTATGCCTCCGGAAATGAAAAATTTTGAAGTGTCTAAGTTAGTAGATAGCTTAAATAAGGAGACTGTAGTTAAATCGGGGGGCAGTTATCAGATAGAATACAATTCTGCTACTAAGAGCCATAGGGGATATTATGATTTGTATTACAATATTATCAGCAAATTTATAGAGAAAGTAATTGATAAGTTATCTAGCAATATTAGAATGGCGGTAATTGAAGATGGTGAGAATAAATACATTGTTGTAGTTGCAGCTGTTGTAAGTGATTTTCTTCTGGATCGATATTTTATTGACAATGTTATTGTGATTCTTAAGGAAATGCTAGGCATAATTATTACTTTAACAGAGAAGGATAAAAAGTATAGTCTTTTAATACAATTGCCATAGATTAGGTAGGTGAGACCTGTGAAGCATATTGATTTAATATATTCAGTTATAGAAAATTACGCCACTGATGGTGTGTATCTTTATGATATTAAAAAAGATTATACCTACTTATCGGACAGGTGGAAATCACTTCTTGGATATGAAGCCAAGGAATTGTCAGATGAGTTTCATACTTGGGAAAAATTACTTCATCCTGGGGACTTTGACAGGATAACAAATATAAATCAGCAGTTAATAAAGGGTGAAATAAATAGTATTGATATGAACTTTAGAATGATCCATAAAAATGGCAATACTATTCATATAATGTCCAAGGGACAATTGATAAGGGATGAGCATGGGGAGCCAAACTATGTCATTGGAATACATCAAGATATAAGTGAAATCAGGAAGAAAGAACTAAACTATGATACTGTCCTCAATTTCATACCGGAATCAATACTTGTACTTAAGGACCGAAAAGTAATGTATATCAATGATAATGGAAGGGAACTCCTTGGGCTTAAGGATGAGGGATTCATACCTGAAAGGATTTTAGATGCGTTAAATCCCGTAGATAGGGGAAATTTCATATCTGGGATTAATGATATTATGCTTAATGACAATTTGAAAATCCATAATGATATTAAGGTTAAACGCAGGGGTGAAATAATATACCTTGAGACATTTACAAAACATGTTAGATATAGTGGGGAAGACTGTATATTAATTATTTTAAGGGATATTTCTTATAGAAAATATATTGAAGAAGAATTAAACAATAAAAATGAACAACTTACCATGACCTTAAATAATTTGCAGAGTACTCAAAATCAGCTTATTAGGCAAGAAAAACTTGCTGGACTTGGTCAATTAGCTGCTGGAATTGCCCATGAAATTAATAACCCCCTAGGTTATATAATCAGTAATTTTGAAACTTTAAAAACATATGTCAGTAGTTTTGATAAGTTTCTTAATCAAATTGAGATTCTCCTTAACTTATTGATTGATAAGGATAAGGAAAATAAAGATAAGTGGAGAAAACAGTATGATAATACCCGTTTAGAATACAATATAGATTTTATGAAAGAAGATATTGGAGACCTATTTAGCGATGTTGAAGACGGTTTTCAAAGGGTATCCTCTATAGTAAGAAGTCTTAAATTATTTTCAAGGGCAGACAAATTTGAGGATTTTACAGAATATGATTTGAATGATGGGGTAAGTAGTACCATAGTTATTGCAAAAAATGAAGTTAAGTATTTTGCTGAAATCGAAGCTGATTTTTCGGATATTCCTGTTGTGAATGCTTTAGGAAATCAGGTGAATCAGGTTATTTTAAATATTATCTTGAATGCTGTACATGCTATAAAAAGTAAAGGTATGGATTCTCTAGGGAAAATAATAATAAAAACCTATGAGGATGGAGATTATGTATATCTTAGTGTAGAGGATAATGGATCTGGAATGGATGAATATACTAAGGAGCATATATTTGATCCTTTCTTTACAACCAAGCCTGTTGGTGTTGGTACGGGATTAGGTTTAAGTATAGCCCATACAATAATTGTTGAGAAACATCATGGGGATATTTATGCAGATACTGAGTTAGGAAAGGGAACAACATTTACTATTAGATTGCCGAAAATCAAATATTGAAGATTCGGAGGCCTATATATGGATAAACTCAAAATATTAATTGTTGATGACTCAAAGTTAATAGTTGAATACTCTAAAAAAATAATATTGGACAATAATCTGACAGATCATATTGACTACGTTTCTTCAGGTCTTGAGGCTCTCAAAATTTTGGAGAATCAGGAATATGATTTGATTCTTCTTGATGTAGTAATGCCTGAGATGACAGGTTTAGAAGTCCTGGAAATCTTAAATAGCAGGGGGGATATTAGAAGTTACAGTATTATAGTTTTTACTTCAAGTGATGATAATGAAATAATAAAAAAGTCTTTTGATTTAGGCGCCCGGGATTTCATAAAAAAACCCTTTAGGGAAACTGAACTTATTTCAAGGATTAAAAACATCATCAATGGGGAAAAATTAAAGAAAGAACTAAAAGAAAAAATATGGGATATAGAAAATAAGAATAAAGAGTTAATTAGTCTAAATAAAAAATTAAATGATGCCCAAACTCAAATTATACAAAAAGAGAAAATGGCCGGAGTTGGAAATTTGGCTGCTGGTATAGCCCATGAAATTAACAATCCTTTGGGTTTTGTATCCAGTAATATTGAAGTCTTGTCTGACTACTATAACATTTTCGGAAATATTATGAATATGATTAGAAGTATTAGGGCAAAAGATAATTCAGATAAAAATGATATATGGGAAGAACTTGATAGTTATATGGATAGGGTTAATATTGATTTTATAAAATCTGATATTAAGGAATTGTTTTTAGATACTTCGGAAGGTATTGATAGAATTATTGCTATTATAAATGCCCTTAGAACCTTTAGTTCTGTAGATACAATAGAGAATTATTATAGTTATGATATCAACGATGGAATAAATAAAACACTTATTGTATCAACAAATATGCATAGTCGTGTTGCAAAGATAAATGCGGTGTTAAATGCTAAATCAGAAGTGATGGCAATGGGTGGATTAATTAATCAGGTAATACTTAGTTTGTTATCTAATTCCATAGAGAGCATAAAGGCTTGTTCTGATAAAAGAAGTGGACTTATTGATATTAATACAGAGGAAGATAACTTTAATATTTATTTTTCTATAAAGGACAATGGAGGGGGTATTAATAAAGATAATATTCCTAGTGTATTTAACCCCTTTTATACTACCAAGGAAATTGGTGAAGGGGTAGGATTTGGATTAACTATTGCTTACGACGTAATTGTAAACAAGCATGATGGAAAGATATGGATTGATTCTGAAGAAGATGTTTTTACAAAGGTGAGTTTTGTTCTTCCTAAGGAATCAAATAAAGATGGACATAATTTTAAGTAATATAGATTGACAATTATGTATGCTGTTAGGAGGGGATTGTTGGAGACAATGAACATGAATATCATGAGAGGAGGTAACTATGAGTAATCATATTGGCGATGAGCCTATGCTGGAAATGTATGTGTTTGAGACAATGCAATTAGTTAATCGTCTTGAACAAATAATAATGAATAGTGACACCAATCAAATAATAAGCGAAGAAGAAATCAATGAAATATTTAGGATAATGCATACCATAAAGGGTAACTCCATGATGATGTTTTTTGAAAACATTGCAAATTATGCCCATTCCCTTGAAGACCTTTTTGACTATCTGAAAGCAAACGATAATGTTGCAGTGGATTATGAAAGGGTTTCAGATTTGGTACTTAACCTAATTGACTTTATAAAATCTGAAATAATAAAAATAGAATCTGGTAAGGATAGTGATGGAGATAGTGCAATTCTGATAAAGGAAATAAAAGAGTACCTTGAATCTCTTAAGTTTATGAACCCTGAATCAGGTGAAAGCCCTGAGCTTGAAACTTCTAGTGAAGATTCTGATCAGAAGTATTATATATCACCAGTTAAGTCAGAGGAGCAAGTAAGTACACAGGCGTCAGAGGAGTATTTTAAATGGACTATTAGGTTTGAAAAGGATTGTGGAATGGAGAATGTTAGATCCTTTACAATAGTACATAATATTAAAAACATGGTCGCTGACTACTATCATCTTCCAAGAAATATAGTTGAGGATGAAAGCACTAGTAAAGTTATAGCAGAAAATGGATTTGATATCTATATGACTGTTAAGGGAAATATAGAAGAGGTTCAGGAATTTATTAAAAGTACACCTTTTGTTGAATCCTATAATAAGATGGAGATTCCTCAGACTGATTATGAATATCATAAAAAAGAATCTTCAGATGATGTGAAGATAAGTGAAGAAACAGAGGAAAAACCACTTGTGACTGGTAAGAAAATAGTTAAGAAACCAGAAAAGCAAGTTGAAGCAAAAGCTTCCGACAAGAGTTTTATCAGTGTTGGGGTTAATAAAATTGATAAGATGATGGATCTTATTGGTGAACTTGTTATTTCAGAATCCATGGTTACAAGGGATCCCAATATAGTAAAACTCAATATTGATTCATTCAACAAGTCTTCTAGGCAGCTTAGGATGGTTATTAAGGAACTTCAGGATATAGTAATGTCAGTAAGAATGGTTCCAATAAATATGACTTTCCAAAAGATGAAAAGAATTGTCAGGGATATGAAGAAAAAGACTGGCAAAGATGTGGATATGAAGATTATTGGTGAAAATACTGAGGTTGATAAGAATTTAATTGAGTTAATTGGTGATCCATTAATGCATATTATTAGAAATTCCATGGACCATGGAATTGAGACTCCTGAAGAAAGGGAGGCTGCAGGAAAAGTAAGGACTGGTGAAGTTGTTCTTGAAGCTAAACATTCAGGTGGATATGTTTGGATTATAGTTAAGGACAATGGTAAGGGTCTTGATTCAGAAAAAATCTATAATAAGGCAGTTGAAAAAGGGATTATTTCAACTCCATATGAGGATATGACTGATAAAGAAATTTATAGCTGTTTATTCAAACCTGGATTTTCTACCAAGGAAGAAGTTTCAGAATATTCTGGAAGAGGTGTAGGTTTAGATGTAGCTATGAAAAATGTTGAAAAACTTGGTGGAGCTATTTATGTTGAGAGTACCCAAGGAGAGGGTAGTGAGTTCCAGATAAAAATACCACTCACCCTTGCTATTATCGACGGAATGACTTTACAGGTTGGAAGTACCATATTTACATTACCTACAGTATCTATTAAGGAGTCCTTCTCTATCAAGGAAAAAGATGTTTCCTATGATCCTGATGGTCATGAACTGGTTGTAGTCAGGGGCGATGCCCATAAGATTATTAGACTTAATGAAAAATATGGAATTGATAGTGGAGAAAATCAAATTGAAGATGGCATACTTGTCATGATTGAATCAGATATGAAGCAGACATTACTGTTTGCGGATAAGATTATTGAAGAACAACAGGTTGTTGTTAAAAACCTTCCAGATCTTATCAATCCTATTGAAGGAATATCAGGCTGTACACTTCTTGGGGATGGTCAGATAAGTATGATACTTGACCCTTCAAATCTATCTTAAGGAGGATTTGAGTATGAAGGATAACAATTTAAAAGAACTAGATTTACTGGACAATGTTTCAGGTGAAATAAAACAGTTTCTCACCTTTGAAGTAGAGGAAGAAATTTTGGGTGTAGACATTGACTATGTACTTGATATTATAGGTGTTCAGAGAATTACAGAAATACCAAAGCAACCTGAATTCATTAAGGGACTTATTAACCTTAGGGGAAAAATACTACCAGTAATGGATATAAGACTAAGATTTAATAAGGATTATAGACCTTATGATGACAGATCCTGCATCATTGTAATGGAATACAATGAAAATAAGATAGGTGTTGCTGTTGATAGAGTACTTGAGGTTATTAAGACTAATCAGGAATTAGTAAGCAATCCTCCTGAAAATTCTAGGGAGTATAACAATAATTACCTGAGTGGAGTATATGAAAATAATGACACTGTAACAATGATTCTTGACTGCGAAAAATTATTTTCTTTTTACTAAAAAAGGAGCGTGAGAAGTAAATGTTAAAGAACATGAAATTGTCACATAAGATAATTATGAGCGTAGGTGTAATCGTTCTTATTATTGGTATCGTCTTTGGACTTACCTTTGTAAGATTTAATACAGTAGAGAAGTTGAATGTACAGTTAAGCGGAGATTATTTACCACAAGTAGAGTATTCAAGCATGATTAAGGACGATGTGGAAGGTCTTGTAAGAAATGTTGAAGAGTACTCAAGTAAGTTTGATGATACATATTATGATCAGGCGGTAGTAAACTTGGATGGTGCTAAAGCCCATTTATCAGAGGCTCTTGAAGAAGCTAAAAAGGCTGGAGATGAAGAGTTTGTTTCAAGTTATAATAGCGCAAATGTATTACTGGCTGAGTATGAAGCTATTATTGAGAAAATCAGGGAAAAGAAACTATTTAGAGATCAATTGTTTGCAGATTTAACAGCCTCTGTAGCTGTTTATTCAGAAAATGCCCATGCTTATTTAGATGATCAGAATGGGAAAATTAAAAATGAAGTAGCAATTGGGGCATCAGCTGAGACGATTGGTAAGAGACTTACAAAGATAAACCATATGAATGTTGTTATAGATTATGGTAACAAAATAAGAGTCGATTACGTTAAGTCACAATTATTTAATGATATACCGATGCTTGAAGGTTCTGTAAGTAATTTTGATGTTATTAGTCAGGAAGTTGATGCAATAATGGCTGTCACTACAAAACAGAACAATATTGATCAGTTAACTGATATTAAAACTTCAGCTGAAACATATAGGGATGGAATAGTATCTACAGTAACTCTTCTCAAGGATATAGAAGACTTAAAAGTAGAAAGTGATAATAAATCTACTGAACTTAAGACACTTATTTCTTCTGTAGCCGAGAGTGGAATAGCACAGGCTAATGCAGTTGCATCAGAAACTGTATCCAGTGTAAGTTCTTCAATCAGATTTATGTTGCTAGGTTTTGTACTGGCTGTAATTATTGGTGTTGTATTCAATTACTTTGTAATTAGAGAAATAACTAAGTCAATTAAGAAGTTAATGGTAGCTTCAGAGAAGCTTGCTGTAGGTGATATTGATGTAGAAATTGATACTGATAGTAAGGATGAGATTGGTCAGCTTTCGGTGGCATTCAGCAATATGGCTGAAAATATCAAGGATCACTCCATGGTTGCGAAACTTCTTGCTGAAGGTGAAGCTATTGAAGAAGTTAAGATCAAGTCTGAAAAGGACCTTCTTGGAAATAATCTGTCAAGTGCTGTTGAAAATATTTTGGCAGTTAAGTCAGAAATCAATAAAATTAGGGATGCCGTTTTACAGGGGAATTTAGAGCATAGGGGTAATTCTGATGGTCTTGATGGTGAATGGGAAGCAATGATAAATGATCTTAATAGTCTTGTAGAAGCATTTGTTAAACCAATAAATGTTACATCAGAGTATGTTGATTTAATTAGTAAGGGTGAAATACCAGAGAAAATTACTGACGAGTATAAGGGAGATTTTAATATAATTAAGAACAATCTAAATGCTTGTATAGATGCTGTAAATATGTTAATTACCGATACTAATGACTTGATTTCCAGTGCGGTACAGGGGGATCTTGATGCTAGGGCAGATGCACTTAAGCATAGTGGAGATTATAGAAAGATTGTGGATGGAGTTAATGCTATACTTGATGCGGTTCTTGAACCAATTTCAGAGGCATCGGATGTTCTTGTTCATATGTCAAATGGTAATCTTCAGACTAAGGTTGCTGGGGATTATAGAGGTGGACATGCTAAGATTAAGAATGCTCTTAACTCTACTATAGAAAGTCTAAATAATTATATAGAAGAGATTGCCCATAACCTACATGAAATGAGTAAAGGTAATCTTGATGTTGGAATTACTTCTGAGTATAAGGGTGATTTCAAGAAGATGAAGAGTTCTATCAATATGATTGTTGATTCATTCAACTCATTACTTGGTGAAATGAGTATGGCTTCAGAACAGGTTGCTTCTGGTTCTGAACAAATTGCAAACTCAGCTCAGTCAATGTCACAGGGAGCAACTGAGCAGGCTAGTTCACTTCAACAAATTACTGCTTCAGTTACTGAGATTGCTGAACAAACTAAGGAAAATGCAAATAATGCAAATAGGGCAAATGAATTAAGCTTGAATTCTCAGGAAGATGCTGTTAAGGGTAATGACCAAATGAAAGAAATGGTTGTAGCAATGGGTGATATTAATGAGTCGTCTAATAATATTAGTAATATTATAAAGGTTATTGATGAAATTGCATTCCAAACTAATATATTAGCTCTTAATGCTGCTGTTGAAGCTGCTAGAGCTGGTGAGCATGGTAAGGGATTTGCGGTAGTTGCAGAGGAAGTAAGAAATCTTGCTGCTAGAAGTGCAAATGCAGCTAAGGAGACAGCTGTTCTTATTGAAAATTCAATTGCTAAGGTTGAAAATGGAACACGCATGGCAGAGGATACTGCAGCTGCACTTGATCAGATTGTATCAGGTATTTCAGAAGCTGCAAATCTTGTTAATTCAATTGCAGAGGCATCAAATGAACAAGCCATCGCAATTAATCAGGTAAACGAAGGAGTTAATGAAATTTCTACAGTTACACAAAGTACTGCAGCTACTGTTCAGGAATCTGCTGCAGCTAGTGAAGAAATGAGTTCTCAAGCTCAAACACTTAGAAGTATGGTTGAGAAATTCAACTTAAAATCTTCTTTCAACTCAGTAAAGAGTGAAAAAAGTATAAGCAGCTCAAAGGTAAATAGTGATGAGTTTATTTATCTAGATGATGTGGATTATGGTAAGTACTAAGGTTTAAGTCTAGTTGCTAAGGGGGATTATTCCCCCTTTTGTAACTAGTTGATAGGAGTATTATATGGTTATAAAAGATGATGAATTTAAAAGATTGTATGAGTTTATGAAAAGTAATTATGGACTTAATTTCTCAGATGAGAAAAAAAGCAATATTGAGAATAGATTGAGATTTGTAATGTTGAAAAATGAATATAAAAGTTTCACTGAATACTTTGATAATATAAAAATGGATTCTTCAGGACAGATGAAGAATGAATTGATAAACAGGCTAACAACTAATCATACTTATTTCTTTAGGGAAAACTCCCACTTTTCTTATTTTGAAGAAATCATTCTTCCTGAATTATTTGAAATAGAAAAAAAATCAAGGGATTTGAGGATTTGGAGTGCAGGTTGTTCTACTGGTGAAGAACCCTATACCCTTGCAATGATATTACACAAAAATTTAGAAAAAATAAGACTGACTTATGATGTAAAGGTTTTAGGAACAGATATATCTACCAAGGTACTGAAATTAGCAAAAGAAGGTAGATATGGAGCACTTTCGGTAAAGGACATACCTATAGAATATAAGAGCAAGTATTTTAAAGCTGAATCAAATGGAGTATATCAGATTCATCAAAGTGTAATGGATGAAGTGATTTTTAGAAGATTTAATCTAATGGATCACTTTAATTTTAAGAAGAAATTTCATGTTATATTTTGCAGAAATGTACTTATATATTTTGATAATGAAACAAAGCTTAAAATATTAAGAAAATTCTATGATAGCTTAGAGGATGGCGGATATCTTTTTTTAGGTAAATCAGAATTCAATTTAGACAAAAGATTTACTTTTCTAAAGCCGGCCATATATAGGAAGGGTGAATTATGGGGGAGAAAATAATAAAAGTATTAGTAGTAGATGATTCATTGTTTTATAGAGAGTATATGGTTGGAGAACTTTCACGGGATTTCTATATAAATGTTGTAGGGGCAGCTTCAGATGCATATATGGCCCGGGATATGATATTGAAATATAGACCAGATGTAATGGTTCTAGATATTCAGATGCCTAAAATGGATGGTATAGAATTTCTAAAAAAACTATTGCCCCAGTATCCGCTTCCGGTAATTGTTGTTAGCTCTATTGGGGATCGTGTTTTTGACGCCCTTGATGCAGGTGCAGTAGACTTTATTGAGAAATCAAAACCTGATAATGAAGATGATATGAATGATCATGCAAGGGAAATAATATCAAAAATAAAAGTTGCAGCATCTTCAAAAGTTTCAAAGAAAAAAGTTGAAAGATTAGGTAAGTGTGATAAGGAAGTAAAGGTAGGAAGTAAGTATAAACTTATTGCAATAGGTGCTTCTACTGGTGGAACTGAAGCCACCTCAAAAGTAATTAAAGGATTTGGTCCTGAGTTTCCTCCTACGGTAATTGTTCAGCATATGCCTCCAGTATTCACAAAACTTTATGCAGAAAGGCTTAATAAGGTTTGTAGGTGCAATGTCAAGGAGGCTGAGAATGGAGATATACTTGAGAAGGGAACAATATATATAGCTCCAGGAGATTATCATATGAGGGTAAACAAAAAGGGAAGCAAACTAAAACTTGAATGCTTCAGGGGGGATAAGGTAAATGGACACTGTCCTTCAGTAGAGGTTTTATTTGATTCTGTGTCGAAAATATTTAGTGATGATATTATTGGAGTAATTTTGACAGGTATGGGAAGAGACGGGGCCAAAGGTTTACTTAATATAAAAAGTAAGGGTGGATATACTATTGGACAAGATTCCAATTCCTCAGTAGTGTATGGTATGCCAAAAGTAGCCTATGAAATCGGAGCTGTAAAAAGACAGCTTCCACTTGATAAGATATTTTCAGAAATAGCTAGTAAGATTAGAAGGGACTAGTATATATATGAATCTAAGTATTTTCTAGGAGGATACCATGAGCATAAAGGAAACTACATTAAAATTTTACAACGATATAAAAAATAGTAGTGAAAACTTCATAGTGTTAAATGACAAAGAAGCTATCTTTTGTAATGAGAGTTTAAAAAAATATCTAAATATTAAATCTAGCCTTGATCTGATGGAATTTCTTAAATTTGACAACAATATTTATAAGCAAATTCTTGAGGGGAGATATGAGGAAATTGAAGATACAGAAATACGTTTTTTTAAAGACAATTTATATTATTATATGTCTATAGAAAAGACGGAAGTATTATTGGACTCTGAAAAGTATTACATACTCAAGATAAGTGATTTAAATGAGAAAAAAAGTATTTTTTCATCAAAGCAGATTGTTGATTCTATTGGTGAAGGAGTACTTATAGTTAAGGAGAACAAAACTGTAGAATTTTGTAATGAAAATGCCCTTGAAATACTGGATATGGAAGAAGGGGATGTTCTTAATCAGGATATAGATAAGGTATTTAATATTATAGATTTTTCTACTGAGATTAATTATGGTAGTTTTTACGACAATGTTATTATTTCAGGTAAAGAAAACATAGGATTAGTTAAGAATTCTGCTATTAAGACATCCAGTGGTATGAAGAAATACATATCTGCAAGTGGAGCTCCCATAAGTGGAAAAGATGGAGTGATAAATGGAGTTGTAATAATATTTAGGGATATAACTAGAATTCGTTCTACAGAAATCGAGATAAAAAGATTATCCTATGTGGTAGATAAAAGTCATGATTCCATAATAATTACTGATTCCAATTGGATTATTCAGTATGCAAATGAGAGATTTTATTTAAAGTCAGGGTATTTTAAAGAGGATATAATTGATGAAAGTATTAGGAAAATCTATGATGAGAAAGATTCCGAACTTGTTGATATTGAAAGGGAGCTTTTCGTCAATAAAAAATGGTATGGAAAAGTATATATAAGGAATAAAAAGAATGAAGGCAAATGGTTATATGTGTCCATTGACGTTATTGAAGACAGTGTAGGTCAGATAAACTATATACTTAGAATAGAAGACGACTATAAGGTTGATAAATTTGAAAGCATGTACAATAGGGAAAGAAAAAATCTAGAAGCAGTTTTTTTCGGTGCTCCTATAGGTATGCTTACAATCAATAAGGATAGAAAAATTATTTCTGCCAATGATGCAGTTTCTGCAATGTTCAATATTTCAAAGAGAGAACTAATCGGTTCTATATTTGGGGAAGGTATTGAATGTAAAAAGGCTTATACAGGAAAAGATGAGGGAAAGGGCTGTGGAGATACAGAGGAATGCGGCACCTGTCTAGTAAAGAAATCTATTGAAGAAGTTGTTACAAAAAATAGAAGGATACTTGGGGTTGAGGCCTTACTTGAATTTGTAAGTAGAAATAATGTTAATTATAAGTGGGTCAAATACTCTGCTGTTCCTATTGTTGTTGAGGAAGAGGTTGTAAGTCTTTTGGTTTTAGAGGATATAACAACATCCAAACTTATGGAAAAAGCCCTTGATAATAATGAGAAACGCCTAAGTCTTATTACTAATAATATGATAGATGCCATAACTGAAATCAATGATAAGGGGCTTATAGTTTATGCCTCTCCATCACACAAGAATCTCTTGGGATATTCAACCAATGAACTTGTGGGAAGACAATTATTTGATTTCATACATCCTGAAGATAAGGCCCTTGCAAAATCTTATTTTGAAAGAAGACTTAGTGGATATGAGGTAAATAGTTCACAACTCCGTCTCTTGAGAAAAAGTGGGGATTATATTTGGGTTGAATCTGTAGGTAATCTTATTGAAAGTGATAGGAAGGATCAATCCCTAGTTTATGTTTCTAGAGATATATCGGAGAGGAAAAAAATATATAATGAGATAAAAGAAGCTAAGGAACTGGCTGAGAATGCCAATACATCAAAGTCGGAGTTTTTAGCAAATATGAGTCACGAAATAAGAACACCCCTTAACGGAATAATAGGGATGACCAATCTTACCCTTATGACAGATCTTAATGAAGATCAAAAAGAAAATCTTATGATGGTTAAATCCTCAGCTGATTCTTTGCTGAAAATAATTAATTCGATTTTAGATTTTTCCAAAATTGAAGCAGGAAAAATAGAACTTGAGAAAATAGATTTTAATGTTTATAAATTATGTCAGAGAGTATTTAAATCCTTTGAGGGAAGAGCTAATGATAAGGATCTATTATTTAATCTAAATATAGATAATAAGGTTCCTGAAAATCTTATTGGTGATCCAAGTAGGATAGTTCAAATACTCAATAACTTGATTGGAAACGCGATAAAGTTTACAAAAGTAGGTGGAGTAAATATCTCTGTTGAGTTTCTTTCAGAACTTGATGGATATAATCTAGTGAAATTTATAGTTGAAGACACTGGTATTGGAATAGACCAGGGAGATAGTGACAAGTTGTTTAAAAGCTTTTCACAGGTTGATGGTTCAATTACTAGAAAATATGGTGGAACAGGACTGGGTCTAAATATATCAAAAGCACTTGTGAATATGATGGGTGGACATATAGGTTTTGAAAGTGAGATAAATAAAGGAAGTCAATTTTTCTTTGAAATACCACTTAAAGAAAGCGTAAAGGAAAGTATGTCTTCTAAGAAGAACAATGAATTTATTATTGAAAAATCCAAAAGTTCATTAAGAATACTTCTAGTTGAAGACGATGAGATTAATCAAATCCTTGCAAGAAGGTTACTTGAAAAAAGAAATCACAAGGTAGTCTGGATGAAAAATGGTCTAGAAGCTGTGAATATTCTAAAAAGAGAGAAGTTTGATATTGTTCTTATGGATATACAGATGCCCGTAATGGGTGGGATCGATGCTACTAAAAAAATAAGGGAAGAATTGGGCCTTACAATGCTTCCTATTATAGCACTTACAGCCCATGCAATAGAAGGAGACCGGGAGAAATTTATTAAGGCGGGGATGGATGATTATATATCAAAGCCAATCCAGTTAAATGACTTTTACAAGGTTCTCAGTAAGTATGAAAAGAATAAAGGCTCTTTTAATGATTCAGAACTAATTATCAACTATGTAAATAGTTTCAAACCAGAAAATAGTGGTATACAAAGTAGTAAGGATATGAATTATAATATCTCTATTAGAAAGTCATGTGAATCGATAAAATCTGGACTTGATAAAATGAATTTTGATGCTGTAGAAGAGCATGCAATGCAAATTAAAGATTATGCTAGCAAGGGAAATATGAACACAATTAGAAGAATGGGCCTTAAATTGGAGCTCTCAGCAAGAAGAGAAGATCCAGATGGTATACAGAGTTTGGTAGCTAGCATTTTAAATCAACTTGATAAAGAGTATCACGAGTAAAGGATAAATTCAAGAGGAGGAATTTCATGAGAATTTTAATTGCTGAAGATGATTTTGTGAGTAGGAAATTTTTATTTAAGTTTTTAAATCAATATGGAGAGTGTGATGTTACAGTCGATGGTCTAGAAACAATAGAGGTTTTCATGATGTCCCTTGACGAAGATAACTATTATGACCTAGTTTGTCTAGATATCATGATGCCAGAAGTAGATGGAATACAAGTACTAAAAACAATAAGAAAACTAGAAGAAGACAAGGGTCTAGATGAAGAAAGCAAAGTAAAAGTAATCATGACCACAGCCTTAAACAACGTAGAACAAATACATACAGCTTTCGACTCAGGTTCAGAAGGCTACGCGGTAAAACCAATAGACACAGATAAGTTTAAGGATGTAATGAAGAAGTTGAAGCTGATTTCATAAGCCGTAGGTCGTAGTTGGTAGGTCGAAAAAAATAAACCCGTTTTATCCAAAATGATAAAACGGGTTTTTCATGTCCTTCCGACCAACGACCTACGAACCACGACCTACGATGTGTTACATATTCACAAGTACTATACTAAGAACAGTAAGTGCAATAGCGTAACGTTCCTTCTTCTTAAAAGTTTCATTAAAAAGAAGGGCACTCCCAAGGGCTATTACAACTATAGTTGCTGAGCTGTTTATTGGGAATACTACTGAAGTATCGTAGTATGAAAGTGATTTGATTAAGAAGAATGTTGATAATAGATTTGGTACACCTATTGCACATCCCAGTAGTGCTGGTTTTATTGAAAATGCTTTTTTGTTTCTAAGTAGTATTACTAATGAGAACAGTAAGGCTATTAGAAATACAACAAAAAGCAGATATGATTTGTATTCAGCTATACAGTACTTTTGGAATACCTTGTTGCCAAGGGAAGCAATTCCATTGTAGAAAAATAGTATAATAAGATCCTTCTTCAATGTGAAATTACTCGATCCAAAGTCTATGTTGATTAAAACTATTGAAAACAGTGATAATATTATACCCACCCACTTTATAGGAGTAGGTACTTCATGCCACAAGAATATTGAAATCGTCATGGGCATAAGAATACCGAATTTAACAAATATACTACTTACCCCAGCACCATAATCCTTTATACACTTCTGGAAGTAAATAAAGGACATCAGAAATGCGATTCCCATAATAAGTCCAAGTATTGTTGACATAATTATAGTTCCATTAACTGATAAAAGATTGTTTGGTCCAAGAGCTCTGAATTCAGAAAGAAAATTAGAAAAATTCAAACTTGAAAAGTCACTTGGATTAAAAGTCTTTTGAAAAGTAATGATAGCCACAATAGTTGCAACCAAGTAATTGGCAGTAGTAACTAAATTCCTATCATAACCTTTAATTTCACTAAATTTAAACATAATAGCCAGTGAAGCACTACATAATATCGATAGTATTAAATAAATCATTGATTAACCTCCTTGTATAATATTATATACTTTTATATCATACTGTTTTTTGTTTGGGACTTCAATATTAATGAGTAACAAATATGCCTAATATAGCCTAAAGCATACTTTGATCGCGCCTAATTTTTGCTTTGCAATTAGCCTAAGGTTGTTTAGTACCAGCAGCTTTGCTGCAAAAAAAACATTGGTACTAAAATTTTCTGAAGAAAATTTGATGGTACTAGAATTTGTTAGCAAATTCGATGGCACTAGTATTTCTTAAGAAATACGTTGGCACTTAACAATTTTAGGCCTTTGCAAAGCTAAAATTAGGCGCGACTAAAATAGCATTAGGCAACATTAGGCAATCAAAAAACCATCGAGTCTTTGTATAGACATATAACTTTTCATTTGATATTATAAAAAAGGTTACTATTAATGATACATTGTAAATTGAGTGACAAAAATATATATCTTTGAAAGGAGTTTACCTATGCAAGATAAGGTAATGGCAAGAGTTAATGGAGCAGAAATATTAGAAAGCAAGGTACAACACTACCTTAAAGGATTTGGTAATGATGTACAGTTTACTGAAAAGCACTATAAGCAAGTTATTGATGAGCTAGTATACCAAGAAATGTTCTATTTCGATGCAATCGAAAATGGACTAGACAAGGACAAAGCATTCTTAGATAGAGTTGAAGCAGCTATGAAAGAAGTGCTTAAGGAGTATGCTATCAATAAACTTATCGACAGCATTGAAGTTACTGAAGAAGAGATTAAAGAGTTCTATGAAACTCAAAAAAATCAATTAATCAGTGATGGAGAAGTAAGAGCTGCTCATATCCTTGTAAAGGAAGAAGATAAGATTAAAGAAATCGAAAAGGAAATTCAAGAAGGTAAAGAATTTGCTAAGGCTGCAGAGGAATACTCAATGTGTCCATCATGTGCAAAAGAAGGAGATCTTGGATTCTTCAAACGTGGTCAAATGGTAAAAGAGTTCGAAGAAAAAGCTTTCTCTATGGAAGTTGGTCAAGTATCAGAGCCTGTAAAGACTCAATTCGGATACCACCTTATCAAGGTTCTTGATAAGAAAGAAGGAGAAGACAAAACTTACGAGCAATTAAAGCCAGAAATGGAAAAGGCAGTATTATTCCAAAAGCAAAACATGGCTTACTTCAATAAAACTCAAGAAATGAAGAAGAAGTACGAAGTAGAGTATTTATAGGGCCGTAGGTCGTAGATCGAAGTTCGGAAATGCTAAACCCGTTTTATTATATTGATAAGACGGGTTTTCTAGTTTTTGTGGTGTCTTTGGTGGTGTATTTCTGCTATTGGCAGAAATGGTGGTTTACTTGTACCTTCGGTACTCGTGGTGGTTTTTGTACATTATGTACAAGGTGGCTAGAAAAAAATAAGGGCTAAAATTTCTTGAGAAATTTTAGCCCTAAAAAGATCTTTGTCTTTTGCCCAACACCTTTCGCTATAGGCGAAAAAACCACCACAAGCTCATTTGGGCGAGTAAACTACCATTTTCAATAAATTGAAAATACACTACCCAAAAGCCCTTACAAGCAACGACCAACGAAAATTAGGCCCCAATAGGCCTAATTCTGATTAGCAAATATATACTCAATCTTATTAACAATACTTTGAAGTTGTGGACATTTGATTAGATATCCATCTGCTCCGCATTTTTTGGCTTCTTGCATGTCTTCAGGTCTTGTTGAACTGGAGAATATGATTACAGGGGTTCTGTTTTCACTGTAATCATCCTTAATCATTGAACAAAGTTCTAGACCTGTGAGTTTTGGCATTTCTATATCTGTCATTACTAAGTCAGGAAGATTTGTAAGGTACTTTTCAAGACCTTCCTCACCGTCTGATGCTACTATTAAGTCATACTTTAAAGTTTTAAACAGGTCCTTAATAAGTATATGCATGAATCTATCATCGGATACGAAAAGAATGAGTTTTTCTTTTTCGTCCGTTTTTGGTGCATTTTCAGGGATTTTGAAATCTTCAGCACTGTGGATGCATATTTTATCCTGTTGTAGATATTTTTTTAGACTCTTACTAAGGTCTTCGTACTCATGTTGAAAGAAGCAAATATCTTCAATGTTTGAATTTTTAAAATGTTTTAGTACTTGCTTTAGGATGAACACACCGTTTACATCTTCATATTTGTTTTCTAAAATAATTCTGTTCGGGTCAAATTCTTCGATGTTTTCGATGAAGTCATCTTCCGAGGTGATAAACCGATATTTATAACCCTTAAAGATAAGATAATCCTTAATGAGATCTTTAGTATCGGGGGTTTCGATAATACATAGGCAATTCATATACGATTCCTCCAATTACTTTCTTTTAAATTCTATGTAAAATAGTCTTTTAATTTTATATTCTCATATAATATTATACCAATATTTGTGTATAATAAAACTATAATGTTTAATTTATAGTATTTTGAATGGTAAATATCCTTATAATAAGTGAATACAAATTAAAAAAAGATTAAATTCAAAAAAAGTAATTCAATTTATTGTGAAAATCCTATAAAATACTATATTGTAAGGAGTGATAACATGACATTAATAAATAGCTTGATAACAGTACTGGGATCATTATTGATGAGCTTCGGTATAAATATGTATATTGCAAGTGTAAATATGAAGTATACTAAGGAATTTATGCCTATACCACATTTCCTATCATCTTCGGCACTTTCATTTACCTTAGGGATATTTTGTTTTGCTATTCTTGGTATAATTCTGTTATATAGTCTTTTTAAGAAAAAGTATGTTAGATTTGGATTTGGACTGATTGGAGTGATACTTTTTTTAGTTTCTTATACAGCAGTATCTTCTGTTTATTCTAATCCAGATATGGCCTTTATCGTTGCTTGGGTTGAAGGTTTAGAAAAACTTGGATATGCTTTTGCAATAGGATTTATTCTTCAGGGAATAACTAACGGAGTATTAAGAGTATCAAAAGTAGGAAAAAAATAATAAGTAAATAAGAATTTTTCGGGAGAGTGATTACTGTGAAATTTTATATTAGTGCTGATATAGAAGGGGTTACAGGTATTTGTAACTGGAATGAGACAGAAAAAGGAACTGGAGATTATAGAGAATATGCTAATCAAATGACTTTAGAAGTAAAAGCTGCATGTGATGCTATAATTAAGGCCTTTCCAGAAGAAAAAGTAGAGATATTGGTAAAGGATGCCCATGATTCTGCCAGAAATATAGACCCACGTAAGCTTCCAGACATTGTAAAGCTTTATAGGGGATGGAGTGGAGATCCTAGGCTTATGATGGACGGTCTTGACGAAACATTTGACGGAGTAATATACATAGGTTACCATTCAAATGGATTTAGTGGAAACAATCCTCTTTCACATACCCTGTCTACAGATATCAATTATATTAAAATCAATGGTGATTATGCCAGTGAATTCTTAATCAATGCTTATACAGCATCACTGTACAATGTTCCATCTATTTTCGTAAGTGGAGACATGGGGCTTTGTGAAGATGCAATGGGTATTATTCCAACGATTGATACTGTTCCTGTCAATCAAGGTATAGGAGCTGCATCAATTTCAATAAACCCAGATATGGCTATTGAACTTATTGAAAAAAATGTTATGGAAAGTGTAAAAAATATTCAAAATAAAAAACTACTAGCAATGCCTGAATATTTTGAAGTAGAAATATGCTATAAGAAACATACAACTGCCTATAGAAAATCTTTCTATCCCGGTTGTGAACTTATAGATAGTAATACAATTAAGTTTCAGTCAGAAAATTATTATGAGGTATTAAGAGCATTTATGTTTATTGCCTAATTGGAGGTATATATGGAGAAGTTTATAAAAGAGTTTGAAGTAGGAGAAGATATACAGGGATTTTACATTGTGAAGAGTTTTAATGTGAAGGTGTCTTCAAACGATAAGAAATATATTGATTTAACCCTAGGAGATGTAACAGGAGAAATCAACGGAAAGATATGGGATGTTAAAAATCTTGAAGAGTATGAAATCAAGACAGGTGATGTTGTAAAGATAAGGGCAAAAGTTACTTTATGGCAAAATTCCAATCAGCTTAAAATCAATAAGATAAGAAAAGGTGAAGAGGGAGACGCTTATGATTTTAAAAATCTTGTTGAAGCAGCACCCCATGACCCGGATTTTATGTTTAGATTTATCATGGGTTATATTGAAAAAATAAGAAGTGAAGATATCAGATTAGTTGTGAAGTTCATAGTAAATGAGTATAAAGAAAAACTTATGGTTTATCCAGCAGCTATGAAAAACCACCATGCTATTCGTTCAGGACTTATGTATCATATTATGAGAATGCTTAAGTTAGGTGAATCAATGGCTGAAATCTATCCAAATGTTAATAAGGATTTACTCTTTGCAGGAATAATCCTTCATGATATAGAGAAAATAAATGAGATGAATTCAGATGATATGGGAATCGTTAGTGAATACTCAAGGGACGGACAATTACTTGGACATATAATTCAGGGAATCAAGAAAATTGATAAGGTTTGTAGAGAGCTTGGAGTAGATGAAGAAGTATCAATTCTTCTTGAGCATATGATTTTATCACATCATTATGAAGCAGAATACGGAAGCCCTAAGAAGCCTATGTTCCCAGAAGCAGAACTTCTACATTACATTGATATAGTTGATGCTAGAATGTATGATATGGAGAAAGTATATGGTAGCATGGAACAAGAAGAGTTTTCTGATCCAGTATGGGTATTAGATAGAAGAAAACTATACAAATCAAAGTTCCACAAATAAAAGGAGAGTAATATGTTTAAGACTATTAGATGGCACCTATATAATGTGGTATTCTTTTTAAGCAAAACAGGGCAGTATAAAAAACTGAAGAAGTATGACGAAGATGGTAATATAGAAGAAAGAAATAAATTAGCCCATGAAACAGGCTATAATTGGGCTAGACACCTTATAGAAATGACAGGTTCACAAGTTGATATAGAAGGTATAGAAAATGTACCAGATGAACCATGTCTATTCGTTTCAAATCATCAAAGTCTATTTGATATTCCCTTATTAATGGGATATATAGATAAGCACAAGGGTTTTGTAGCAAAAAAAGAGTTAAGAAAAGTTCCAATGCTGGGAGCTTGGATGGAGTACGTAAACTGTGTATTCTTAGATAGGGACAATGCAAGGGAAGGTCTAAAAGCCATTAAGAAAGCCATCAGCAATATTAAAGAAGGAGCTTCAATGGTAATTTTCCCAGAAGGAACAAGATCCCTAGATGGAGAAATCAAAGAATTTAAAGCAGGTAGTATAAAAATAGCAGAAAAAGCAAAAGTTCCAGTAGTACCAGTAAGAATAAGAGGAACAATAGATATACAGCCAAAAGGTAAAAAATTAATCAGAGCAAGTAAGATAAAACTTTCTATCGGTCAAGCAATGGATCTATCTACTTATGAAAAAGAAGATCTTAAAAGGATACATGAGATAGTTCAGGAGAAGGTGGAGGCTCTTTAGGAGCTTGGCTTTAAAGAAGCCGCTAAGCGTGATCATAGATCACTAGCCCAGCGTTATCTACGATAAAAGCCCAGCCATATAATTTATGGATATGAGCCTAGGGAAGTTATTTTAACTTCTAGAGCATGGCATTTTACTTTCGTAAAATTAATATTTAAAAAGATAAATGTCAGACCTTGAATGTAGGGTCTGACATTTTTGTTAATTATTTTTTAAAGTATTTTTTACATAAATAAGTGAACAATAATATTCGAAATTGTTTGCGTTTTTTAGTGCATTTTTCATATTTATTAATTCGGTTATTAAAGTACTATTATTTTTATGCTCGTTAATTAATAAATCAATATATTCAGTATGCTTTTGCTCAGTTAGTTTACTAATAATATAATTATAAGAGTTTGATGTTGATGATACGTTTTTTTCTATTGTTGGATTATCATATGGAATCAAGACGGAATCATTATTGTCACAATCAGGAATATCGTCTACAAATATAACTTTTGTAAAATCCTTACTTGAATATGGATTAACATATGTTCCGTTTATTCTAGATACAAACTCATCGATATTTTTTACTAAGTCATGTAAGTATCCATTAAGTATTTGTGTAAAATGATTTATATAAAACTCGTATCGAATATTATTTGATTGTAATTTAATTGCTTTTTCATAGTATTCTATAGAAAAGCCTAATGAGTAGTTATTTAAACTGGAGACATATGTATTTAAATCACCACATAGTTTAGTATAATCAGTCGTATTTTTATTAAGTAATTTCAATAAAGAAGTTAATTTACTTTTATAACTAGTAAGTATTTTTTCTTGCTGGTTTAATATTATGTTCATATTTTTAAGTATAAAATCTGTATGTTTTTCAATCAAATCTGAAACTTGTAAATTAATTGTTTCAGATTGTTCCCATTTTCCATTTTTGTATTTTCTATATCTAATATTTTCATAAGATAAATCAGCTAACCAAAATACGGATGAGCGTAGTTTTTTATCCTTGCTTTTATTTATTGGATGACCTATTAACTCATTTCTTATTTTACGGATTAGATATTTGTTGTTATCATTGCTTTTTTCTAGATTAAATAGTATCAACAGTTCATCTAATAAATCTTGTTGGACATATAATGCTTGTAATAATCCTGTTATGTAAAGAATATAATTGTGAAATTGACCGGATTCTTGAGTCTTTGATTTATGGTCTGAAATAATAGGGAAAGTATCGTTTAAATAATGCATTACCTCGCCGAAATAATTACTTTTTTTATCTTTGTCAAATTTCAATATGCTCTTTAAGTACTCTTGTTCAAGTATTAGAGTGTTCCAGATATCAGTTATTAACTGTAGTTTTTCATTTACTACTTTCATTAACTCACCTCGTTTTAATTGGATATATATGTAATTGCCATGAGTTAATTATATTATAAATGAAGTCACTATAAAAGCTATGTTGTATTAAAATACTATTTTACGTGTGTAAAATTTCCTTGCTCTAGAAGTTCACCCTGAACTTTGCTAGGCTCATACCAATAAAAAGGTATGGCTGGGCTCGTACCCTGTACGGCTGGGCTCACATCGGTAAAAAAACGATGTGGCTGACCTAGTGGCACCAGTGCCACGCAAAAAAAATAAGACGGTATAAACCGTCTTTATTATTTTTGCCTTATTATTTGTTTAGGCAACATTTCTTGTATTTTTTTCCGCTTCCACATGGACAAGGATCATTTCTACCGATCTTTTCTTCCTTGATTACCTGCTTTGAAACGTTGTAATCTTTTCTGATCTCTTTTCTTTTTTCTACAGTTAGGATATCGTTCCATCCTTCTAGAGTGTATAACCACTCAGCTTTTGCATCTAACATGTTGAAGAATAATTTCTCCCAGTCGATTTCAGCGTTGATCTTTGTAGACTCTTCTAATGAGTCAAGATCGATTTCCTCTGTAAGACTTGTATTGATTCCGTCTAAGAAACCTACAAATGTAACTGTATCCAGCTTGTGAGTTTTAGCAAGCTCTTCAACTGTACCTTCGATTACTTTTGTTTTTTCAGACAAGATTGTGTCATAAACATTCTGCTCCTTAAGTAGATAGTCTTTCCAGAATGTTTCGTATTCTTTTTGAGACATCTGCTTATTAACGATGTCTTGCCAGCTTTTAAATAATGACATCCGTATTCATCCTTTCAATAAAATTTCACCTAGGATATTATATCACAGATAATAGAAAAAGGGTACAAAATAAGGAACTAAAAAGCTTAAAAGTGCCCCGTTGAATATAGCGTATACTACCATGTCTTTTGATGTTACCTCTGCGATTATTGGAAGTGTAGTGTCCATAGATGTAGCTCCAGCAGGTGCAATAGCTGTATACTTGTTCATTATCTTTGGGATAAATGGTATTGTAACTACAGAAAAAAGCTCTCTGAAAATATTACTAAGGAAAGCAATTGTTCCTATTTCTGGACCATCTATATTTGTCAGTATTGCCCCAGATAGACTATACCATCCAAAGCCAGATGCTATTGAAAGACTTTTATTGGCTGGAATTTGGAAAATCAATCCACAGATTAATCCCCCAAGTAAAGAGCCTATTATTGTCATTAAAGGTATTAAGAATATGATTAGATCATTTCCGAAAATATCCTTGAATATGTATTTATTTATACCAAGATCTATACCGATTGAAAATATAAATAGTATAAGTATTATTCCTGTGATTTCACTTACCATCGGAAGAGCCGACTCAGGGACAAATCCCATACCCACTAATATTCCTAATATAATTGCTCCAATAATTGTTCTAGTCATTAGTTTTCCTCCTAGAGAATTTTTTAGTATATATTTCTGTAGAAAAATATACTAATATAATACTCATAATTGCTGTAATCAGGGCAAATGCAAGTGATTTGATACCTAGATTTCCTATTTTACCAAGTAGGCTCTTATTAGCTCCTATGGAAATACCCATTGAAAATAGCAGTAGAAAAACCATCATATGCTGAAATCTATTGTTGATAGTTATAAGCTTTTTGGGTAACTTAATAAAAACCCCGATGGCTATACCAAGAAAGAGGGCTATAAATATATTTTGCATAATAAAAATCCTTTCATAATATGATCTGTTAATTTAACTTAAGTAAACTTTATAATTGAGTCTAACATTCTAGTCAAACATAGTCAATGGACTCAATATATTAAGACAATATGTTCTAATATAAATAATAATAACAAAATGCTAAATTGATTTGATATAATAGTTTGAGATAGAGAAAAATAATAAATTATATATATATTAGGAGGTCATTTGAATGAACTTTGAAGACGTGAGATTAAAAGCAAAAGAGAATATTGGTTTATACTGCAAGGCATGTAAAGTCTGTAATGGAATAGCATGTAAAGGAGTAATTCCAGGTCCTGGGGCTAAAGGTTCTGGGGAAGTATTTGTGAGAAATTATGACCAGCTTAGAAAAGTTAAGATCGAAATGGATACTATTTTTGAAGAAGGGGATATCGATCCATCCTTAGAGATATTCGGAAAGAAATTTAATATTCCTGTATTTGCTGCACCTATTGGTGGAGTTCAGATACACTATAAGGATATTTATGATGATAGAACTTATACAGAGGCAATTGTTAAGGGATGTGTTAAGGCTGGAATTTCAGGTTTCACAGGTGATGGTGAAAAGGAAGAAGTGTTCCAGGGAACAATTGATGCGATTAAGTCAGTAAATGGTATGGCAATTCCTACAATCAAGCCATGGAAAAAAGAAGAGGTGAAAAGAAAACTTAGATTGGCAGAAGAGTCTGGAGCTTTTGCAGTGGCAATGGATGTTGATGCAGCAGGACTTTCTATTCTTGGAAAGTTTGGTAAGGTTGTAAATCCATTATCCACAGCAGATCTTAAGGAGATAATTTCTGAAACAGACTTACCGTTTATTATTAAGGGGGTAATGACTGTTAAGGGAGCAATAAAGGCCTATGAAGCTGGAGCTTCTGGAATAGTAGTTTCAAACCACGGTGGAAGAGTTCTTGATGATACACCTTCTACAATTGAAGTGTTACCTGAAATAGTAAAGGCTGTAGGTGGAAAGCTTAAGATTTTCATCGATGGTGCTTTTAGAAGTGGTAATGATGTATTTAAGGCGATTGCACTTGGAGCAGATGCTGTGCTTATAGGTAGACCTTTTGCAGTGGCAGTATATGGGGCGGATGAAGAAGGTGTAGAGCTTTATAGTAATAAGATTGCTAAGGAACTTATTGATGTTATGAAGATGACAGGTACTTATACATTAAATGATATTAGTGAAAAGGATGTAAGAATAGTAAAGTAATTGATGAAAGGATGATTGATTATGGATTTAAGTCAAGAAAAATGTGTACCATGTTCTTTAGGAACTGAGCCATTAAATGAAGATGAAATTAAAAGCTTCATGGATTTAGTTGATGATCAGTGGATAGTGGATAATAATGGACATTTATTTAGAAAGTTTAAATTCAAAGATTTTGCCCAGGCCCTTGATTTCACCAATAAAGTTGGAAAAGTAGCGGAGACTGAGGGTCATCATCCAGACATATTTCTTGCATGGGGAAAGGTTGAAGTGACACTTTTTACCCACAAAATAAAAGGATTAAGTGATAATGATTTTATCCTAGCCTCAAAGATTGATAAGTTGGTGTAAATTTTATGAGACATGACGAAAGGGATACTATGTTTGCCAGAATGGCTTATGAGAAAGATTCTGATGAATATAGGGATTACTATGACAGAAAGCCTGATAAAAAAGAGTTCGACGATTATCTTAGGGATTTGCCAGGACTTTGTAGTGAAGGAACTGCTACATATGATCCAGTGTTTTCAAAACTTCCAGATTCTATTTTTCACTTTCTATCTGATATAAGACATTTGTCGGAAGGACAAAAGGCAGAGGAAGCTCAAGAGATTAATCCAGAAGATTTTTCAAAGACTATAAAAAAACTGACAAAGTATTTTGGAGCAAATTTGGTTGGAATTACTTCCATTAGCCCTGAGGATTACTATATGTTCAGGGGAAGACACTCTGAGAACTATGGTGAAAAAATAGAAAAGACCCATAAATGGGCAATAGTTTTTGCAGTGGAAATGGAAATGGAAATGATAAACAGAAGCCCAATGCTTGAGGAGCTTATTGAGGTTACCAAGGGATACCTCAATACAGGTATTATAGGAATGGTAATAAGCTACTATTTAAGGGCACTAGGATATGATTCAAGAAATCATATGGATGGCAATTATTTGATGGTGGCTCCACTTATTGCAGAAAAGGCCGGTCTCGGTGAAATAGGAAGAAATGGACTATTAATCACTAGGGAATTTGGTCAAAGGGTTAGACTTGGTATAGTTACTACTGATATGGAACTTGTTTCAGATAGTGAAGATCAATTTGGAATAAAGGAGTTCTGTGAAATCTGTGGTAAGTGTGTTAAGACTTGCCCAGGTCAATGCATTGATTCAGGACCTATTGGAGATTTTGATGGAAAAAAAGGATGGAAAATAAGTCCAGAAAAATGTTATGAAAGATGGAGATCATTAGGAACAGACTGCGGTATATGTCTTTCAACATGTCCATTTAGCCAAGAGGCAGACCAGGAACTTGTTGACCAAATGAAAGGAAATCCAAAGATAATGGGAAAAATTCTGAAAAGTTATAATGATGAATTTGGAATAAGACCCTTTATTAAAAAAAGACTAAAATTACTTGATAATGAGGTATAGAATATGGACAAAGATTTAAGTATTAAAGTTAATTATACGAGAAAAGATTATAGGGAGTATTTTTTTAGAATATATTTTATAGACAATCCTTTAAAATTAATAGGATATTTTGTGGTGCTTGGAGTGGCATTGTTTAGTATATTTAGTGGATCTACTTCAAATGTATTAAGTCTTCTAGCATTGATGATTCTTTTATATATACCTTTCAACTATATAATCAGAGTAAACATAGCAATGACTAATCTTATGAGAAGTGCATACTATCATTTTACAGTATCCAATGAAGGTATTAGAATAATCCATGAGTATGACAATCAAAATGTACCATGGAATTCAGTAAAAGAAGTAAAAGAGTTTAAGGGAAATCTTGCATTCTATATGGAGAAAAAGAATCCATTTATAATACCTAAAAGGGAAATCGGAGAAGACCTAGATAGACTTCGCACTACTTTGAGGGAATTTGGTAAGTTAGCCTAGACAAGACCCGAAAATTCTTTCTATCCCCCTTCTTTAGCTGAAAAGGGGAATATCAAAGCTATTGGCTTTGAAGGGGAAGAGGGGAATGGGAAGGGCTTTAAGAGCTGATCAAGCGTTAATAATTATAAACAAATTTTATTAAGTGATAAATTATAAAATAGAATTTAAGGTTTGACTATACTCATGTTTAGCATGGTATAGTCAAA
>JAOARG010000042.1 GCA_025210655.1 Bacillota bacterium
ACAAGGTTGGGTCGGTGTCAAACTATTACTTTGGAGTATAGTTTGTGAAAATTTGTCAGGAGCCGGATACGGCAAACGTAAGTCCGGTTCTGTGAGAGCGATGGAGGGCAAGGTCGCCCCTTGTCCCCTAGCTACTCGATCGCAAGATTGATTATGCTTCAATACATCTTGCACTAGACATTCAAGAAACTTGAATATTAGACGCGTAATTTTTCAAAAAAAATAAGCATTAGACAAGGGCAGCCAAAGGCTGCCCTAAAACTAATACACATAAATATCTTTTTCCATCTTCTCAACAACTTCCCCAATAACAGCAAACTCTGTATCAAGGTTTTCTTCTAAGAACTTAAGATATATTTCTGCTTGATCAGGTTTCATTGATAGTAATAGTCCACCTGATGTTTGTGGGTCGAAAAGTGTATCTATCATCTCAAGACCTATATTTGAAGCAAATTCTACATTTTCTCCTACGTGGTGTTGATTCTTATATGTTCCAGCAGGTACGATTCCCATCTTGGCATTTTCTAATACCCCTGGAAGTATAGGAATATCCTTTGAGTTAAGCTTAATACTTACTCCACTTCCACTGGACATTTCATATACGTGACCCAGAAGACCAAATCCAGTAATATCTGTACAAGAATTAATATCTACAAGATTGAATCCTTCAGCTGCGTACTTGTTCAGATACTCCATTACATGGATAGCCTTTTTTATAGTTTCATCGTCCACTAGCTCACCCTTTATGGCTGTATTTATTATTCCTGTACCAATTGGTTTAGTTAAAATAAGTACATCTCCAGGTTTTGCACTTGCATTATCAAGTACCTTGTCAGGATGAACGAGTCCTGTAACAGATAAACCGTATTTAGGTTCATCATCTTGAACTGAATGACCACCTACTAGTAGAGCTCCGGCTTCCTTAACCTTATCTGCTCCACCTTTCAGTATTTCCCCAAGTATATTTACATCAAGACAGTTTGGAAATCCTACTATATTCAGTGCAATTATTGGTTCTCCACCCATTGCATAAACATCACTTAAACTATTTGAAGCAGCAATTCTACCAAACATATATGGATCATCAACTATTGGTGTAAAGAAATCAAGGGTTTGAATCAATGCCTTTTCATCATCCAATTTGTAAACAGCTGCATCATCTGAAGTATCCAGCCCTACTAACAATTTATCACTTTCAAACTTAGGTAAATTTCGCAAAACTTGCGAAAGGGTCTCAGGACCAATTTTGGCCGCTCAACCAGATGTTTTACTATAAGAAGTTAATTTTATCTTATCCATTATGGTTTCCTCCTAATCTGATATCCAATTTATTCACTGGATATTTTCTGAATTATTCCCTCACGAATAGTATTGAATTTCTTTGAACCAATACCTTTTAAATTCATAAGTTCTTCTACATTTTCATACTTTTTTTCATTTCTATATTCAATAATTTTGTTAGCAGTAACTTTGCCGATATACTTTATTTCAAGCAAACTATCCATTGGAGCACGATTCAAAAAATCACATTCATCACTATACTCCTGACTATCTCCTGATTCAATATCCACTGTTGCCCTAGAAATAGTAGATACAGAGTCATCAACTTGTATTTCACCTTGATTATCAATAGATGCTTCTACTCTATTTTCCTCTTGTTTAGGGATTTTTTCAAGTGTAAAATTAGAATTCCCTATATCAAAATCTTTAATAGATATCAAAATACCTATAAGTAAAAGAAATAGTAAGACTTTTTGGATATTCTTAAACATATAAACAACTCCTTCGTTGTAATATTATACCATTAGAACTTTATATTTACAACTCAACTTTACTACTTTTCTTTTAGAAAAGTAGTACTAGTCAATAACAGACCTGTAAAAAAAGAACAACGAAGAAGAAGAAATATTATAACTCAAGCAATAATTCTGATATAATAAATAAGTTAGGATTTATAATATTACACGGGGGGAACATATGAAGAAATTAGTCTCAATATTTCTTTTAATAATACTAATTGCAAATGCAGCCATAGTATTTGGACTAACAGAAAATGATATAAATTGTCCATCGGCTATACTTATCGATGGTGATAGTGGTGAGATACTTTTTAGTAAAAATCCTAAGGCTAAAATGTATCCAGCAAGTTTAACTAAAATTTTAACAGGATTAGTAATCTTGGAAGATTGTAACTTAGATGACATAGTTACAATTGATAAATCAGCAGTAAATACCGAACCAAGTATAATGGGCTTAAAATCCGGCGAAAAACTAACTGTTGAGCAGTTACTATATGGACTAATGGTTAAGTCGGCAAACGATGCTGCTAGGGCTCTTGCTATTTATCATTCAGGCTCATACGAAAAATTTGCAGAAGCTATGAATGAAAAAGCAAAATCTTTGGGAGCTATGGAGAGTAATTTTGTTACTCCAAATGGTCTACATAACTCAGAACATTACACAACTGCATATGATATGTCCCTAATTGCAATGACTGCAATGAAGAATGAAAAATTTAGGGAGCTTGTTAAGACTACAATCTATGAAATACCTGCAACAAATAAAGATGAAAATGTAAAAAAACTTTATAATAAAAATAGATTTTTCAATGGTACTGGTAGCAAGTATAAGATTGACTATAAAGGTAAAACTATTGATATAAAGTACGAAATAGTTGATGGAATAAAGACAGGATACACTTCTGCAGCCAGACAATGTTTTGCTGGAAGTGCTTATAAAGACAATAAAAGACTTATATCCATTGTATTTAAAGGTGAGGGAAAAGATGTGTGGATAGACACACGTACACTTCTTGACTATGGTTTTGAAAACTTCACACCTGAAATGTTACTTGAGAAAAATACATTAGTGGAAACTTATCAAGTAGAAGGTGAAAAAAATACTAAAATAAATCTTTATGCTAGGGATAATATCTACACTATGGTAAACAACAATTATGACAAATCGCAAATTAAAGCAATTACATCCGTAGACAAGATCACCCTGCCTGTAGAAAAAGGATCTAGTCTTGGTACAGTAGCATATTACTTTGAAGATCATAAATTAGGTGAAACAGACCTTGTAAGTGCTACAGATATTACTGGTCAAGATATAATAGCAAAAGAAACAGTATATCCTGAAGCCTCGAAATCAACACAGCCAAAATGGATGAAATACCTTATTATCTTTGGAAAAGTAATCCTTACTATATTTGTATGGCGTATAATTATGACTATGATAAACTTGAAAAAAAGAAAGAAAAAGAAGAGAAGAAAATCAGGAATTAAAAAGGACGCCTAATCAAGCGTCCTTTTTAATTATTACAATTTCATTAGGTTTACTATTACAACTTCATTCTACTCATAGAAATCAGGTGCTTTTTTATAAGATTCCCAAGACTCTGGGTCATGACCTGTAATTACTGTAACACCTTGATTTCTCATAAATCTAAACTTTTCAATAGTTCTTACAGTAGACACAGGGTCAGCCACTAGTCCTGGTAGTACATTTTCATCTATATTCTCAGTAGTATAGCAAGAATCTGCAGTTAATAACATAGGTCCGCTCTTCTCAAGATTTAATAATACAGATTGGTGTCCCGGAGTATGACCCGGAGTGAATTTAACAATAATTTTTCCATCTCCAAATACATCAAAGTTATCACTATCGTAGCCCTCTAGAATATACCAATCTACATCCTTATCAAAATCTTTTCTTATATATGCACCCTTCATATAAAAATCAGGTACATAAGCAAAATGAAGCTCTTTTCTTTGAACAATATATTTAGCATTTGGAAAATGACCTACACCACCTGCATGATCTAGATGTAAATGGGAAAGTATAACATACTTAATATCTTCAGGTTTCACCCCAACCTTTTGAATAGCATTTACTACCCACTGATCTTCAGTCATTACAGGATCATAGGCAGCAACCACATCACCCCAATGTTCATGTTTATTATGGATCGTCTCATATGCATTTCCAGTATCAAAAAGTACATAGCCGTCTTTATGCTCAATTAGAAAAAACGGTACTGGTACCTCAAATGGGTCACCTACACCTCTTCCAGCTGTAAAATATTGCTTTTCACTCTTTAAAACTCCTGAATTAAAAAAGTATACTTTCATATTTTTCCTCCCCAATATTATTTTTCAAATCTTTCTTCAAATGACTTTAATAAATCTTCCCTGAAATCTGGATGTGCTATTTTTATAAGTGCCATTGCTCTATCCTTTAGAGTTTTCCCCCTAAGGTCTGCAATACCGTACTCAGTTACTATATAGTGTACATCATTTCTAGATGTAGTTACAGCAGAACCAGACTTTAAAACTGGCACTATTCTTGAAGCCTTACCACCCTTTGCAGTAGAGGGCATAGCTATAATAGATTTGCCACCTTCAGCCATACTTGATCCCCTTACATAATCTACTTGGCCACCAGTACCACTGAATTGTCTTAAACCTATACTTTCAGATGAAACTTGCCCCATCATATCGACTTCTATACATGAATTTATTGATACCATCTTATTGTTTTTTGCTATAACCATAGGATTATTTACATAATCCACAGGATATAGTTCAACTGACGGATTATTATCAATAAAATCATAAAGTCTCCTTGTTCCCATCATAAAAGTTACTACCATCTTGCCCTTATGAATAGACTTTTTATCATTGGTAATTACACCTGCCTCATACAAGTCAACAACACCATCTGAAAACATCTCTGAATGAATACCTAAATCCTTTTTGTCCTTCAACGATAGAAGAACTGCATCAGGTATAGCTCCAATTCCCAATTGAAGAGTTGAACCATCTTCTACAAGTTTTGCACAGTTTTCACCAATTTTTTTCTCTACATCACCTAGTTGTGGTCTTGGCAATTCGATTAGAGGATAATTCGTCTCCACTATTGCATCAATTTTTGATACATGGATAAAGTTATCACCAAAAGTTCTTGGCATACACTTATTCACTTCTGCTATTACTACTTTTGCATTCTCTGTTGCAGGCTTTGTATAATCATTTGATAATCCATAACTACAGAATCCATGCTCATCTGGCTCACTGACCTGAATCATAGCTACATCAATATCAAGACTACCATCCCTAAACAATCTAGGAATTTCATAAAAGAAGCAAGGGGTATAGTCAGCTCGATTTTCATTTACTGCCTTTCTTGTACTTCCTCCAACGAATAAGGCATTGTGTCTGAAGTGCTCCCTCATTTCAGGATTAGTATATTCACCTTTTCCCATAGCCACCATATGAATAATTTCCACATTCTTAAAATTAGATTTTTCCTGAACCATAGCCTCTACTAGCTTTGCGGGTTCACTACATGCATGACCGATTACAACACGCATATTAGACTTAATTTTAGCTACCGCTTCCCCAACACTGGTAAGCTTAGCCTGGTACTCATTTCTCCACATCAATATTCACCTTCCTATTATGACACTATCAATCAAAGCTATCTAGATTTTGATAATATTTTCTTAGCCCTGTCAATAAGGTCAGGGCTAACTTCATTATCAATTACTACCCTTTTAATTTGAGGAAAATGAGATGATAGAATCTCTTCAATAAACTCCCTAGTGGACTGGTCTGCCATTGGACACCCACTACATGCACCATAAAGCTTGATTTTTGCATAACCATCCTTTACTTCAACTAATGATAGGTCCCCATTGTGATTATTCATATACGGCCTAATTTTACTATCTATGATTTCCATCAGTTTATTTTTTTCTACAAAGTTTTCTACCATCTTTTTTTCCTCCTAAAGTTTATATATTTACCTTTGCTATTTTCTTTGCTAAGTCTTTTTTAAATTCAAGATTTCCTTGTCTCCAAATCATTACTCTTTGAGCTTGAGGTGATCCAGCACCATGAAGTGATTCAGTTCTATATCCTACAGCCGCAGTACCTAAAGTTAAGTTCTCAATAAGTCTTAATACCTTCATTCTCTCCATAGTAGGTATATTTGAAGCACCTTTGAAGTACTTCTTGCAGATATCTCCAACAACTGGGGAATTAAAATCTTTTTCTGATGGCATAGTAACCATTAGTCCACCTGCAATATCTTCAGCAAGTCTTGTTATTTCATATGGGAATCTAGTAACATTTTGCTTACAAACATTGGCAAGTAGTAAATCTATTTGATAGTTGCCAGCTTCAGTTTTAAATCCTTCAGCCGAACATGCAATACCACAACTGTATAGAGTTTCATTTAGGTGCATCATCTCAATAAGTTTGTCCTTGATGTGTGATGCCTTTGGTACACCGTTGTACTCAGAAGCAAGAGCTGCAGCTCCAATAAGTACATCACCAACACCAACTTTACATCCACCATAACTTTGTCTATGGTATCCTGCAAAACGTTCAACCATCATACCTGCAAACTCTGTTTCTCCATTTAGGAAAATTCTATCGTTTGGTACGAAAACATCATCAAACACTACTAGTGCTTCCTGTCCACCAAACTCACTATTACCTAAATCCATAGAAGCATTCTCTTCCATCTTTCTAGTATCACATGATTGTCTTCCGTAAATCATGAAAATTCCATCTGCATCTGTAGGAACTGCAAATGAAACAGCATAATCCTTATCATCAGGTCCCATAGCGATAGTCGGCATAATTAAATGCTCATGGGAGTTGATACTTCCTGTTTGGTGAGCCTTTGCTCCCCTGATTACTATACCATCTTCTCTTCTTTCTACTACGTGTACAAATAAATCTGGGTCTTCTTGCTTACTTGGACTTAAACTTCTATCTCCCTTTGGATCAGTCATAGCTCCATCAACTGTCCAGTCCTTCTCTTGAACTTCTTTCATGTACTTAAGGAAATTTTCATGATACTTTGTACCATGCTCCTTATCAATTTCAAATGTAGTACTATAAATTGCGTTGAATGCATCCATACCAACACAACGCTGGAAACATGCTCCCGTTTTTTGACCTAACATTCTTTGCATTTTTACTTTTTTCACCAAATCATCTGTGCTTTGATGAAGATGGCAAAATCTATTTACTTTTTCACCAGTAAGATTTGAAGTTGCAGTCATTAGATCTTGATACTCAGGATTATGGGCAAGATCATAAGTCATTGCTACTGAATTTATAGATGGTCTGATAATTGGATGATCCACTGGATTTTCCACTAACTCACCAAACATATAAACCTTAGTTTTTAGTTTTCTCAAACTTTCAATATACTCTTCCTTTGTCATTAAAGCCATTTCTATTCCTCCTCAAATTTATAAAACCCGGGTAATTCTGTTTTTCACAATAATATATTAAGCAAGTTGCGTGCCAACTTTTACTTTTGGACAATTATAGTATTTTCAAACGTTTTCCCAAGTCAAGAAAAAAAACTTGTTGCATTTTCGCAACAAGTTTTTATAAAATTTGATATTTATTTATAATTAGTGACTTTTTCTATTGGCTCCAGCACTTTGTATGCATTTTTGCATCAAAGTTGCTTTTTTGCAACACCGTAATATCTTTTCCTTTTTCTAACCAAAGTTGATGGATCAATTTCAAGTACTTTTGCAGCATCCCTAACATTTCCAAACTTCTCGTAAGCCGCTTCTATCAATACTTTCTCAATTTCAATCTGTGCTTTTTTTAGTGGCATCAGTTGATTTCCAATTGATAATCCTACAGCCTTTTTTGTAACTATTTTAGCAGGTAGATCATCCACTCCTATCAAATCATCGGGACTCATAGCAACAGATCTTTCAACAATGTTTTTTAGTTCCCTTATGTTTCCCGGCCAGCAATATGAAGAAAGCACATCATATGCCTCTCTACTAAAACCTTTTGACCAACCATACTTTTTATTTACACCTTCAAGAAAATAATCGCCTAAGGCGACAATATCCTCTCTTCTTTCTCTTAATGGTGGAATAGTAATTGGAATTACATTTATTCTATAAAATAAATCTTTTCTGAAAGTTCCCTCTTCTACCATTTTTTCTAAATCTCTATTTGTTGCTGTAATTATTCTTACATCAATTTTCACAGCTTTAACTGAGCCTACCCTAGTTACTTCACTTTCTTGTAGCACCCTCAATAGCTTTACCTGCATATTTAAAGGCAACTCCCCTATCTCATCAAGAAATAAAGTTCCCTTATCAGCCATTTCAAAATAGCCTAACTTACCTTCATCCCTTGCACCTGAAAAGGCTCCCTTAACATAACCAAATAGTTCTGATTCTATAAGATTTTCTGGTATAGCTCCACAGTTTACCTTTACAAAATTTGCCTTACTTCTTCTACTACTTTCATGGATAAATTTTGCTATTACTTCTTTACCTACTCCACTCTCTCCGCTTATTAAAACAGTGAAATCCGTTGAAGATATTTTTTTAGTACTATATACAAGATCTATCATCTTCTTGTTCTCTACCACAAGCTTCTTATTTTCGTTCAGTTTATTTTTTAGTTCCATAGTTTCATTGTAATATTTCTCTATAAGTCTATTTTTCTCATCTAGTTTGTTTTTAAGATTGTATAACTCAGTCATATCTCTGATATTAGTAATTATAAGTATAATATCACCATTCTCATCAAATACAGGTTTACTAGTTATCAAAGCTTTTTTTCCTGTTTTAAATGTCTGATTAAGAGATACAGTTTTTCTTTCCTTCATAACCTTCAAGGATCCAGACTCTGAAACATAACCTTCTTCAACCAGTTCCTTCATATTTTTACCTAACATATTTGATCTTTTAAGTCCTGTAATTTTTTCATAAGCTTCATTTATCTTTAAAGTATTGCCTTTTCCATCTGTTATATATATCCCGTCATAGGAATGTTCAATTATGCTATCAAGTCTCTTATTTATATCTTCAAATTTACTATTTGCCATAATACACCACCAAAATTATAAAATATATTTTCAATATTTATTACTTGTAAATTTATGATAAGTATATCTAAATTTCAGACTAATAACAATCTCTACTAAAAAAACACTGACAGCCAATAACCATCAGTGTTTTTAAATCATAACTTTTATAACTTAAATCTTTCAAGAACCATGTGAAGTCCCTCAGCAAGGTCTTTAAGCTTGTCTGCCTCTGAAGATAAGTTTTCCATAATAGCAAGCTGCTCTTCAGTAGTAGCACTCATTTCTTCCATAGATGCAGAAGTTTCTTCTGATCCAGCAGAAATTCCTTCAATGAATTCTACTAGAGAATCCTTAGTCTCTCTTATTTCAACTGCTGAATCTTTAGATGCAGAAGTAAGTTCAAATAAGTTTTCTAAGTTTCTAATTATCTCTTCAAATATCTCTCCAGTCTTCTTCACTACCTTCACATTATCCTGAACTATCTTTTCAGAATCACCAGTATGTTCAACTGCTTGTGAAGATTTAGACTGAATATCACTAATTTTTACTCTAATCTCTTCAGTTGCTTCATTTGTCTGCTCTGCCAATTTTCTTATTTCATCAGCTACAACAGCAAATCCTTTACCAGCTTCACCAGCTCTTGCTGCTTCTATAGAAGCATTAAGTGCTAGAAGATTAGTTTGCCCAGAAATATCATTTATCATATCAACAATCGTAGATATTTCATTCGAAGACTGATCCATTTCATTAACTATATTTTTAATAGTATTTACAGATTCTTGATTTCTCATTGACTGCTCATTTAATTCTCCTAAGGTTCCAGTACCCTCATTGGATAAACTTTGAACATTCTTAGTAGAATCAAAAATACTTTCTATCTTTACTATAATATCTTCTATTTCACCTGATAGGTTATGAATGTTTTCAACACTTTTTTCAGTTTGAGCCGCTTGATCTCCTGCTGCCTCTGCAACTTCATTGATAGCAACACTTACCTCATTAAGTGCAATTTTTGATTCGTCAGATATTCTAACCATCGCCTCTGATGCATCACTAACATTATTTGACGACTCAAATGCCTCTTTTATAACTGTTTTAATGCTCCCTACAGCATTATTATATGCATCACCAATTTGACCAATTTCATCTTGTGATTTTACTTCAAGCTGATTTCTTAGATTACCATTTGCCAACTCTTTCATATTACCTAAAAGTTCAGGCACATTTTTAAGTACAACAGCTATAGTCATATAAACAGCAGCAATCAATAGAATCATTGCTCCAAAAAACATTCCATAATTCATAAATACAAAACGCCCTATTATATCTCCAGTTTCAGATTTTGGAACCGATGCTCCTACAACCCATCCACATGATGGTACCGGAACATAAGCGAAATATTTCATTTCTCCATCATACTCATACTCATCTATTCCCGTACTTCCAGCCAACATATACTTTTGAAATTCAGCTAAAGTATCGTTCAAATCAGCAAGTTTTTTATCTCCAATCAAGGAACTATCCGGATGATAAACAAAGTATCCATCAGAATCTATTAGAGAAGGATAGCCAGTCTCTCCAATCCTATACTCTGACATAAAATTTGACATATCCGTAAGGAATACGTCTATACCTGTATTACCAATAACTTTTCCATTATCATATATTGGATAAACAACCGATATTACTACTTCTCCAGTAGTATCATCTATATAGGGACTCGTAAAAGAAATATCCCCTGCCTTAACCATACCTTCAAACCATGGTCTTTTATCAATAATATAATCTTCACCTGCAAAATAACCATGACTTTCTGTAACTAAATCATTTGTTGCAACAATACCTATCCATACAGATCCAATACTGTTATTTGTCTTCTTAATTTTCTTAAGAGTTTCTACAACACCATCATAATTAGGCATTTGAAGTTTCTCATCTCTAGATTTATAGTTCATAACAAAATCAACAATTTCCTCATTTGTTGCCATTTGCTCAACTATAGTACCGTAGCCAAATAACTCCTTATCAAGCTGTCTTGAAACAATTTCTGCATCCTTTAATAACTTTTCAGTAGCACCATTTTCAAGTTCTACTTTGACACGGTTATTGATTAATGCACCAATAGCCGCAAAAGCCAAAATAATTACAATAATCGTCGTCCCAAGAATCTTCCACTTAATGCTTTTTTTCAAACCGAATGTCCCCTTTAATAATTGTCTATTTCCCATCCACACATTCGATTGACAAATATATATCAATATATCATATTATACAGGATAATCACATAATCTGAAAGGACTATATTACGTTTGATTAATATTTATATTAACTGTATAATATTGGGTATGGTAATAGTGTGTAAGGAGGCATTTATGTTAAATACAAAAGATAAAATTTTAATCGCATCATACAATCTTTTTTGCAAGCACGGTGAGCATTTTAGTCTCTCACAAGTAGCAGAATCTATTGGAATAAAAAAGCAGTCTATATACAACTACTATGAAAAGAAAGAGTATTTAATAAAGGATTTAATAAAAATCGAGCTGAACAAATTTTTTATAGAAATCAACGAGGTTGTAAATGGAACTATAAATTTATCGATAAAAGAACAATTAAAAGCACTGGGCTCTGCTTCAATTTTCTGTGCCATGTCCAATAGAAGAGTCTACTTTAGAAAATACTTGTCACTAGCCATTTTAAGAGATGATATGAAAGATATCATGTTATTGGTAGATAATTATAAAAACAACTTCGAAAACAAGTTCGTTGAACTTATTCAGGAAGGAATAAAAAGAGAAGAACTAAAAAAAGTAAATGTTAATTTTATAGCCAGATACTATATAACAATGATCAGAGGACTACTTGACGGTCTTAAAGTCACAATAGATGATCAATCAAACATAGAATTTTTCAATCAGTTCTATGAAGACTTTTGGAAAAGAATAGCTAAGTAATAAAAATAAGGGCTTTGGAAATCATCCAAAACCCTTATTATTAGTTTAATCCCAAAGCACTTCTTATATCAGTTCTTATCTTAACAAGCTCTGGATATTCATACATAAATAACACTTTTTTATCTCTTATTGTATTGCCTGTTGGTTTATCTTCTATTACAAATACTCTATATGTTTCTGCTATATCCTCGGCTGGGTTTGTTGCTGCATAATCAGATACAAATTGATCCTCATACTTTTCGTAAAAAGCATACATTGGATCTTCGTCAGAATCTTGCTGATTTTGAGCCTTTTCCTGGGCAGCTTCATATTCCTTAGCTATATCCCTCCAGAAGCTTTGATAAAACTTATTTAAATAACTATTTGTAGTTAGGTAGCCTTCATTAGTACTATAAGCTTTTTCATCTACAATATTATCACCTTGTAGCTGTCCCTTATGAAGTGTCATTACATGAGCAAATTCATGTACAACTGTATTAGTAAACTCATCGGAAAAACTTCCATCAGCCTTAATTGCATCTTTTAAGTCTATAGCCAGTCTCCACTTGCTGAAGTCTTCATTTTCCTGTACCACATGGGCCATGACATTATCTGTACCATCTGTATTTATTTCAAACTTAACTAATAAATTCATATACTCCTTAGGTACAATCTTAACTATATGTTTCCAAATATCAGCATATACCTTGACTTCAGATCTAGTCAGTTTCGAAAAGTCATCCATATTCTCATCACTGTAAGTAATGTTTCCATCCTTTACATCAAATAGGGCATATTGTACATTTCTATTCTCTATCTGAGAAAACACCTCTTCTCCAGGTAGTCCATTTTCATCAAAGATTTTTACAATTTTATCTCTAATAATCTCATAAGGATCTTCTTCATCATTCATCTGAGAATCTCCCATTTCCTGATTTGAAATTTCATAAAACTCCTCATCAAGATCTTGTATTTTTCTATACTCTTCATCAGTGAAGTTATCTCTATACTTATCAGCTACCTCTGTAAAACTTGCAAAAGGAACATCAAGGCCAAACTCCATCATTTTTATATAAAACTGATCAGTAAGTTCATAGTACTCATCTTCAGATTCCCTATCTGTAATCTGGAAATCTTCCATTTCTTTATAAATATCCCTTAGTTCAGCTATTTGAGCTTCATTCAATTTTTCAATATCTTTTCCTAAAACTTCTTCAAAAGTTCTTTCCAGATCTGAAGAATAGTTTGATTGATCCTCATCACTATTTTCCTTCACTTCCTTGCTGAGCAATACTTTACTACTTTTACTAGCTTCCACTTCAAGCGAAGCTAGATTATTATTCTTATTAATATCTGATTTATCTGTAGAACTACATCCTGAAAAAACTAAAGCAGTTCCAATTATAGCTAAAACTATTTTTTTATTAAAAACTTTCATTTTTTTCACCTAAACCTTTCGTCTTAAATATTTTGTCTCTTTCAATACTTGAGCTAGGACATGCACTTATACATTCTCCGCATCTAATACATTCCATACTGTTAGGCTCTACATATGGCTTTATACCCATTTTACAGGACTTAGAACATATACCACATGAAGAACATGAAACATTCACCTTATATCTGTATAAACTTATCTTATTAAAAAATCCGTATATTGCTCCAAGTGGACATACTACTCTACAGAAAAACCTGCTGAAAAATACTGACATTGTTAAGAAAAATATTAGTAGTCCCACTTTCCAAGAAAATAATGTACCTAGGGCCGCCCTTAGACCAGGATTTTTAATCAGTAATGGAAATGCTCCTAAGATAGTACCACTTGGACAAATATACTTACAAAATCCCGGGTTTCCCATTCCAATGACATTGGTAAAAAGTATTGGGAATAAAATCACAAAATAGATTAATATCACATACTTAATGTAATTAAAAACTTTGGGCAATCTAAATTTCTTTTTCCGTAGCTTGCCTAAAAAATCTTGTATCATCCCAAAAGGACATATCCAACCACATATCCATCTTCCAAGTAGAGTTCCATAAAGAATCAATGTTCCTAAAACATAATACGAAAAATTATACTTCATACTTCCAAGCACTGCCTGTAAGGCACCAATTGGACAAGATCCTAGGGCCCCTGGACATGAATAGCAATTTAGCCCCGGTACACATACACTTTTAGATACACCCTTGTAGATTTTCCCATCAAGAAATCCTTTGAAGTAACCATTAGTCGCAATAGCAGCTCCAAGTTGAACCATCCATCTTTTCATCATCCTACCCCTATACACTCTAAACATATTTTAATTGCCTTTGAAAGGACAGCAGAAACTTCATTTCGAAACACACCATATCCTATCATTACTAAAGATACCATAAATAATACTGACCTTATTTGCCACAGATTCTTACTTTTCATTTTCTAATAACCCATCAATTATTTTCTTTATAGACTTTTCATCTGTTCCACCTGGGATAAATGTATCTAAAACTTCACCCTTGCTATTTACAAATATAGTAGCAGGAACATAATCAAACTTATTTACTATATCATTAGATAATTTTTCATCAGCTATAATATTTGTATATGTTACACCTAGTTTTTTAACAATTTCTTTTGCAGTTATTGATTGTTCACCATCTACTACTATACCTATAATATTAAAATCTTCTTTATTGTAAGTTCCATATACCTTCTCAAGATCAGGCATTTCCTCAATACATGGACTACAGAAAGTTCCCCATAGATTAATTGCAGTAATCTTTGATTTTTCAAATACATCTTCTTTTACAACTTCACCCTCAAGAGTCTTAGCTTCAAAGCCTTGAAGTTTTACACCTGCAACCGGATTTTTATCCATTTCAAAACCTTCATTATAATCATCTTCATCATTTTCTGCAAGGATATCATTGCTAGGCTGAACAGCTTCATTTTTATTTTCAGCTCCTTGCCCTTGACATCCTGTAAATATCATTGCTCCTAAAATACAAAGTATTAAATATTTTTTCATTTTAATTTCTCCTCTTCATCATAATAATTTTTTATCTAAATTCAGTTTAGCATCCTAGTCTAAATACAATCATAAGCCAACCTTAATTCAACCTTAATTCTAAAAAACAAATGTTTTATAGGGCTTATAATGTGATAAATTATTAATATATACTTCTAATAAGGAGAGATAAGATGAATAATACAATTTTAGTAATGGAAGATGATCTTGCCATAAACAACCTTCTATCAAGCCAATTAAAAAATGAAGGTTTTAATGTTATACAAGCATTTGATGGAGAGGAAGCTATTAGACTTTTCAATGAAAATATTGATATTGCAATACTGGATATAATGGTGCCAAAACTTGATGGGATTCAGGTACTTACACATATTAGGAAAACTAGTGTCATCCCTGTACTCTTTCTTACAGCAAAAGGGGAAGAAATGGATAAAATCTTAGCTCTAGGCATGGGGGCTGATGATTATATTACAAAACCATTCAGTATGATGGAAGTTATCTATAGGCTAAAGGCTCAAGTAAGACGTTATTATGCATATAATAATACTGCTAATAAGGCCCTAGAAAAAGAAATACTTAAACATGGGGATTTAGAATTAAATACAAAGGACTACACTCTCAAGAAGGACGGAATAAGTATAGAACTTAGTGTAAAGGAATTTGACTTACTTAAACTTTTTATGCAAAATATTGGACAGGTATTCACAAAACATCAGCTTTACGAACAAGTTTGGGAAGATGATTATTTTGGGGATGACAATACAATTATGGTTCATATATCAAAACTTAGGGAAAAAATCGGTGACTCCCCTAAGAACTCAAAATACATTAAAACTATAAAAGGTTTAGGATATAGGATGGAGAAACTATGAGAATAAAAAAACTTACTAATCAATTTCTCCTAAATTATATAATTATATTCCTAATCATAATGTCTTTAGGGATACTTACTGTATATATTTATAGTGAATATAACTATCAACAACAAAACAAATATATGATAGATCTTTATCAGTTCGAAGAGGATTACTTGTACCTAGGCTTTGATGAAGCCCTATCAAAACAAGAATTTCAAAGTGAAGATTCAGTGATGGTACTTACAAAAGACCGACTTGTAGTTGATTCTTATAGAGGCTACAAAGATGTGGGGGAATCATTTACTCCAGATGAATTTCAAAAATATATTTACGGAAGTAATTTTGAAAACATATATGTATACTTTCCAGATGATTCTGAGTATATGTATGTAATTTACACAGTATCAATTGAAGAGGATATAAGCTTTGTTTTCGGAATAGTAATACTTATGGTCGTTGTATTTATAGTAGCCTTATTTGCATATGCTAAGTACACTTCCAAGCAGGTAATACTTCCAATCAAAGACCTTGTAAAAAGTGTAGAAGAGATAGGAAAAGGCAATTACTCAATTAATATCGACTACAGCGCTTCAGAGGAGCTTAATATACTAAAAGATGAAATCAATAATATGGCCTCTACATTACAGAATAAGACCGAGAAGACAATCAAATTGCAAGAAAATAGAAAACAACTTATAAGGGACTTATCCCATGATATAAGGACACCATTAACAAATATCCTTGGCTACTCTGATAAATTAGTGAGAGAAAAAAATAATTTATCAGAAGACCAACAAAAAAGCATTGAAATAATACAGCAATATGGTAATTCAGCCAATACCTTAGTTAATGAACTATTTGAACTATCCAAATTGGAATTGGGTGAAAGCGAATTTACAACAGTTAAAAAAGACATAAATGAATGGATAAAACTTAAACTTATTGACTATGTGAATGAGTTTGAAAGCAGAAATATTGATTATGACTTTGATTTTCTTGACAAAGTCTGTCATATAGAAATCAATGAATTTAACCTTCACAGAGTTTTTGACAATCTATTACTCAACACTATAAAATACAATCAAAATAATTTTTCTTTATATCTATCATTAAAAGAATCGTCAAAATCATATAAAATTACAATTGCTGATGATGGTATCGGAATTCCAGATGAATCATTAGAAAAAGTCTTTGAACCTATGGTTAGAATTGAAGATTCTAGAAATAGAGAACTTGGTGGAACTGGTCTAGGATTAACTATTGTAAAAGAAATTATAGAAAAGCATGGTTGGAATATCCAACTAAAATCTGAACTTGAGAGTTATTTTGGTAAAGGATGTACATTTGTTATTACTATACCTAAAAAATAAAAATGAGGCAGTCGTTTATTAACTAAATAAGACCCCAAAATTCAAGAAATAATCAAATACACTGTAAACAAGTGGTTCTAAGCCATTAAGTTTGCAGTGTATTTTTCTTTAGACAAAAAGCTGTACTTCATTCTTTGCACAACAAAAAGACCTATAATTATCATAGGTATAAATGTAATCAGATTTGATTAAGCTACTAAATCAGCCTTTTTTCTCAGC
>JAOARG010000043.1 GCA_025210655.1 Bacillota bacterium
CTATCACTTAAATCTCTAGCTACAAGCCTTACACTATAATCACCATCATCAAGATTATGGGGCAGTTTTTCAACAATATCTTCATAAATAAATCCAGTATCATCCTTATTTACACCAGACGTGTTGGAATCCTTATTAAGTAATTCCTTAATCACACTACCATTTTTCTCAAGAGTTGCAAGAAGATTTACTTCATCATAATAAGTTACCTTAATATCTTTGACACTGATTTTTTCATCAACAGGAATTTTATCAATATCAAACTTACTATTTAGATAGGCATCAATATTTGCAGTGATTACAACAGGTATATCCTCACCTATAACAATCTCCCTGCTAGAAAATTCACTCCAGACACCTTCCTCATCCTTAACCCTATGGGAAATATAATAAGTAGTATTATACTCAGCATCCCTCAAATCAAGCTTTTCATTCTTCCATATCCTATTCCTATCAGTTCTCCAGTACCAGTCATGAGATCTGATACCCCTATTAGACTGACTAAGATGGTCAAGATCATAAGATCCTTCATCAACAGCATAAATATGGAGTTTACCATCAGTCTTCTTAGCATAAAGACCGTCCCTAACCCTTGGTTTCCTATGGACATAAACATTTAAAGTAGTTTTATCCTTATTCCACAGTCTATAACTATCAAACCTATCATCATCACCTACAGGATTGTCCCGAACCTTGAGTTCAATCTTATAATGACCAGTATAATCAAACACCTCAATAGGATCCCCATTAAGTTTAGCTTTTGGATCCTTCCCTAAATCATTTTCAAAAAACTTTTCATCATGAACAAGATCCCACCTATAATCATACAAATCATCATTTTCATAATCAGAATAGAATGTTTTCATATTGGCTTTGGTTCCCAAAAGGACATATGCATTCTCCCTATCGATTTTTCCATCATTATCACTTACTATACCATCCACAAGTTTTTTGATATCTTCATCATAAACCTTATCCTGTATATTATATGCAATCATATCGTAGGCGGACATATAGTTGAAAATACTTGTAGAAAAAGCTGTATCTAAGGTTTGATTTGTTTTTATTGATGGTAACCAGTCTTTTGAATAGTAAGGGATACTTTTATAATTTTCGTTACCACGTAAACCGCCTTCTCTAGAATTTTTTGAAATAATATCACCATAAATTCGATTTTTTCTACTATAATACCTATGTTTTTCTCTAGTATCTATTTTATTTCTTTTCGTTTGGTCAGGTTTACTATATCCGCTTTTATAAAAATTTCCAAGCCCGCCATACTTAGCATTTCCAAATCCTTCAGCTATATAATCTTCTCCAATTCTAATTACTATAGGAATACCATCTTGCAAAGCGATTGTTTGTCTTATATATTTTTTAGTTTCATCTATTGTACCAATTACTTTTACCGTGTCATTTGCATTCTCAGTATAGTCCTTATTATTCCAATTAATATTATACTCTTCTATAACCCAAACAGTATATTTACGCCCACTACGCCTTATCTCCGTATCTCTCCAAAATTCTTTTTCATTTCTATAATTTCGATATTCATCTTCTTTATTATCATAAACAGCAATTTTCAAATCAGATTTTTTTACTTTGTATTTTTTATATAAATTCTTATTATTCATCCAATAATCATTATATCCCGTTTCCCAAGCATCCTCATGATAAGTAATTTTTGTATAATGGCCACTTTCAATTACTATACTCTCATTATTTCTACCTTCTATACAAACGAAATTAGATAAATTATCTGTCGATGATTTTACTATACCATAAGTGCTATATCCAGATATTCTCTTAGCCCTGATAGACTTTATACTAGTATTCATTAAAGTATCTGGATTTGAAAAACGACCCTTTGTAACATCATAAGATGAAGCTTTTACTACCCCTTCTTTTTCCCATACGACAAGAGTATCAAAATAATAAAAGCTATCTATCTCAGTATCAAAAGTAAAATCATAACCTTCTACTTTTAAATTCTTATCTGAATCAATATATATTCTCTTACAAGCACCTTTATTACAAGTAATATCTGTTATAGGACTTAACTCATCCATATCTTGCCATCTTGTAATTCCAGTAAGGTTTTCTTCTATATCTTGCCATCTTAATCCATCTTCATACTTATAATATACATCACCATCACCACCGACAACTTCTCCACCTACACTTATTATATTTCCATAAGGAGTTAGATAGTATGTCTTATTATTTTTACCAATCTTAACATCTAATACTTGAGGAAGCTTTGGTCCAGATTCCAAATAGGATTTTTTCATGGAAAATCTCAGCTTATATCCCTTATCAGTAAGAAGCTTTCTAGTATTATCAGTCATCATGTGAAAAGATGCCTTACTATCAGTGATAAATACCGCATACTTATTCGATCCTTCATCCCTTAATTCATCATTTATGAACTTATCAATATTGGCAACCTTGTATTCCGATATTTCTTCATGATCTTTAAGCCCAACCCTATAATTATTATCAAAGTCATAGCTGATATCAGGGGAACCATGAATAATTTCTTTATAATCATCTGTCTTATGGAGTGTTCTAACTTCAAACACATTACTTCCATTCCCACTCCCAACCTCAGGATCATCAAAAGTATATCCATAAATATCTATTGTACGGTCCTTAGATTTAGTCCTACTACGTTCGTAAAATACTCTTGCTGTACCTTCTGCAATTGTAGGTAAACTTGTATATTCTTCTTCAGACCTTACTATTTTTTCAATCAAAACATTAAAGAGAGGATGTATATAAGGAGAGATATCTTTATTTTTATGCTGATCTTTATCTTCATGATACTCTTTCGTATATTTTTCATACTTAAAAGTAACATACAAATTTCTATAATAATTATAAAAATTGGTTACCGTATCCCCTATAGAAAACTTGTCCTTAGAAACATCAACAAGCTTAATATTAGTCCTCATTCTTCTTTCCATAAGCTCCATATTAAGCCTTTCAAACTGAGCCTCCATTTCAAGTTTAGTTTCCTGACCTGAATCATAAAAAACAACAACTTCCACAGCTTCTCTTGGCTCAATATTAAGTTCAACTATGGGTGCTACATTCTTTACTTCTACTATCCTAAGACTCTCTTCTACATCCCTATTATCGTCCCTTTTCCTATCTGCATCTGTAACAAACTTATCTATAGTAGGCTGTCCAAAGGTCTCCTTAACTTCAAGCTTGAACAAATACTTACCTACATGATTTACATTTTGATGAATTACATTTTCATTTCCATCACTTATTAAAACAAAATCTTCATCCTCAAAAGAATCATCATTGTCACTGTCAAAGGCAAACCACCACTTCTTATTTTCAATAAAGTCACC
>JAOARG010000044.1 GCA_025210655.1 Bacillota bacterium
GGGATATATCAGGCTTTTGGCTTTATTACAAAAGACTAGAAAAAGATAAGTTTCAGTGGCCTGATGATACTGGTGCTAGTCATATTGAAAACAATGGGACAAACTAATTGGTTTTCTCGAGGATGGAAGATTAGTCCCAGATAACAATCATGCCGAAAGGGCTATTAAAAGTTTTGTTATTGGCAGGAAAAATTGGTTGTTTTCTAAATCTTCAAAAGGTGCTACTTCAAGTGGTATTATATATAGCATCGTTGAAACTGCAAAAGCTAATAACTTAAATGTTTTCAAATACTTAACATATCTATTTGAAGAGCTTCCAAACATAGATCTTGAAGATTTTGATCAGTTGGATGCTTTATTGCTATGGAAAGAAACCATCCCTAATGAAATCTTATTAATACCTAAAAACAGTAAATAAACTAAGCCTTTAGCTACAATATATCTATATTGTAACTAAGGGCTTTAGTTTTGTATATGTGTAGGTGGATTGACGCTTACTTTTGTTTGTAAATTGTAATTGGTAATACCCCCACCAAGTTTCAATTGTGTATGGATGAAGTTCTAATTTTGATAAGGTTTTCACTCATCTTTTCAAAGAACTTTACATAGGCATCATCAAAATTAACTTTATCTACTTCTCTTTATAGTATGACTAACTGACACCTGTAACTAAATATTCTTTACCATTTTATCACATTATGATTATGTAACCATAATTGTTATATCATGAAGCCACATAATCCATCTATAAGTAATAATTGTTATCTCAGTCAAACTCATCATAAGGATGCTTACATTCATAGCAGATATACGTTATAGCATCAGGAGTTGTATCACCAGAATAGTCTGTTGTTTCCTCAACTTCTGATAGCGGAAATTCTCTAATACAGTCCTCACAAGTCACTCTTGCTACAATTTCCCCACATGACAAACACAGATGATAGCCATGTGGCTCATACAAAGCCAACGAATGGCAATTACATCGAGGACACTCATAGATTTCATTATCACTTAATTCATCATCAAACTTTATAAATGTAGAGTAGAAAAAAAAATCATTGAACTCTTCATGACAACAATAGCACTTTATCTTACTATCCTCATGAACTATCAATTCGGAATTACATATATTACATTTCACTACTACTCCATTTAATTCAATTTTCTTACGATTGTCTTTTTCAAACCTTTTCTTGGCGTCATTGATCAAAGCCGTCATTGCCATTTGCTGTTTTAAATAATCCTTAAAACTTTCTTCACCTAATAAATCAGAAAGCTTAACCTTTTTTTCGTAGAATCTACGATGTAGGTTCACAAATATAGGTACAGCTTTACTAATATTGTCAGCTGCATTGAATCTATTAACTTCAAAAGTTGAATGCATACCTAGATTACGAAGTGATCTAAGTTTGTTTATTATTCTATTATAATTTTCATCTATCTTAAAATCTGCAAGTTTTTCCAATCTGCTTACTAATGTATCATAGTTTACGCTATGCCTTTTATGAATAGGTTCTGCAAAGTCTTCCACTTTAGAGTAAATAAGGGATGGATGTTCATGACTCAGGATATCTTTTAACATCAACTCAAAAGCAGAGAACATTTCTTTTATTGCGATTTTATAGTATTTAGGGTAATTATCTCCTTTGATAAATGAATCTATTGCAACTACAAATGAGTCTACTGCATTATCATATAAATCTAGCTTTATTGTGTCAAAGCTCTGTTTAACCTTTAACTCCCAACTTCTAGTTCCTTTAGTTGTATCAAGTTCATATTTCACATTGCAAATCTTGCAAGATAGATACACAGTATGATCTCTAAACCCTGGGATATTGTCATGTTCTTCAATAACTCTTCCTGCACCACAAGGACATTTATATTCCAATCTTTCAATATCACCCTCGCCAGAACCATATCCAGGGCTATCTGATATATCCCTACTTATTAATTCTGTTCTCATTCTCTTCATTTTCTCCTTTTTAAACTAAAATATCCTCTAATCTTCATTAGAGTTTTACCACAATTTTTAACCATTCACAATAAGCCCAATATATAACAAGCCAGTATTTACTTTTTTTATAATATTTCTAGGGTTTGGGACACAGTCCCAAGTATTTATAGGGTATGGGAGAATCCCATCAAGCACTTTGTATGACAAAGTGGAAGCTTGCCCGCAGGAAGGCAGAGCCTTCTGATGACTGCGGTTTGGTTGGGATATTGAAATGTATATCATTCTAAATAACTCACAACTATAAGCTTGTCCACTTAGACACCTTGCTCTAGATAAAAGGATTTAATAATATAATCTGTAGTTTCTTTTCGTTCAAATAATTTTCGGTCTTCCAATTCTAAGGAATTTTGCTGGATGATATTATTCAAATACTCTATCGCACCTTCTATTATTTCAAATGCTTTAGATTCAGTAGCTATTGCATCACTAATTTTTTGAGAGAGTGATTTCAATTTTTTATTGTTCAAATCTAAATTTCGGTCTTTTTCAGAAGAGAGTTGGAGTTTTACCGTCATCATAATGTGCCATTTCATTCTGCGATACTCCTTAAATTCTCTTTTTTTATTAAAGAATTGATCAACTCTATAATACATTAATGCACTAGAATGATATGCTTCTAAAATATGGTCCTCTAAAAAAATCTTATCTTTAAGTTTTCTAGCTACTGTACCATAATGGCCCGACACTCCGTGAGGATTGTTTTTAAACATTGAAGCCACTGCTTTAATTTGAATAGGTATACTGATTATTCTATTTTTTATAATCGATGATTTTCTATATTGGTTAGTTCTCCTCTCGTAGTATATATTAACATCATACTTATTTGAACTACTATTTTCTCTATTTACTGATATAAAGTAATCTTCCAACATCTTATGAAACGCATTCAGTGAATCAAGTTGTTCAGGTTTTAATCCAGTTTGACTATTTGTTGCTTTAACTATCTTTGTCTTGGTCTGATCATCAGTAGTCTTAATAAGTCTAATTGGTAATGATATACTCTTTTCTTTAATTTCTTCTATGTTCTCCAATATCACATTACTTGTTTGACAGCCATTAACAATCTGATAGTTTACTAATGTATATTTTTCTCCAGTTGGTTTAATATCGTCAGCTATAATAGTAATTCCATTATTTAATATTCCAAACAATTGAGCATTGTCACTTTTTAAACAGTTTTCCATGTTTGTATTTACTTCATTATCAATAATACCTAAAAAATCACGAATGTTGTCATCAAAAACTCTCCTAACACCATTAGTTTCGTCGTCAAATAACAACTTTATGTATTGATTGATGTCTACCAATCCAAAATATGCTGATTGAATATTTTCTCCATCATACGAATATGTCAATACTTTCGGCAACAAAATAGTCGCCTCTAAATCTTGTGTTATGTTACGATAAAATTTTTGTATTTCTTTAATTCCTATAGGAGTAAAAGTTATTGCATTTTCATTATCTGATAAGTATCCTGAACTATTAAGTAACTCTAAACCATCATCAATTGATTGTTGAATATCACTAGATAACTGTGTTGTTTGAGACTGCGTGGCATAATATAAATGACACCTGGGATTACCTTTCCTTAATAAATTACTATTAGCATAGATTTTGTTTTTTAATTCCCAATGAGTCTCAATTTCAGGAATAGAACATTCTTCTTCTATTATGAACTTATTAATATTTTTAAAAAAATAATTTATTTTATCATCCGAAAAACTATTTGATGTTTTAGATTGAGTAAATATAAACTCGACATCTAGTGTCTCAGCTGTTTCAATACTATACTCTAAGTCCTCCTCCGTCGATATCATTCTATTATTGACTATTATCGCTACACCATCTATTGCTTTTGCATCTCCTGTATCCATCTTCATAAAATCAGAATCATTATCCTTGATATGGTTCTCTAATGTACAATAATTAATAAAATGCTCAAAAACGAGATTTGAATCCTCAGTATCTAAACTAAAATTTGATTTAAACTCTTCAAGAAAGTTTTGAACAATCACGTTCTTCAATATAATCACCTCACTGCTTATTAAAAATAGTTACTGTATAAATCTAAATATAACTAAAACATATATTTCATTTCTAATCCAGATTATACCACATAATATGAAGCAAATACTATGGTAACAATTAAACTTTTTATCAAGATCATCATTCAGCGTATAGATTAACACTAGAATATCATATTCTACTTCAACAAATTCAACCGATGCATCAAAACAACACAATCACTATATCCACGCATATAAAAGAAATCTCCATCAAGTTCCTGCACATCCCTTAAGTCCATCATATAATCTCTTATACACTGGCTTTGTTCCTTAGAACACTCATCCAACGCCTTAAAAAATTGCTCTTCTCGTTCTTCTAACAAAGCAACTAATTCTGCATAATGAGGAATTCTTTCTAGCATATTTGCTCTTGTTGAATCATACGGTTAAATCACTCTATACAAATGTCGTTACTCCCATGATAAGAGCGACTTCAATCGATGGTCTTGAGGAAACAATATAAAAGAACCTTATTCCATCTCTGAAATAAGGTTCTAATTATTTTATATTAATTTCTCCCTATAGAAATATCCATGGATGAACTGCAAAGCAGTTTCCCTAGTCTAGAAGCAAATTCATGCTTCTCACCTAGATGCAAGTTCACTTGTCCCTAGATGGTGTGCAAACACCCCCTAGACTCTCTCTAGTTTACAAATAACCTCACAATGTGGTGTGTGTGGGAACATATCAACTGGTACAACTTTTTTAACTTTATATCCGCTCTTTTCAAGCTGTACTAAATTGTCAACCAATGTTTTAGGATTACATGAAATGTATACCATTTCTTTTGCTCCAAATTTGATTATCTTATTTAGTGCTTTTTCTGTAATTCCCATTCTAGGTGGATCTACTACTATCATATCCGGTTTATTGTTTTTAACTTTATCTAATTCGTCAAATACATCTCCAGCTATAAATGTACAGTTATCTAAATTGTTTAGTTTTGCATTTTCTCTTGCTGCTATTACTGCATCTTCTACAATCTCAATACCGATAACTTCCTTAGCTTTTTGAGAAAGTACCTGAGCTATTGTTCCTGTTCCTGTAAATAGGTCAAAGATTTTCTTTCCTTCTATATCACCAAGATAATCAATTGCCTTTGTATATAGTACTTCTGCTCCTATTGGATTGGTTTGGAAGAATGAATAGAATGATACTTTGAATTTAAGTCCTAGTAGTTCTTCCATATAGTAATCTCTACCGTATAGTATATCTATTGGTCCTTGGACCATATCACTTATATTATCATTTTGAATGTGTAAAATTCCTACTATTTCACCATCAAGATCTAATCCTCTTAATACTTCAACAAATTCAGCCTTATCCATTGGTGTTTCTGTAACTGCTGAAAGTCCGATAAGAATCTCTTTTGTCTTAATGCTTTTTCTAATAGTAAAATGTCTTACAAATCCTTCATGTGTTTTTCTATTAAAATGATCTATATTTCTATCTTTAAAAAATGCTAATGTTGTAGTTAGTATTTTTCTATAATCTTCATCTACTAGATGACACTTATCTACTGTAACTACATCATGGACTCTTCCTTTTTTATGCATTCCTAAGGTAGTTTCTCCACCTTTCATTTCATTTCCAAATGAAAACTCCATCTTATTTCTATATTCAAAAGTAAGTGGGCTGGCAATAATATCAAAAAATTCATAGTTTTCAATATTTCCGTTCTCAAGAAGCTTCTTAACATTGTATTCCTTATGCTTTAGCTGATTTTCATATGATAGAGTCTGTAAAGAACATCCTCCACACTGTCCAAAATGTTCACAGAAAGACGATTCTTCCATCTCTCCTTGTTTAAGAACTTCTAAAAGTTTACCTACCATTTTATCTTTTTTTGATCTAGTAATCTTTACTTTTACTTCCTGACCTTTTAGTACACCCTTAACTTCTACCCTCTTGTCTTCATGGTAACCCACGCCAACATTAGGATATTTTGTATCTTCTATTAATATATCAAGTATTTTTCTTTTTCTCATTATTGTCTCCTCACCAAAATCTTTTGCCTTTTCAATCTTTTTAATTATAATCTGTAATACTGATTAATTCAACTAAATTTATAAATTAAAAGAGCACAGTGTATAGCCTGTGCTCCAAATCCTATCCATATATCAAACTCTCACAAAGATGGTTATATGTTTTTTTATATTCTTCTCTTTGGAATATGGTCCAATCATACCTTTCATTTTCAAAGTAGTTCCCTCGGTATAGCTTATAAGCTTCAAAACTATTATCATCATTTAGTCTTTTTTCAAACTCTATGTTGTCAATACTGCACAGCTCGACATTAATTCTATAACTATCCCTGTTAACTTCATAAATATCTTCTATCCCATACTCTATAAGTTTTTTCCTCAATCTATGGGAGGTTGAATGAAGGCTTGAATGACCTTTTTCATAATCAAATTCCGGCCAAAGATTTTCTACTATCTTTTCCCAACCTACTGAATTTCCCCTATTATGAATAAGAAATGCAAATAGTTCCCTAGCCTTATTATATCCCATATTGATATATTCGGAATCTACATATAATTCAAATGATTTAAATGTTCTTACTTCTATATCGTGAAGACAGTCTTCCTTAATATTATTATAAAGTAGAAGTTTCTCTACAGATCTATATATTCTATCTAAATCATTGGGCCTAGTGATATAATCAATCAAATTATACTCAAATGATTTTAATACAAAATTAGAATTTGTCGAAATTACAATTATCATCGCCTTAGGATATCTCTTTTGTATCCATTCCATATAAGTCCAGTACTGCTTGGTATCAACTAATGGATCAATAATAAAAAAATCTATATAATCAAACTCTTCATAGGTAAACTTCTCAAATTCCCCATCTATTACAATATGCTTATTCTCAGTAAAAATATTTTTCAAATAGCTTTTCCTAAACCTACTTATTATTATTCCCCTTAGCACATAATCACTCCATTACTGATTACATAATCAAAATATTTCCTAATCTACAACTATTCATGATGAAGCTATTTTACCTTCCAAATATTCCTATTAATATTTTATCCTATTAATGATATAATGTTAATTGTTTTATTATAACTAACGAATAATTTACTTTTAGGGTTAAATATAAATTAGAAAGGTTGATAGATATGTTCAAATTAAAGCATCTTAAGGGACGTACCAGCGTTCTTATGGGACCTACAAATGTAGGAGTATACAAGATAAATGATTATGACTGTATATTAATAGACACTTGCCACTTTGACAAAATAGGAGATAGTCTTTTAAAGACATTAAAGAACAACTTTTTAAATCCTGTTGCAATAATCAATACCCATTTCCACGGTGACCATATTGGAGCCAATAAACTAATAAAGAAAAACTTCAGATCTAAAATCTACGCACCAACTATTGAGGACTTCTTTATTAACAATGTGGATTACTATCCACTGTTTGTATTTAGTGCAAAGCACTTTTCCTTTATGAACAAATTTAAAGACTATGCTGTATCTCCAGATTTTCCTATTACACCAAATCAAGAGGAAATCAAGATAGAAGACATAGTTTTCAAACTTATGAATCTTAAGGGACATACACCTAACCAAAAAGGAATAGTAACACCCGACAATGTTGTATTTATCGGCGATAGCGTTGTTGGAGAACCAGTAATAGACGTAATGAAATTCATCTATACTTTTAATCTACAAGATGATTTCGATACAAAAGAAAGACTTATTGATTCAAACTACGATTTATATATACCATCCCACGGTAACGTAACAAAAGATATTACAGCAGTAATTCAAAAAAACATGGACAACATTATGAGAAATATGGACTTCATAAGAGAATCCCTTGTAGAAGCAAAAACTATGGAAGAACTAATGGTCGTAGTATATAATAGGTACGGATATACACAGGAACTAGTTCCTTACTATGTTTTCAAATCATGTATCATGGCATACATCTCTTATCTTGAGCATAAGGGCGAGATTGAGATAGTATTTAAGAATCATATACCGGCTTATAAAGTGAAATAATTATTTATATTATTTCATGCCAAGCGTAGCAAAATGCTACTAGCCCAGCACCATTTTTAGATGGTAGCTCAGCTATATCTTTTCATGATATAAGCCCAGCGAAGTACTTTGTACTTCTAGAGCATGGATATTTTCCTTGTGGAAAATCAATATTAGTAAACACAAAAAAACAGATCTTGCGATCTGTTTTTCTATTTTCAATTAACTTTACCTAGCAAAGTATCCATGCTCTAGTTGCTTGCAACTGCTGGGCTTAAAGCATGTAATTAGCTTTAGCTAGGCTACAAATCAATAATTTGTGCTGGGCTATATCACACAGTGATATGCTAGGCATAAATCAAAGATTTATCGTCTAGTAATTCTTACTAACAATATTAACTTCTCTCTCATTAGCCCTTGTAAGTAGAGCTTCTTTATTTACTACTACCCTTTTATGAATGCCTGTTCCGATTAATCCTACTTCATCGTAGGCTTCCATTTTTATTTCTACTTCTTTTTTATCAAATTTTGATATTTCAACTGACAGGGATACTGTTTCCCCAAGTACTGTTGGTTTTTGATGACTTACAAATGAATCCTTGCCTATTGTAATATAACCTTCTGGTAATGAAGGATCAAGTAATTTAACTGAAGCTTCTATCATTAGAGCAAGTAAACTTGGTGTTGCTAGTAAATTTTCAAGTTGACCACTACCATAATTAAGGGCAGTATCTTCTTCACGAACAAGCTTCTGAATTGTAATCTTATCTCCAATTTTAAAATCAGGCACAAATAACATAAAAATCCCTCCCTGTAGTATTTATAATATTATTGCTTCTATTATTTTTCTACCACAAAGAGGGCCAAATTATGCATTTTTTTTGTATTTATACAGTTTATTTTCCTTGATAATTCTTAAGTATTTCCATTACGTCACTATAATTGTAAGCATAGTGATCAGACAGTTCCATTATATCTTCTTTCCAAGGAGCCGACATCTCATCATATATGCCAATTACAGTCATGTTAGCTCTTTTAGCAGCCTGCACCCCTGCGAAGGTATCTTCAATGACGATACACTTACTTTCAGGAATATCAAGGTCACTTGCAACTTTTAGAAAAATATCTGGACTAGGCTTACCAGCACTTACTTCACAACTAGTACGTATACTCTCGAAATACTGAGAAATACCATTACCATCTAATGTCGCATCAATAAGAGATCTGGTATTACTACTACCTAAACCAATTCTATATTTCTCACTTTTAATGTATTCAAGGAATTTTTCAGCACCTTCCCTTAGTTTTACATCTTCACTATATGCTTTCAGTGCCATTTCAATCCATTCAGCCTTAATATCCTCAATATCATCTTCTATGGAAAAACGATCTTTAAAATACTGAGCTACCTCTGTGAAACTCATTCCTTCAATTATTTTATTTAAATCCTCAGGAACTTGATAAGAATGTTTTTCTAAATAATCTATATCAATCTTGTCCCACACCCATAGGGAATCAACAAGGCTACCATCAAGATCAAAAATTACTGCTTCAAACTTTCTTTCCATGATATACACTCCATTTCATCTCTAGTAAGTTGTATTGATGTAATCATCAATTAATGATTTTCTATTATTCTTCGAAAACACATTATTCTTTTTTAGCTTATTTAAGATAAACTTTGACTTAGAGTGAAATATTGCCCTATCAAAGTCTTTAAATACCACTTCATATAGCTCACCCTTAAGACTTCTTGAATCAGTTTTTACATAATATGCTTCAACATTTTTATATCTAACTAATTCTAACAATGCACTTGTTTGCTTGTCCTTGCCCTTATAATATACTAAAGCTTCATCTCTTAAATCCTTTGCTCTAAAGGGATCTTTATATTTAAGCTCCTTAGCAAGTTTATTACAATCCTTAGCCATAATATTGTAATACTGATAATTGTACATAGCCTTTTCATAGCTATCAATATTATTCTTAAAAGGTCCCATATTCAGCCCTTTAATAAATGAATGGGTTTTATCAATATATTCACTTTTATCAATACTACCATTCTCCAGCTTATCAATTAAATCATTTCTGTTTTCAAAAAATTTTTCTAAAAACAATCTCTCAAAATTGTCTTTCATTTAGTCCACCTTTTCTAATTTACGTAACACTTAAAAATGTTTACCGTTGTAATAATAATTTCTTTCTTTAAATGTAAGAAATGCTAACTCAGCTTCCTCAATTTTAGCTTTTTCTAGGTACTTAAAAATACATTCTGATACTTTATCCTGTACTTCAAGACCCCTATCAAACCACGCTACTTCAATAAATGGATATACTGCTATCTCTTCCCCATCAAATATCGAAATCACATCTTGGCATTCTATAACTAGATGATCCCTCGGACAATCAATAATTGAACTTAAATCATCTACCATACTTTTGCTAAATCCTTTTACAGTATCCTTATCAATACCTTTGATTTTAATCTGTGGCATTTCTACTTCCCCTTTATAAAATTTTTATAGGATCAAAATCTAAATAATCACTTGAAGTAAGTATATACTCTACTCCATTTTTCATTCCTACATATCCATCTTTAAAAGACTCCTCAGTATGTAGATGTCCATATATAACTTTCTCAACCCCATACTCTTCAAAAATATCCGAGAAGCCTGAAGTTTCACCATCAAATATAGGCGGAAAATGAATCATTGCTATTATTTTTTTGCATCCATTTTTCACTGCACTGTCAAGGGACATTCTTAGCCTTAATAGTTCCCTTTTATATATTTTTTCATCCTCTTCAGAGAACTTAACCTCATTGGGAAATATCCATCCCCTACTTCCGCAAATACAGTATTCACCAAAAGTAGTATAGTTATTCTGAATAAAATCCATATCTGGATACTTATCTTTCATTTTCTTAAGGGATGACCACCAATAGTCATGATTACCCCTAACAAATATTTTTTTACCTGGAAGTTTATTTATCCAGTCTAAATCTTCAGATGCATTTTCAAGATTAAGTGCCCAGGATATATCCCCAGGAATAAGAACACAATCTTCATCCTTAATCTTTTCCATCCAGTTTTTCTTTATTTTATTTTCATAATCTTGCCAGTTCTCACCAAATACGTCCATAGGCTTATCTGAGCTAAAACTAAGATGCAAGTCCCCTATTGCATATATTGCCATTCAATCACCTATTCCATAATCTATCAATATTTTTGAAAGAAGATACTACCTTCTCCCTTAAATCAGGATACTTCTCTGAAAGTTCCTTAACAAGTACTTTCATCTCTTCCCTAGTAGTTTTTTTATTTACAGGACATTTGGACTCCATTATAGGCAGTTTTAAATAATCTACTGACTTAATAATATCCTCTTCCCTTACATAAATCATCGGTCTAATCATTCTTATTCCATCAGATTCAGCTCCAGGAAGAAAAGTGCCAAGTTTACCAGTATAGATCATGTTCATAAAAAATGTTTCAACAGCATCATCCATATGATGTCCTAGGGCTATAACATTGTATCCTTCTTCTTCAGAAATCCTTCTAAGTACACCTTTTCTAAGTCTTCCACACATATAACAAGGGTTCTTGCCATCAAAATCCAGATAATTTTTTATATCAGTCATCTCAACTCTAAAATCAACACCCATTGATTCAACTGTTTTTTTCACTTGCTCAATGGGATTTTTATTTCCTTCATCTACATATACACCTAGTAAGTCAAAGTTGATACTCAAGTGTTTTTGTAAAAGACTCAAAGAATGGACAAGTAACATACTATCCTTACCACCGGATATTCCTACAATAATCCTGTCACCTTCCTTGATAAGGGAAAATTCCTCCACAGCTTGTCTAATCTTATTATAGTATAATTGATTTTCCCATCTTTTCATTACTTTCTCCAATCTATATAGTCGCCTAAAATGCTCCTATTATTCGAAAATTTTATATCTTGGCAAATGCCCTTTTATCTCTTCAAGTAATTCCTGTAAATCCCAATCAGAACCTCTAAAAAAGATTTCTTCAAACTTTGCTTGATATTCTAAAGCTTCAACTTCTTTTCCATTACTTGAAAGTACATTTATATTTTTAACAATATCAGAAACTACATTTGATTTCTCTTCAAATAGCATCTGAGCATTGATAATCTCTTTTCTAATTTCACACATTTCGTCATCTAACTTAGCTGCTGCTTCTGATGACTTTCTAAGCCTTTCCTTAACATCCTCAGGAATAGTATCCTTATATTTATAATTTAAAGAATGCTCTATTGTAGCCCAGAAATTCATTGCTAATGTCCTTATCTGAAGTTCTGCAAGTATTTCCCTTTCTCCAAAGGCAGTCTGTACTGGATACTTTATAATTATATGATAGCTCTTATATCCACTTCCCTTAGGATTTGATATATAATCCTTCTCATATACTATCTTAAGATCTTTATTATCCCTTGAACGAATAAGTTCAACTACTTTATATATATCATCACTAAACTGGCACATAATCCTTATACCAGCTATATCTTCCATAAGAGTTTCTATCTGATCCTCAGGTATTCCTCTTCTTTTGGATTTTTCCAGTATGCTTGATATTTTCTTAACTCTACCAGTAACAAATTCAATAGGAGAATACTCATTTAACTCTCTAAACTCATTTCTAATAGATTTAAATTTTACTTTTAATTCTTCTACAGCTTGCTCATAAGGAATTAAAACTCTCTGCCATTCCCTAACCTTCTTCACAATCAATTCCTCCCCTGAATTATCATGTTTATTGATTTGAAAAATTCTTTAGTATCATCAAGATGTTCAAATATTAAATCAGGACTATGCTCCATTAACTTGTCCTTGGAATACCTCCCTGTTGCCACAGCAACTGTATGACATTTTGCCCCTTTTCCCCCAGTGATGTCGTGAGGTGTATCACCAATTACAAAGTAACTTTCAAATTCTCTATTATAATACTCTTTTGCAATGTCCTTTGCTCTTTCAATCATCTGAACCCTTGTAAAATTAGTATCACCATATGAACCAACTTTGAAATATCTATCTATCCCTAAGCTTTTAAGCTTAATATCAGCACCATATTTCATATTTCCAGTTCCAATCATATTAGTAATACCAGCTTTTTCTGATATGTCCAGAATACTTTCTATACCCCCAAGAATTTTCTTTCTGCCATTATTCTTAAGTACCTTCTCAAGAGTTTTTTTATACATTTTATTAAATTTTTTATACTCAAAATTCCTAAGGTTGTTTCTTTCAATTACGTCTCCTATAATGATTGAATCTAGTTTACCACCAAGATTTACTCCCTGGGTAGCATTTTTCAGACCGTAACACCTATAAAAGGCAATATCTAAAGCAATTCTACCGCTGGCTTGACAATCTATTAAAGTTCCATCTATGTCCCAAATAAATAGAGTAGACAAATAACCACCCCTTAGTTTATTTTACACCATCTATTATTATACCCTATTTTCGTGAAATTTATAACTTTTTTAGTGCAGGTCCATTAACATAATTATATAAATCCCCCTGCTTATATCCACCCTGCTCCATCAATTCATCTACCATATCTTTTATCTTCCACCAAGAAGTAGACCAGTTGCAAAAAAGTGTTCTATCAGCTGGTGCTCTACCAACAAATCTTTGGAATGCAATATCCTCCTTAGTATGTCTTATAAACATAACAACTCTATTTACATACTCCTCTAAAGAACATATTTCAAACTCATTATTTTCATACATATCACCCATTACAGTATCCCTAAGAATAAAAAGTGAATGTAGTTTCACCTGATCCATACCTAGTATTGAAACTATTTTAGCAGCTTCAATTAAATCTTCATCATTATCCCATGGAAGGTTTGCAATAAAATGTGTACACATTGCAAAACCATACTTTTTAATCCTTAATACAGCATCGATATATTCCGCAAGACCATGTCCCCTATTGATTTTTTTCAAGGTGTGATAATTCACAGTCTGTAGACCAAGTTCTATAGTAATATTGACACCTTTTTCTTCTTCTATTTTCTTTAGAATATCCAAATAATCATCATTTATACAGTCTGGTCTAGAAGAGATACAAATTTCAACTATATCCTCTATACAAGCCTCTCTCATATACTTTTCAAAAAAATCTATCGGCATATAGGTGTTAGTGAAATTTTGAAAGTATGCAATAAATTTTTTAGCCTTATATTTTGGTGCTATCTTCTTGATATTTTCTCTTAGCTGATTAGCCACAGTCATATCATTTGGTAGAGCTTCAAATCCTGCTCCAACTTCACCACAAAATATACAGCCCCCTGTACCACAATTTCCATCCCTATTTGGACAAGAAACCGGAATATTTACAGGAATCTTATATACCTTTTCTCCATATTTATCTTTTAAGTATTTTGAATATGGTAAATACTTTTGATCCAACTTAATTTCCTCCACTTTCTAAATATATATAATTTATTATATACGATTACATTAAAGAAGCCACTGAAATTTTTTCAGTGGCTTACTTACTAAGCTTCTTTTAATAACTCATCGTATGTAGGTACAATATCAAATCTGATATTTTTTTCAGTCTTGCTTTGTAGCCTATTTATCATATTCTGCTGTGAGTCTTTTTCATTTGACTCACCCATTACTATAATGTCTATTTTATTCTTATCCGCAAATTTCTTTAAAGTTTCTTCTATATCAGCAGCCTTTATAACAGATAGACTAGCATTATGTGTTTTTGATACTTCAAAAAGGTATTCAAGAGCGTCAGCTTCCTTTAGTTGTCCAAAATACTTCCAATTTTCTTTCACAACATGAACTACATGTAATTCATCCTTCTTACTTTTTACTAAATCCGAACCTCTCTCAATAAGCCTTTCACAGGATTTTTGCTGAGTGACACAGATCATAACTCTTTTTTTTGAACTCATTTCCTACCCCTTTCGATAGTCATAGGTGATATTACCTTACTACTCAATTATACTACATTTTCATCTATAAGTTTAAAAGAAATTAATTAAAATTTGTTAACCATTTTGTAAATTTTCTTTAAACTAATCTATACTTATAGTATATTTATATAGATAAGTCATATCAAAGATAAAAATTGGAGGACATTATGAACAGATATATAAAGAATATTGGTATCACAGGAACATTCTATACTAAAGAATTTGAAAAGATTAAAAATCATAAAACCAAAGTAAGAGAAATAAATGAATCAACAGTAATAAAGGCATTTAAAGGTGGAGATACTGAAGTATTAGTATACTTTGAAGAAACAGAAAAAGAGATACTTATTGATGATTTCAGTGATCCTGAAGATATTAGAAAGTATTTAGGCAAGAAATTTTTATAATCATTTTAATGAAGTCGATAAAAGCAGGCCACTGAAAAAGTCCAATTTGAAATTCTTATCTACAATATTTATCTTTCTTTCAATTATGGAAGCCAACATATTAAAGATAAGAATCAACTGTAGGTACTTTTTCAGTGGCTTTGATTAAAGTCGGCTTCATTTTTATTAATAAACAAAGGAGGTATCATATGTCAAAAAGTACATTTTTATTCGCCATACTTGGTGCTATAAGTTATTTCGTAATTAAATACATATGTGGATTATTAGGGCTTAACCCTAAGTTTGTTGTCCCTGTAATAGTAGTACTTATATTTATCGTCTCATATTTTTTAGAACAAAGAAAATCTGAATAGGACGTAAAAATACCGTCACAAAAGTGACGGTATCGTTTTCCTATATTACATTAAATATTTTGAAACTTCCGACGGGACATTTGATTCTTTTAAACTGAGGGTCGTTATTATTTCAACATCATAAGCTTTTCCAATTTCCTCAAGCTTATCTACAAAAGAAGGGATTTCATTTACATCTACTTCAGCGACTTTCATAAGTCCATCAATATATATAGTCTTTGTATCGTAATTATTAGCAATCATTCCATAAAGGAAACTAATAAATTCATCAGCTTTTTTAAATGGAAATTCATCCATACTCATGAATCTGATATCGTGGTTAATGTCTAGCATATGTCTCTTATCATCATCGATAAAAATGATATTACCTGAACAAGACTTAAGCTTTGCATTCGCCATTTCAATTATCTTTTTAGTCTTTCCTGTACCTTTACCACTTGCCATTATACTAACCATATTAAACTCCTCCTTTTTTTAAAGAACCTCAAATAATCCAGTCGTGGATATTATTTTGAGTCATATGAACCAGTACAAATACTTTAATTATCAAAGATAAAAATACATCGATCATTGACACAGAAATAATTTTCCCACAGTATACAAATAACCGAATTTTCTAAATTTTCTTTCCTTTAATATACTATTCTATATTGATATCCAAAATCCTTCAAAATAAAAGAAAAAACATGAATTTTTTCATGTTTTTTTGATTTTTTATACTCCTCACTCAGAAAGTCTATTTATATATCTATATATTGTAGTTTCCGTAGTATCAAAAGCCTTTGCAAGTTCACCTATGGAACCTTTTATTAAAAAGGTTCCTCTTTTGTCAAGTTTCTGAATTATCTCCATTTTTTCTTCAACAGTCATTCTTTCAGGAGCAGTATTATACTGAGATAAAACCTCACTAATTGCCTCGCTCATCATTTGATCAAATGATGGCTCAAAACTTTCAACAATAGTTTTTTCAATTGCAGGATTACTGTAATTTGATTCTCCGTTTACCAATTTGTCAAGTATATCTCTAAAATCAATATATTTATCAACTTTTAGATTCATTGTGATAAGACCAAGAACAGTCCCTTCTTCATCCTTTATAAAGTAGGTTGATGATCTTAATTTAGTATTCCCATCTCTTATAGCCCTATAGTTGCTTATATAATCTGACTTTTCATATAGTTTTTCTGTAATAAATTTTTCTTCGACTGTCCTAATAGCATCACCTACAGACAGTGTACTTTCTGCATTTTCGGAGACATATACAATTTTCATTTTTTTTGCATCACTTAAAACAACTTCAACGTCTGAACCTAAAAATTCAGAAATAAACTTAATTAATGGAATATATCTATTTATGTAATCCATCTTAATCCCTCCAGTTAAGCTATTTATTCTATAATATTAGTTACTTTTCACTAGATTCTTATGCTTTTAAGGAGCAAAAGCTATTTAAATAATTATATCATAATACATCTGCAAAATTATGAAGGAAATGGAGAAGGAGTGTACAGAATTAAATGCACACTCCTTGAAATGAGTTAAATTTTTATTATACCTAGTAACTGTAAGTATACAATCCCTATTAATAAAGGTGCTACATATTTTACTGTAATAGTGTAGTACTTATCTATCTTGATTCCTTTTCCAATATTAATCTCTTTTACTAGATCAGAGGTATTCAGTATATATCCCGCAAGTATGGCGATAAATAAACCTCCACCTGGAAGCAGAATATTCGTTACTAGAAAATCAGAGAATTCGAAGATTGTTCTTCCGAATATTTTGAAATCTGCCCAAGGACCAAATGACATCATTTGGAACAATCCAAGAACAAAGATAAAGATACTAATTTTAAGCACTGCCATTCTTCTTTCCCACTTCCACTCATCAACAACGTATCCTACAACTGCCTCTAAAAGACATATTGTGGATGTTAAACATGCAAAGAAAAGTGCTAGGAAGAATACTGTAGCGAATATCATTCCAAATTTCATTTGCGAGAAGATAGTTGGTAATGTAATAAATGCTAGGGGTGGTCCCATAGCCGGTTCAATATTGAAGGCAAATACTGCGGGGAATATTATAAAACCCATTAGAATCGCTGCCAAAGTATCCCCTAGGGATACCATAACGGTAGATCCACCAATAGTATTTTTCCTATCAAGATAAGAACCGTAAATCACTAGATTTCCAGCTCCAACACCAAGGGTAAAAAACGCTTGACCTATTGCTGAAAGAACTCCCTCTGATGTAAGCTTGCTAAAATCCGGATTTAGATAAAAATCAAGACCAGCTGATGCTCCGTTTAAAGTAATAGACTTAATTCCTAATCCTATTATCATCAGGAAAAGCAATGGAAGAAGGATCTTACTTACCTTCTCAATTCCACCCTTAACGCCCTTGATAACAATCATACCAGTTAATAAGACCATGGCAAATTGCCAAAAGAAAAGTTCCATTGGACTATTTAGAAAAGCTCCAAATTGTCCACCAACTTGTGCTGGCGATGCTCCTGCATATGCTCCTGATAACGACTTGAAAAAATATGCTAAAGTCCATCCAGCTACTCCAAAGTAGAAAGACAATACAATTACAAGAACCACGACTCCAACAATTCCGAATAAGTACCATTTCTTACCTGGTAGTAACTCTTTAAGTGCTCCTGTGTAGTTTAATTTAGTTTTACGACCTATGGCAAATTCTGTAATGAGTATAGGGACACCAATAACAAATAACGCAATTAAATAGACAACAAGGAAAGCTGCTCCTCCGTACTTACCTACCGTATAAGGAAACTTCCATACATTTCCTAAACCAATAGCTCCACCAACAGATGCAAGTATGAATCCTAACCTAGAACCCCACTGTTCCCTGCCCGTATCTTTTATTTCACTTTTACTTGTTACTTCCATGATTTTCCCTCCCCTTAAGATAATTTACAAAAGTTCAAAACCAGCTGTAAAGTGTCTTAAGGATACAATAGGGCCTTCATATACCAACTTCATTCCTTTATATGAATCTCTATTTTTATAAATATCTCCTAAAGCCTCAGCTATAACATCTAAGTGATTGTTTGTATATACCCTTCTAGAAACTGATATACGCATTGTTTCAAGGGCTGGCCAAATAGGATCTCCAGTCTCAGGATCTTTTGAACCAAATGCACAAGCACCTAATTCAACTGCCCTTACTCCTGCCTCTTCATATAATGCACACACAAGTCTTTGTGAAGGGAATTCGTGTTGAGGAATATGTGGGAAGAATCTTCTTCCATCTACATAAACACCATGACCTCCAGTAGGCTCAACAATTGGTACTCCTTGCTCTTTAAGTCTATCTCCAAGGTATTTTACTTGATTAACTCTGTATTCAAGATATTGAACATCACATACTTCCTGAAGGCCTACTGCTAAAGCTTCCATATCTCTACCACTCATACCACCATAAGTAATAAATCCTTCATGTACTATAGCAAGTTGATTAGCCTTTAAAAAGATATCTTCATTTCTTGTTACGAAAAGTCCACCTATATTTACTAGACCATCTTTCTTAGAACTCATTGTTGCAGTTTCACAGTAAGAGAACATCTCCCTAGTTATCTCTTTGATTGATTTATCTTCATAACCTTCTTCTCTTGTTTTGATGAAATATGCATTTTCAGCAAGTCTTGCTGAGTCAATTACAACAGGAATCTTGTGTTTCTTAGCAAGCTCACTTACTGCCTTAATATTGGCCATAGAAACTGGCTGACCACCATTATTGTTACAAGTAACTGTAATAATAACAACACATATTTGATCTGCCCCTTTTTCATCAATAAGCTTTTGGAATTTATCTATATCTATATTTCCTTTAAATGGATGCTCTCCACTAGATGTATCCAGACCTTCCTTAATAACATAATCTACTGGATAAGCCCCCATAACTTCTGCATTTCCTCTAAAAGTGTCAAAGTGCATATTACCTACTGCATATTTCCCAGGTTCACAATAAATACTTGCCATAATATAATCAGCAGCTCTACCTTGGTGAGTAGGTTGTACCATTTCCATACCGAATACATCCCTAACCGATTCTTCAAGATTGTAAAAACTTTTACAACCTGCATAAGACTCATCACCAGTCATCATAGCAGCCCATTGATTTGTACTCATAGCAGATGTACCACTATCAGTAAGACAATCAACATAAACATTTTCCGCTCTTAATTTAAAAGCATTGTAATTAGCTTCTCTAAGCCACCCCAATCTCTCTTCCTTAGTAGTTTTCTTGATTGGTTCTACAACTTTAATTCTAAATGGTTCAGCCGACATGTACTTCATTTTGAAAATTCCTCCCTTTAACAATGTTATTTTTTTTACCTTTCGTAAATATAATAACATTGTGTAAATATTTTTACAAGAGTGTTTTTGAATTTTCTGAAAATTATTTTTGAGGTGGTGTATTTCTGCTATTGGCAGAAATGGTGGTGTACTTGTCCGAAGGACTCGTGGTGGTTAGCTTGCTAAAGCAAACGGTGGTTAGGTGATAGGGGAAAAGGGGAACCGCACTGGACGATATCAGTGCTAGGGGAATCAGTTTTGAAAACAAAACAAGGGGAAAAGCAAGTAATAAGGTCTTTTTTGTTACAACTTAGATCTTCCCATTAACCTAAATTTTATAAAATAAAATTGATTTCCCTAACACAAACAGAGTATTGTGTGATTCACCTTTTCCCCCTAAAGCCCTTCCTATCCACCTTGTACAAAAAGTACAAAAACCACCACAAGCCCGTAATTGGGCGAGTACACCACCATTTTCACCCGCTAGGTGAAAATGCACTACCCAAAAACCAGAAAAACCACCTTTCGGTGGTTTACTCTACATCGTCAAGATATGACTTCCTAAGCTGCCCACAAGCAGCGTCTATATCTTGTCCCAATTCTCTTCTTACAGTTGCTTCTATACCTTTTCTCTTAAGTGCATCCCTAAACTTGTTTACACTTTGTGATTTTGATGCCTTATACTTTTTCTCCCTAACAGGGTTAATTGGTATAAGATTTACATGGCATAACATTCCCCTTAGAAGTTTAGCTAACTTTTCTGCTTCAGCTACACTATCATTCTCACCTTCTATTAGTGAATATTCGAAAGTAATTCTTCTACCAGTTTCTTTCACATAGTCTTTACATGTCTCTAGAAGTTCCTCTATTGGATATTTTTTATTAACAGGTATCAGATTATCCCTTTTGCCATTATCTACTGCATGGAGTGATATTGCAAGGGTGATCTGAAGTTTTTCCTTCATTAGTTTTCTTATTTCTGGAACTATACCACATGTTGAAAGGGTAATGTTTCTCATTGAAATGTTGAGATTGTTTTCATCATTAACTAACCTTATGAACTTCAATACTTCGTCGTAATTATCCAGTGGCTCTCCTGATCCCATAAGGACAATATTGCTTACTTTTTCACCAGTGTCGTTCTGAGCCTCATAAACCTGACCTAAGATCTCTCCTGCTGATAAATCCCTAGCTTTCCCTCCTATGGTTGAGGCACAAAAGCTACACCCCATCCTACAACCTACTTGAGTTGATACACAAAGGGTATTTCCATGCTTATACTTCATAAGAACAGACTCTATAACATGGTTATCATGGAGTTTCATTAAATACTTAATTGTTCCATCTTTAGATTTTTGACTTCTAACTATGGACATATTATTAAGAATAAAGTTGTCTTTTAGTAGTTCCTTAAGACCTTTAGAAATATTTTTCATCTGGTCAAAGTCACTTACTCCTTTTACAACCCAATCATTTACCTGCTTTGCTCTGAATTTTTTTTCTCCAAGTTCAACAATTTCACTTGATAGTTCTTCTAAAAACATACCTCTAAGCTGTTTCAATTTACTTCACCTTTATTGACCTTCCTTTTGTGTTGAGATAATCAACAAGTTTCTGAGCACTTGTATTCATTATCAATTCTTCGTCTACTCCCACTTCTTCAAAAACCTTAATACTGTTATTAAATACACCTAGATCAAAATGAACATGGGAATCTGTACCTGCTATCATTTTAACTCCATGTTTATTACATAGTCTTGCTATTTCATAACAGTTTTCCTTACTACCTGCCCTGCTTTTCGTTGTAAGGAAGGATGCATTGTTTATTTCAATAATCTTATTATATTTTTTTGCCCCAAGTACTAAAGCCTCATTATCTACTGGAACCTTAGGATTTCCTGGATGAGCAATAATATCTATCATTTCATTTTCCATTGCTTTTAAAAATGCTTCAGTATTCTGCTCCTTAGTACCGGGCTTAAATACAACATCATGGAAACCAACTATTATTAAATCCAATCTTGGATAAGCCCTTTCTGGTACATCAACACTACCATCAAAGCCTATAATATTGGCCTCTATACCTTTTAAGACCCTTATTCCGTCAATTACTTCCGGAATAACTATTTGATTTATGATGTGAAACTCATTTGGTCCACCAGGCATCTTTGGCCCGTGGTCAGTTAAAGCAATAAGCTCAAGACCTTTCTTTTTAGCTTCTCCAACATAATCCATAAAAGTGCTGTATGCATGTCCGCTTGCTATTGTATGAACATGACAATCTAATACAAATTTCATAATTATCTCCTTTCTGTCTTGTGAATTTTCCACATTAGTATCCTTTTTTGATGTCTACAATATTCTTTAGTTTCTCGCCTCTTACTAATCTTTTAAGATTTTCTAAAATAGTATTGTACCTTCTAACACTTCTCATATTTGATAACCATGAGTTATGGGAGGATATATGAACATTAGAAAAATCCCACAACTTTGAATCCCTTGATAAGGGTTCATTTTTTACGACATCAAGTGCTACACCCTTATATTTTCCCTCTTCAAGCAAGTCTATTAAATCTTCTTCTACTAACAATTCACCCCTTGATACATTAATTAGTACCGAATTGTCCTTCATAAGCTTTAATAACTCATAATCAAACATATGAAAAGTTTCATCAGTTAATGGAGCTGCAACAACTACAATATCCAGTTCTCCAATCGTCTCCTTCAAGTGCTCTACTTTACATACTTCATCAAAATAATCTTTACTATTTCCACTTCTGCTATATCCTTTTATATTTACATCGAATCCCTGAAGTCTCTTTGCCGCTTCAGTAGATATTGTTCCCGTACCTATAAAGCCTACTTTTTTCCCTGGCAACTCCTCTAAACTCTTTATAAGTTCCCAAGAATGTTCACTTTGATTTGAATAAATAGTCTTAGATTCCTTATATATATCAAGGATCTTACAAACTATCCACTCACCCATTGGAATACTATAGCCACCTTTATTATTAGACAATATAGTATTTTTTCCTATAAGCTTCTCAAGGGGAACTTGATCTATACCAATTGAGGAAAGTTGAATCAATTTAAGATTAGTCATTTTATCGATATCAACCTTACCAAATGGATTATAGCATACTAGTGCATCAATGTCATATATTTCATCACTTTCTTTTAAATCTTTTTCCTTAATATATAATACTTCGAATCCTAAAGATTCTATTTCCGAAAATTTTTCTTCCCCATAATCATGGGTAAATAAGACCTTCATAATTGACCTCCATAAATAAAAAGGATATATCATCAGTCGCAAGTCCAATAATATATCCTTATTTACTACATTTCATCAATACATTTACTTAAGATATCTGCTAAGCCTACAAAGACACATCCATATTCATTAGAATCGCCTAATTCTCTTTTTCTTATTATCCTAAGAACACCATAAAACTTGTTCTCATCATCGATTGTAATTCTAGCATTAAAATAAAATCCTATCGGGAGCTCGCTTTTACACATAAATCCAAGTCCTGTCTTGGATATATTAGTCACTTCTATTTCCTCGTGTATATCGTCTATAACTTCATTATTTTGTCTGTAAAGTTCATCAACCATTATAGTAAGATTAATATCTTTCCTTGGAAATCGTCTTTTCTCTTCGCTCATATAAAATCCCCCTCATTTATTTTTATCACTTTTTAAGTAACTTTAATCAGGTATTTCCATAAATTTAATAAGATTAGCCAAGCTTTTAATTATTTCTACAAATTTTTCATAGTCTGTAGGTTTAATAATATAATTTGAACAACCATACTTATTACATATTTCTATTTCCTCTTCATTACTAGAAGTAGTTATAACTATTACAGGTATATCTTTAGTATCCTCTTCAGATTTTATTTTTTCAAGTATATCTATTCCTTTTACCTTTGGTAGATTCAAATCTAAGAATAGGATATGTGGAATTCCTTTATAATAGGATTCCATAGATTTCTTTTCAAAAAAGTACTCAAGTACCTTTTCTCCATCCTCAAAATGTAAAATATCATTCTCTATACCTGATCTTATCAAATTTCTTTTTATTAAAGAAGCATGACCTAAGTCATCTTCTGCAAGAACAATCACTATATCATTCAACATAGTTATCTCTCCAATCATAATTATTAAGTTCTACAAAAACCGAAGTTCCTTTTTCTATTTCAGACTCAAGACTTATAGTCCCATTGAGTTTAAGAATAAGCCTCTGAATAATAGTAAGACCTATACCTTCCCCCTCCTTAGAACTATCAAGTTTTGTAAACATCTTAAACACATCTTTTTGGTATTTCTTATCAATTCCTATACCATTATCCATGACAATATAATTACTCTTATTTCCCTTTATATAACCATTAATGATTATAGTTTTACTACCTTCTTCCTTCATATTCTTAATACTATTTTCTATAATATTTGAGAAAATTTGATTAAGAAGATCATAATCACCATAACAATCTGGAACTGCCTTAATTATCAAATCAATATCTTGTGTTATAAGTGAATACTCAAAATTGCCTTTAATTTCTAAAAACAATTTTCCCATATCAATCTTAGAAATACTTGGAATACTCCTTCCTACCCTTGAAATTTTCATCAATCCCTTAAGGAGTGAATCCATTTTCTTTGTACTTACTTTGATGAATCTTATAGATTCATTTATATCATTTCCATAAAAGTTTGTCATTCTATTTTTCAAAACAGTAACATCATTCTCCGTAGCTATCTCTTTTCTTATTGATTCAAGGGAGTACTCAAGTTCACTAGCAAAACCTTGAATGTTTACAAGGGGGGATCTCAAGTCATGGGAAGTAATATAAATAAATTGCTCCATTTCCTGAGTTTTATTCATAAGATCATGGTTTAAAGATTTTCCCTTCTCCCTTTCTTTTTCAAGATATAAAATACTGTTCTCAGCCCGTACAAGTATGTCATTAATCTGATTTACAAGTTTATTGAACGCACCTGTGTTTTTTACATTCAACCTATAGCCCCTATTATTTTCTAAGTCTAATAAAGCAACCTGTCCCTCTATTTCAAACATAGGCTTCACAACATATTTACTTATGTAGTATCCCATAAAAATTGTGATAAAACTGATTACTATTCCTGTCATACTTGAAGACATTCTTAACTGATCAAAGGTATCCGAATATTCCTCTTCTGGATAAAAGGAAAGTAGTTTCCATCCCAATTGTTCCACAGGAGTAAATTTAATATAACCCTTTGTATCATTCTTAGAAAACTCATAAATTCCACTATCTGCCTGTCCATTTTCTATTGCATGATCAATAATAATATCCATGTTTTTTTTATGTTTTATTTCATTAATTCCAGATACATTTAAAGGTCTCTGGGATATATACTTATTTTTTCTGTCAACCAAAACAGAATAAGCATTTTTGCCATGAGTTGACTTTTCTATAAATCTAACTATATTTTCTGTTTTAACATCTCCTCCAACAATCCCGATAAAATTCCCTTCCTCATCAAAAAGTCCTTTTGTGAAAGTTACTATCATTGCATCCTTGGATAGATTTAGAAATATATCAGAAATAACGATATCATTACTCTTGGATGTTGGTTCATACCATGGTCTTGAACTATAATCATAGTTTTTTGGAGCAACCCATCCACTCGCATTAATATTACAATCCCTTTCAAAATCTATGTAATATAAGGACATAAAATCTTCACTTTTATCTAACTTCTCTTTCATAAACTCAAGAATCAAATCATCATCAGCTGATATGGCGACCAGACTATCAATAGATAAAATCAAATCGCTATTCATCTTAGACCAACTATCTATTTCACTTGATAGATAAAGTGCCAACTCATTAGTATATTCTTCTATATGTTCTTCCATTAAGGAATGGGAAAAATAGAAATTAAGCATGGATACAATATAAATACCTACCGCTGCAACAATTATTATTTTATAGTATACTCTAGTTATTCTGCTCATTGTTAAACCTTATTTCCTTTGTATTATTCTTATTTATATACATTCGCTTATCTGCCTCATCCAATATAAATTTCACATCACTTTTTTCCTGACCATCATATGAATAAACACCATAGCTAAATCTTACAGAATAGTCTTCCATTTCAAATTTTTCTTCTAATCTTTTATTAGCTACATCCATAAGTTTTGAAACCCCTTCCGAACTAGAATTATTGAAGCCCAAAACAAACTCATCTCCACCATATCTAAAGAAAACATCTGATTCCCTCACATATTCCCTTAATAAATCCACAGTAGATTTTAACATATGATCCCCCTGCTTATGTCCAAAACTATCATTAACCATCTTTAGTCCATCCAAATCAATATAAACCACAGTAACCGGGAAAGACATTTTATAGGAAACATCAATTAAATTCGTTAGCATTTCGTATCCTATACGTCTATTATATATACCTGTTAAATGGTCATATTTTGCGAAATTTTCAAGGGTTGCAGTTAATTCTTTTTCATAAGTTATATCATTTTTCGTCGAAACAAAACTTATAAGTCGGTTTTTGTCATCATATACAGGTGAAATTTTAGCGGATTCATAATAAATACTACCATCCTTTTTCTTGTTAATAAACTCTCCAATCCAAGTATTGCCTTTATTTATATGCTTCCACATATCATCATAAAATTTATCATCATGATGGCCAGATGATAATATTGAGGCATTTTGTCCAATTACTTCTTCATATGAATAACCTGTAAGATCGGAAAATTTCCTATTAACATACTCAATATTACCTTCAAGATCAGTAATAACAACTGAATTAGGGTTAAACTCAAGAGCACTTAATAACTTACTTAAACTGTTGTTCACAAGATTAATATGCTTATTACTAGCATCAAGAAGGTTTCTATGATAATTATTGATTATCTTACTCCTATTGAACTTTGCAAAAATATAAAGCAACATAATTACAAAAACAATATCTGAACATATCATCATTAGTAATCTGTCAATTTCCAAACTGTGATAAATACCCTCTATACTATGGTAGACTACTATTAATACTGCAAAAAAACGAAAAAGCTTTTTGTCAATAAATATTATACACAATATCAAAGGAACATAAATAAATGCTGTATTTGTTTCAAGGCTTGTGTAATACCAATCATTTAGCATAAGTATCCCTGTCAACTGAAACATTTGAATTATGTAAACTAGCTTGTAATTTGATATCGTTTTCTTCCAAAAAAAATTAAATACCATCCCAGCAGGAAACATAATTATTAATATTTCCATCAAAGGATGATTACCCAAAAGATTATTAAAATAGAAATTAATTCCATAGAAGATAAAAAGTATTACATATATAGTATTAATATATCTTAAATCTATATTCATTTTACTATTATATATTCTATCTATCATTCTATTCACCTATAAATAGTTTTTAGCCCATTATTTCATAAGCTTTGAATACTATTATATAACAAAAAAATGGGGCTGTCACATTTTTGCGACAACCCCAGAATTACTACTATTTTAAGTTTAATATTAACTGTGTCGACTTAATTATATCCCCAACTTTTACATGAACTTTTTCAACTGTTCCTGCTACAGGAGCTGTAATTGTTGTTTCCATTTTCATCGCTTCAACTACTGCAACTACTTGGTTTTCTTTTACCTCTTCACCATCAGCCACAAGAATTTCCACTACCTTACCTGGTATTGGAGCACCAATTTCATTTGGATCATCCTCATCTGCAAAAAGTACTGATGCTTCAGATGCTTGAACTATTCTAGTATTGTCTTTAATTTTTATTTCTCTTCTATTTCCGTTAAGTTCAAATACTAGATTTCTATTACCTTCATTGTCATGCTTACCAACTTCAGATAACTTAACAATGATGTTTTTACCTTTTAATAACTCAATTTCACATGTTTCGCCCTCTTCTAGACCGTGGAAGAATATATCACTTCCCATTTCAGTGAAATCTCCATTGGACTTAATATACTTGATATAGTCATCAAATACCTTTGGATAAAGTGCATAACTTACTAAGTCCCTGTCAGTAGCATCAATACCATGCTTTTCTTTCAGTTCAACTCTAGCTCCTTCAAAATCGAAATCTGCAAGAAGTTCACCTGGTCTAACAGTTATTGGTTCTTCGTCTTTTAAAACAACCTTTTGTAAATCCACTGGGAATCCACCTTTAGGTTGTCCCATCATACCACCGAAGAATGCTTCAACTGAATCAGGATAAGCTAAATCCTTACCCTTATCAAGAATATTCTCAGGATTAAGATCATTTTGAACCATGAAAATTGCCATATCACCAACTGCTTTTGATGAAGGAGTTACCTTAATAATATCTCCAAACATTTCATTGACAGTCTTGTACATTTCCTTAACTTCACCAAATCTATGACCAAGTCCAAAACTCTCAACCTGTGGTTTTAGATTAGAGTACTGTCCTCCTGGAATCTCATACTTGTAGATTTCAGCAGAAGAAGACTTAAGATCTGACTCAAACTCTTCATAAACTGGTCTTACTGCTGCCCAGTAATCCGAAAGACTTTGAATATTATCCGGATTGATTTCCGTATCTCTCTTAGTATTTTCAAGGGCTGCAACTACAGAGTTAAGTGCTGGTTGTGAAGTAACACCAGACATACTGTTTAGTGCTGTATCTACTATATCAACACCTGCTTCAGCAGCATAAAGAATAGTACTTACACCATTACCACTTGTATCATGTGTATGAAGGTGAATTGGAATACTAATCTCTTCTTTTAGAGCTTTAATTAACTTAAAGGCTGCATATGGCTTAAGTAGTGCCGACATATCTTTAATCCCTAATATATGAGCTCCCATAGCCTCTATTTCCTTGGCTAACTGGATATAATAATCTAAATTGTATTTACCCCTAGACTCATCTAAAATGTCTCCTGTATAGCACATACATACTTCTGCTATCTTTCCAGTCTTAAGTACTTCTTCAACAGATACTTCCATACCTTTCAACCAGTTAAGAGAGTCAAATATTCTAAATACATCAATACCACCATCAGCTGCTTTTCTAATAAGTTCCCTAATAACATTGTCAGGATAGTTTTTATATCCAACACCATTAGATCCTCTTAAAAGCATTTGAGTAAGTACGTTAGGCATTTTCTTCCTTAATTTATCTAATCTTTCCCATGGAGATTCATTAAGGAATCTATAAGCTACATCAAAAGTAGCCCCTCCCCACATTTCAACAGAGAATAAATCTCTACCAAGTGAGTTTGTTGCCTTAGCTATTTTAGCCATATCCTTAGTTCTAACCCTAGTAGCCATTAATGACTGATGGGCATCCCTCATTGTTGTATCTGTTAAAAGAAGCTTATTTTGCTCCTTAATCCACTTTACTACACCCTCTGGACCTTCTTCATCAAGAATTTGCTTTGTACCCTTAAATGGTGTCTTATCATATTTAGGAACCACAGGCACATCAAAATCTTTCTTAACTCCATGAGTTTTATTTACAACAATATCTCCAATATATTTCATAATCTTATATTCAATATCTTCTTTAGCTTCAATATCAAAAAGATCATTATAGTTACTTATGAATGTAGTATCACAAAGTCCTTCTTTGAACATTTCGTGATTTAATACATTGATTAGGAATGCAGCATTTGTCTTAACACCCCTAACTTTTAATTCCTTAATAGATCTGATAGATTTATTAATTGCATCTTGGAATGATCTTGACCAAGAAGTAACCTTAACAAGTAATGAATCATAATAAGGGCTTATCTCAGCACCTGTAAATCCATTACCACCATCAAGTCTTATACCAAAACCTGAATCAGTTCTATACATATCAATTTTTCCATTGTCAGGAGCAAAACTGTTTTTAGGATCTTCAGTTGTAATTCTACACTGAATAGAGAAACCTCTAACAGTTACATCTTCCTGTGATTTAATATTTATAACATCACTATCAAGTGTATAACCCATAGCTACGTAAATCTGAGATTGTACAATATCTATCCCAGTAACCATCTCTGAAACAGTATGTTCAACCTGAATTCTTGGGTTCATCTCAATGAAGTAATGATTTCCATTTGCATCAACCAAGAACTCTACAGTACCAGCATTACAATAATCAACATGTCCTGCTATTCTTAATGCATCTTGGCATATTCTTTCCCTTAATTCTGGATCAAGAGAAAATGCAGGCGTAAACTCTATAAGTTTCTGATGTCTTCTTTGGATAGAGCAATCTCTTTCAAAAAGATGTACCATATTTCCATGCTTATCACCAAGAATTTGAACTTCAATATGTTTTGGTTTTTCTAAATATTTTTCAATAAAAATATCATCAATACCAAAGGCTGCCTTGGCTTCATTTTTAGCACTTCTAAATTCTTTTAAAAGATCTTTTTCTTCCCTAACAATTCTCATACCTCTACCACCACCACCGGCAGCAGCTTTAAGAATTACTGGGTAGCCACAGAAGTTTGCATACTCAATTGCTTCTTCATCAGTGTTAATAGGTTTTTCAACACCTGGTATCGTTGGAACATTAACTGCATTGGCAACCATTTTAGATTTAAGTTTATCACCTAAATTAATCATCATTTCTGAAGTTGGACCAATAAATTCAATTCCCGCCTCTTTACATTTCTTAGGGAATTCAGGATTCTCAGAAAGGAATCCGTATCCTGGGTGAATTGCATCTACACCCTTCTTTTTTGCCAATTTGATAATCTCATCAATATCAAGATATGCATCTACTGGCCCTTTGTTCTTTCCGATAAGATAAGACTCATCTGCTTTTGTTCTAAATAAAGAGTTTTTATCTTCATTTGAATAAATCGCAACCGATCTTATTCCCATCTCCTTACACGCTCTGAATATCCTTATGGCTATTTCTCCCCTGTTAGCCACCAGGACTCTTTTAAATTTTTTCATACTCCCCACTCCTATAAATATATAATTACCACTTCTAATAAATATACCAATTTAATATACTTATTACAATATGTTAACGTTTCCTATTTTACAACAAAAAATACATGAACTAAATATTTTTACTGAAAAAATGCAAGAATGTCCTCTTAAAATTTCAGTTTTTAAATACTAGCCATGTATCCACATCTACTCAAACTTACTATAATTAATCATATAGAGAAGCATTTTTAATAAACTTCTCCATATGAAATTAATCTAATTTTTCATCATTTGAATATATCCACTATAGATTATTTAACTGTGAAAGATACTGTATCATCAACATCTTCAGACCAGGAAATAACCTTATCTTTGTCAGTTAAGCAATAAGCGTATTTTGTACTACACTGTATAGCCTTAACATATTTCCCTTTAAGGGCTATCTGCGGAACTGCAATGGCTGCTTCTTCGTTTTTCGTGTCATATGTTCCCCAAGTATATACATTACCAATCTCATCAAGAGCTAAGACGAAATTGTTCTTTGCCTTTACAATATTTATTTTCTTTACTCTTTGCAACATGAAAGGGAAGAAAATCTCATTAGATGTTCCAACTCCAAGCTGATGTCTCCTATTGTCACCCCAGACAAATACATTACCTGATTCATCTGCTGCAACACTGAAAAATTTTCCAGCATCCATATGAACTATATTTTTAACTTCAGCCATTGTAGGTTCATTTGATTTTCCTGAAAAACCTAATCCCAGTTGACCAAACTTATTTCCACCCCAACTTATTAATGTGCCGTCAAATTTAAGGGCAAGACCGTGATCACAACCTAAGGCAATTCTTCTTATATTATCAAGATCCTTGACCCTTTTAGGCAAATCCCTTGATGCAATTTTACTTTCACCTAATTGGTCACTCTTGTTAATTCCCCATGTATATACTTCTCCATTGCTACTAAGAGCCGCGGAAAAGTCTTTACCAGTTTCAATTTGAACTATATCTTCAAGCCCCCATACTTCCTTCAAACTTGTTGAATTCGCCCTATCTCCAGTACCTAGCTGACCATAGATGTTTCTTCCGCATGAGTATACTTTACCATCATATGTTAGGAACAATGCATGACCATTTCCTGATGATATATCTTTAATTAAAAGATCTGTCTCCAGCTCCCTCAACTCGTGTACTTCGTCAGTGTTACCTGTTCCCAGTTCTCCGTGTTCATTGTTTCCTATAACCTTAACTTTTCCAGACTTCATAATCACATAAAAGGAATCTGTACCTGATGCAATATTTCTTACACCTTTTTCTTCCTCAACTTTAAACTCATACTCCGTCCATTTAGACCAATTGCCGTTTTTATCTTTTAGCCTAGCCTTTACAACATTTTTACCTGAAGGATAAGTCTCACACTTATTGTCCCACTCAATATCTTCTATTACATCATCTTCAGCTACAGAACCCTCAGATGAAAACTCAACTTTTGTAGTAGTCTTTATGTCTTTATCAGGAATCATAGTTATTACAACCTTTGGAGCTATCTTTGAAAGTTTATTGAAATTTAAAAAACTCAAGTATAGTCTCTCACCGTTTACAAAAGAATCCCCTCCAGCCCTTGCGATAATATCTCTAATTACAGGACCTGGTAAACCCTTTACAACAAGAAATTTCTCATCTGTTGATAAGGAATAATTATTAAAATCAATCTTGGCGTTATCTGGTAAAAACTCTTTAAGAAGTTTGATATTCTGACAAGGTTGCATTTTTTCTGTTCTGTACCTCATTAGAGCCTTCTTCAACAAACCGTACTCTAACACCAATTTATCTATATTAAAATTTTCTACTGAGTTCTTTTCTTTTGATCCCCCATCAGATAGAAGAACAAACCCTATGACTGTGCCAAGAACTCCTAAGGTTAGTATTATAGTTAAAGTAAGCATTGATTCCTCCAAAATTAAGTTATTCAAAAAAGCAATAAGGCAGATAGAATTGGTTTTCTATCCACCTATATATTTTATCATTATTGTCATGTATACACAATATATCTTATAAGATTATTGGGTCAAAAGTACTATGATTTTTACATTCCCACATTGATATTATATTTTTCAATTTTTTCATACAATGTAGACCTACTTATTTTCAATATTTTTGAAGTTTTTTGCTTATTATTTTTAGTCTCTTTTAGACATTTCTCAATCAATGATTTTTCCAATTTTTCCACTTCTTCTTTCAAGGAGCCAATACTAGTAATCTCATCATGCCTGTTTACCCATTTTGGAAGATCAATTTTTGTAAGGGCATTGCCTTCCATACCTTCTAGAGAATGGGTTACAATCCACTTTAGCTCTTTAATATTATTAACAAATTTATGATTTTCAAGGCAATCAATATACTCATCATCAATCTCAAAATCCTTAACATAAAAATCTATATTTTCATTTATTAATTCTAATATTACATTCCTGAAAATATCTGAACGTTCTTGAATCTTGGGAATATTGATTTTTAGAATGTTTATATTGTCATATAGTTCCCTAGAGAATTTCCCCATTTTCAATAGTTCATGAATTTTGGGGGTTGTAGAGAAAAATAGTCTTAAATCCAAACTTATCTTATTATTATAATGATTATAGGATTTTATCTTTTCAATAAATCTATTTAAAAGAATCTGATTTTCTTCATCTAGAAAGTGAATATTTTTGAAAAAAATTGTTCCACCTGAGATAAGCCTCATATCACTAAATATAACCTTTGTAATATCATCCACAACAGAGAAATTTCTTAATGAATCTTTTAATTTCAAATTATCTCTACAATCAATTTTTAAGTAAGGATTTTCTTTCCTAACACTACTATGATGAACAACCCTAGATACAAACTCCTTGCCTGAACCCTTTTCACCATATATTAGTAAGTTCGACGACTTCTTAGTATAGTTCTTAATCGCCTTTTTCATTCTATCAACTTTTTCAGAATCTCCATATATTTTCTCAATAGAATATGAAGATATACTTTCAATTCTGAGCTTTTCCTTATAATAATCTAGGACATTTTTTAGTATTCTATTTTCCTTAGATGCTTCATTATTTTCAGATTCTTCATCATATATAAAAGCAAGACAATAGCTGATTTCACCAGATTCATCACATAAAGGAATCCTATTGACTTTACCAATTTTCCCATTGCTAAATTTCTGGTCCCACTCTATTTCTACTACATTATTATCTATAACATTAGGTATCCTAGTTTCTTTTTCTATAGAAACAATATTCTTTCCTACAACACTATCAGATAACTCATAATACTTATGAAAACTATCATTATAGCATACTATTCTTGAAAATCTGTTAACAAGTACCGCGGGAAATGGTATGTAGTTAATTATGCTTTCAATTACAGTTTTACTAATGTCGTTTTTCAGTACCCCCATCGTAATCCCCCATTTTTCTTATTTGTATCAATTATTTATGCAAAATGTATGCCATATATTCTATATTCTTTAAACCCTTGAAATTAAATAAAAGATCCTTTATTAGTTTTATATCATACCATTACATAATATAAAAAAAATTGACACTTTTCAATGTCAATTTAATTACTTTTTCGTAAAACCCTTGATTTTAAAGAGTTTTTTCACTCATATAGTCGATGTGCAAAAATAATACACATGTAAATAATCTTATCACTTTTCACGAAAAATAAAGTGTTGTTAATGCAACAATTATAAATCTTATAGACCTAGCAATGGTCGCCACAAAAATCAACTTAACCCTACTCATCCTCAAAACTCCTGATATTAGAGCAAAAAATTTATAAGGAAGTGGTGTTAGGGCGGCAATACCTACCGACCAAAAGCCATACTTTTCAAATATTACTTCAGCACGTTCTTTTTTTTTCGAGTTAAAGAATCTGTCTAAAAATTTCTCTCCCCCTAAAAATCCAATCTGATGACTAATTACAGCTCCTAAGACAGATCCAGTAACCGCCACAATAGTTGCTCTAATAGCGTTAAAAGGAGAGTTCAATATATTTAGTACCAAGGATCCCTCTACAGGAATTGGTAAAAATACAGCCTCACAAACACTATGAACAAAGAGACCCACTAGACCTATACGATTTAAAAACTCCATCATCTCAATCACATCCTAGAAAGAAACTAAACTACCTTCTTGGCTTAGAAAAATTAAACATTTTTATTTCCCAAATCATAACATTCAATTACTGGTAAAACAAAGATAAAGCCAACACCCTTTTCTCCAAAATCAGCAACCCTTTCCCTTATGTCATCAACAACTTCATCAAGTTTAGTTTTTTCTTTAATTATACTAATAATAGTCTTGTTATAGGGCTTATTACCATCTAAATACTTTCTCATAGATCCAATTATAGGAATCTCTACATGGTGATTAAGAAGCACTCGCCCCATACCTCTGGAATCCAGTGTTGTCGCTCCAACATGGTGTTCATATAATATTTCATGTATCATATCAATTTTCATAACATCATTAATTATTATACATAGAGCATACATCTTTTTCCCTCCAATTATTATATGGTAGGTAATTCTACTATTATATTAGTTCCGACATTAAGTTTTGAGTTAATAGTCATACTTCCACCATGCATTTTTATTATTTCATCACAAATAGCAAGTCCTATTCCACTTCCTGATTTCTTATTATCAAACTTATAGAACTTCTCCTTGATTTTATCTAAATGATCTTCTGGTATACCGATTCCATTATCACTTACAGTTATAATTACTTTACCCTTTTTATAAGTTACATCTAAATGAATTTTTTTATCTTCACCTGTAAATTTAACTCCATTATCAAGTAAATTAATGATAATTTGTCTAAATCTGTTTCTATCTAAGAGAAGATTACTTCTTTCTCCATTTATTCCATATGTTAAATCAATTTTCTCTTTCAAGGCCCTAGGCTTGAATAGATTAATTATATCGATTATTTCATGATTTAAATCCGTCTCTTCCTTATTTAAAATCAATCTATTGCTCTCTAGCTTTGAAAAATCAAGAAGTTCTTCAACCATTTTTGATAGTCTTGTTGATTCTCTGATAATTATTTCTAATCCCTTTCGACTAACTTTTTTATCTTCAAAATCATCAACTAAGATCGTTTCTCCCCATCCCTTTATTGATGTTAAGGGAGTCCTTAACTCATGAGAAATCGAAGAAATGAATTCATTCTTCAAATCCTGACCTTTCTTTATTTCCCTAGCCATATAATTTATGGTTTCAGCCAGTTGACCTATTTCATCATCATATTGTTTCTTGATAGAAAGATTCAGCTGCCCCTTAGCCATCTCATTGGAAACATCATTTATTTCCTTTATTGGATTAAGAATAGATCTTGCAAACACAAGTGATAGAATAAATAAAAGAACAATAATAAGTGCAAATATTACTACTGATAATAGTATCCCTGAGTTAATATAATTATCTAGACTCTCTAAAGACGTTATATATCTTAAGACCCCTAATATCTGCCCATTGTTTATTCTTATAGGTGATGCAATTACCATAACCTTTTCACTGTTAACAATTGATTTCCCAACCCTACTGGTAATTAAACCTTCCCTAGCCTCTATAAAATCATCAGTATTCAATTTTTTTTCAATTTGAAAACCTGATGATGAGCTAATTATATTACCGTTTAAATCAAGTATTTGAAGTTCTGCGTACTTATCATAGTTATAATCCTTCATTATCTTAGGAGCGAGAACATAAATATTGGATTTATCGTCATCTAAATAATTCTCATAAAAATTAGCAGTAATTTTAGCTCTATTATCAAGATTTTGCTGGATTAAATCGTAATTATAATTCTTGAATGTAAAGACAAAAATCATTTCAATTACGACTATGAACACAACAATGGCAAGAATATAGTTTCTAACCCATCTTTTTTTGATTCCACCCAAATCAATCTTCCTTTCTCCATCTATATCCATAACCCCATATCGTCTTGATGTATTCTGGATTAGATGGATCATCTTCTATTTTTGATCTTATCCTTCTAATATTAACATCTACAATTTTCCAACTGCCTACGTAATTTTCTCCCCATATTTTATTTAAAATAAAATCTCTTGAAAGAGACTCTCCCTCATTTTCCATTAAAAGCTTAATTATTGAATACTCAATTTGAGTCAATTCAATTTCTTCATCATCTTTTAATATCTTTCTTCCATCATAATCCAGTTTGAATGGACCACTTTTTAACTCTTTAGGTTTTTCAACTTCCATAAGTTCAATTCTTCTTACAAGTGCATCTATTCTAGCTACAAGCTCACTTGGACTAAATGGTTTTGTAACATAATCGTCAGCGCCAGCATATAGGCCGTTTATTTTATCCATCTCCTGTGTTCTCGCAGTGAGCATAATTATGCCCATAGTTTTGTTATCCTCCCTAAGTTTTTTACAAACCTGAAATCCATCAATCCCCGGAAGCATAACATCAAGAACTGCAATATCAAATTTTTCTTTTTTTGCAATCTCAAGCGCATCTTCACCGGTTCCAGCTTCAAGAGCCTCAAAACCATTTCTTTTCAAGTTTATCATTATAAATTCTCTTATTTCTTCTTCATCTTCAAGTACAAGTACTTTTCTCATCTGTTAATTACCCCCGTCTCTATCTAAGTTCAATATTATAAAATTTTCTTTAACCGTATCAGTGTCTATTTCTATAGTTGGAATATCAGTGTTCTCAATTTCAGGATAAATATAAGCCATAAAAACTTTATTATATTTTTTATCAACCTGAATGAATGGTTTCTCATAATCAATATCTAATTTCTTTTCTGTCCATTCATTTGAATCAATTGAATACAATTCCATCAAAGGAATCTCTTCTTTTGACTTTGGCATCAAATAGTAAAAACTAGATACACTACTTTCATCACTAAGAACTTTTGTTTCAATACCGATATTCTTATCCCAGCTCTTAGGTAAAATAAATTGGTAAGTGCCTTTTTCATCTTGGAAAGATTCATATACATTTAAAAGACCATCTTCACTATCCCATTTATTCCAAACCCTAATCCACTGAGTTTTTTCCCCTTGATTGATATCTCCGCTTCTAGCTGCTGTTCTCAATGTTGCGATTTCAATTATGCCATCACCATCCACGTCCCTAGATTCAATCAATTTAGTTTTGAATGTTTTGGCTGTGGATTTTGATGTAGTATCGTAGAAAACATTTTTCAACTTATCATTTTCATATATTATCAAATCTGTAAAACCTGATCTATCACCGATTCTTGCATCAATAAATATACCTTCTGTGCTTGAATCAGCTTTTCCAAATGTTATTGAATAATAATCATCAATATAACCTTCCATGTGAACACTATCAATTAACTCAAACTCACTATCTACATACTCATACATCTGAGCCTTTGAAGTTCCTCTACTACTATTTCTTTTTATTAAAAACAACTCATCTACATTATTCTTATTTAAATCTCCAACAACAAACTTTGAATAAACATCCTGAAACACTTCTACATTTTCATCTATACCTAATGAATATATTGTAATCCCTTTTTCAACTATATCTCCACCTTGCCATCCTAAAATCAATTCTTTTTTATTATCATTATTTAAATCAACTATCTCTACCTGATCAATTGCAAAACCAATATTTTTTATGGTATACTGCACTGCCCAAAATGAATCTTTTTTACTTAAAACTGTAATATATATTGGAGCTTCTTCACCTTCAACATAATTGAATACAAGAGCTTCTCTACTTCCATTTCCATCAACATCTACAAAGAAAATGGAATTTCTTATATTACCATAGGTCGGATATAAAAACTCAGCATTGCCTGGAAGTTTGGAATAAATAACATTCTTTACTTCCTCTGTATCTTCATCCATTGTTGGTGGCTTCATATATTGTTCTACATTATTAATCGATGTACATCCACTTAAGATAGATGCAACAAAGATAAAAACTAAAATAATTTTTTTCATTACCTTGCCTCCAAAATATTCTAAAAACTTACTAAGGATATTTTTATCCTCCCTAATAATATAATACTATATTTTTTCTCTTGTAACATAGCATTAAAGCTATTGAATGATTAATTCTCCTTCACCCAAGACCTCTATAACGGTATTTTCAAATATAACTTCTTCTACTTTTAATTTTATTTTATAGATTCCTTCAGTATCTTTTTCCTCTTTAATAATTATACTTAGTGTATTTCCATCATCTTGAATAGTAATGTTATCAATTTCACGAGAATAAGTGTACTTATCGGCATCAAATTTTAGTACTTCCCACTCATAATCTATTTCAATCCCATCTCTATCAATAGATTTACCTATATCTATACCTTTATTATTTATCATGTTCGCTGAGAAAGAAGTTGAATTACTTTTTTTGTTCAGCATTTTCTCTCTTCCTAACTCCAACTTACTTATGGATACACTATCAATTATTTTCTTCTCTATACTATCAACTTTAGAAATATATTCTGTTTTTTCTTCATTTGGAAGATTTTCAATCAATCTTCTTATTTCATTGGAAATATTATTATAGTTAGATAAACAGTATGCAATGGTCAAATCATCATCTAAAATATAAGTTAAATTCTCTAAGTTCATAAGAAGTTCTTCAACTTCATCTTTCATACTTGAACCATAGTAACTGTTGACCCCTTTTATAATAGTATAAAGTTCATAAATAGTGTATTCATTTTTAATCTTTAGATTGTCTATATAATACAGTGCATTTTCCGACTTAATATCATCCTTGGCAAAATAAGCAGTTTCCTGACTTAAATCCCTTAAATCTCTTGCTATTTTTTCTGAATCGAACATGTTGATTTTCTCAAAATAAGGCATATAATAATCTTTTATGTTATCCTTAACAACTATTTCAGATGAATATTTTAAAATATCATCTTCATAAAATCTAAACAACATTTTTTCACCAATATTTATTGGTTCTTTAATCAAATATTGATTTTCTACACCATCATATATTTCAATTTCATCCATAGAGTCAATTCTATATAATTTTCCACTATATTTTTTTTCCTCTTCCCTTACTATATCCTCATCAATAGTAAGTTTTCCTGTATACTGGGGATCAGCAATAGCAAATACCTGACTGTCTATTGTTGGAGCTTTACCTTTTAAATATATCTCTCCATTACCATAATCAAGTAAATAGTCTGATTCATTCAATAACTCTATTGAAGTATGAACTACAAATTTTGAACCAATTTCTTCACTTTCTTTTATCAGGTCATCTCCTATTTTTTTATAATTACTATCTACTTTATACAAGGTAACATTATATTCATTTACATAATCATTGTATATTTCAATAGAACTATTATCTATAACTTTTGCAATCAAATACTGGTCAAAGTCAGCTTTAAAAGTCTCGCTATCAACTTCATTAGTATAATTAGGATCATTATAAACTTTAATAATATATCTGTCATCCTCTTCCAATCTATCATTTATCAAAATATTAACCTTTGTAGAATTACCGTCATCCACATTAACATTCAACAAGTCTAGTTCTAGGGAATCGCTTATGTTAAAAACTTTGTAGTACTTACCAAATACTGGTTTATCATGAAAAATAGAAAGATTGTAATAATTGTATACTTCTACATGATCAACAGGATTGACATTCTTAAAATTAACTACAAACTTGTGTCTTCCAGAATAATCATTTGGATTAAAGAAGCTTCTTCCTGAAATGTTTTTTATATAGCTCAAATCAAGATATATGTCTTTACTTTGAAATACATCATTAAACTTAAGACTAATAGCATTTAAGTCCTTATTTATATTATAACTTTCAATATTCGAGCTTACTTTATCTTCATCAATATAAAAGGCTTGACTCAAAAAAATCATAATTTCATTATTCCCAAAAATTTTATACCCTAGTATTTCATTATTTTCAACACTACTATCATTATAATAACTTATGCTTCTTAACTTTTTCTCAATAAACAAACCTGAAATTGACTTAATTCTATAACCATCCTTAGCTTTTAAGACTTTTCCACTTTTAAAGTAAACAACAGATTCATCTTCATCACGAAACCATAGACTATTACATTCTAAAATTTCATTCGTTTCTGTATTTTCAAGAATCACCTTGATATCTTTAACATTCCCAATATTACTATTGAAATCAATTCTAAAAGTATTGCTATTGATAAAATCAAATTCTTTTACAAAATACTCTGTATTCAAATAGTTATATACGAAACTATGACTTTTTGTCCCCATTTCGTTCATATTATAATCAAGTATGTTCTTAACTGATAATAGATATTCTTTCCCTTTTTCTAAATTAGATACCTTCAATAATATTTGGTCTTCCTTATTATCATAAATCACTTCATTAGGATTTCCTACAAGGTTATCAACAATAAAATTCTCAGTATTCATGCAATTTACCTTGTTGATTTTCTCATCAAATCTTACACCAATTGTATTCTCATCAATTACAACAATTTCTGAAATCTTAGGGGACACATTGTCAACGACTTTGGAATCAAAGGCTATGTCCTCCATAGAAATTGTATTACCATACTCATCACTTATATTTTCAAAACCAATCATATACTTTGTATCCCTTGACATATTAGTGGTTTCAATAATTATCGAAGTAACATTATCATCAAAAGTGTATCCATCATTATCGAAATATATATTGGTAATCTGAATATTATTATTTATATGGTAATTTCCCGCATTAAAAATCTGCTTTTTCTGCAACTTACTATCATCAAATATTTTTACATTTAATCTATTCTTACCTAATGCTTCAACACTTAATATTTCAGGTCCTTTGAAATCTAAATTATCTTGTATTAGCTTTATATTTTTCTTATCCATAGTATTTTTACTATTACTATTATCCTTTATATTACTGATAATAATATTATAGCTAGCTTTTTCTAAAGTATTACTGCTTTTTATCACTGCTTTTGTATGATTCTTTTCTGGAATTTCTATAGTGCTTACAGAATCTATATCAACTTTACCAGAATCGCTGATTATACTATAATTCTTAATATTTTTCAAACTTAAATCATCTAATCCATTTAAATCATTAAATATCAATTCTATTCTATCATTAGACCTTATTTCAGCTGAGAGCAACATGGGTTTTTCTAAGTCAACATCTCCTTGGATAATAAATTCTTCCCTCTCAAGTTTTTTTCCATCCAAAGCTTCTATGTTCTCTATAAATAAACTGTAATAACTATTTTTCTCTACTTTTTCAGTAGTTAAAATAACTGAATCTAAACTTTCACTTACTTTAGCATTAATAACTTTTATACCTTCAATACCGTATTTACTTATATCATTTGCGGAGTTTGGTACCAGTCTGTCATTAAATGAAATCAAAACTTTATCATTATCAATAACTTTTAATTTATTAACAAACAACTTAGTTCCAGTATTCTTTTTTGGTGAAAAAGGATAATTTATGCCATTGTATTTCAAATAATATTCCTTACTACCATCCATCCTTCCAAGGTTAAGTAAATAAGTATTTGAACCAAGATAATCAATCTCCTTAACATTTGTCTTCTTGAAAGGATTGCTTTTATCAACTATTTCTATTCCTAAACTATCAGAAGATATAGATTCACTGAACTTCACTACAACATTTTTAAGTGACAAAACTTCAATATTAACTATGGATCTGCTGTTTTTATTTAATTTTTGCTCAATCAAGTTCTCATATAGTGTGACATTTCTTCCATTTAAGTTTAAATCAAGAGCGTTAGCAATTGATTCCACCATCATTTTTCTCGTTACCTTGTCTGTTTTAACTATATCTATATCAAGCTCTTTTGCTTTATAATCAATATATCTATCAGGAATTTCATAACCTAAAACTTTTAATATCGATCTTTCATACTCCTTGTCATCGATAGCATCATCCGGTCCAAATATTTCACTTCCTAAGTATTCGAAATATCCTTTTGAATAAGCCCAAGCAATATAAGAACTATAATATGAATCTTCTACATCCTTAAATATACTTTTTACAGGATAATTTTCTGCGTATGTACTTTCACCCATTAGTCTTGCGATGATTACAGCAAGTTCTTTTCGGGTAACAATATCATTAAGGCGCATACCGTGCTCATCACCTTTGATTATTTCTAACTCAGTAATTCTTGAATAGTCCGTTACTGAAAAGGATGAAGAAAGCAATAATACTAAGACCAAAACAATAAAAACATATTTATATAAATAACTCTTCATAACTACCTCCAATTATAGAGTAAATAAAAATCTATCAGAAAAAATTATACCATAAATAAACTATGTTTTAGAGTGCAGTGGATAATCATAATCTAAACTTAATATTTATATGAAAATGGTTTTCAATTAAAAAGTAAAATGGTAAAATACTTTTATACCTTTATCAAGAAGATGAATATAAGGAGAAAAATATGGATTTAATTAAACTAAATAACGTATCATATTCCATAGATAGGAAAGCTATACTAAGAAATATTAATCTCCAAATCAATAGAAACGATTTTATCGGAGTAATTGGTCCAAATGGAGGAGGAAAAACTACCCTAATAAAAATTTTATTAGGAATAATAAAACCCAGTGAAGGAAAAGTATTAAGCGAAAATGGCTTAAATGTAAAGTATGTCCCTCAATTTTCCAACTTTGAAAAAACTTTTCCTATAAAAGTTATTGATGTAGTCCTTTCTGGTCTTGAAAGGGGTAATCTAAAACCTTTTAGAAGATATTCAAAAGAAGAAAAAGAATATGCTATGAGTTTACTTGAGAAACTAGAAATAGGAGATTTAAAAGATAGACAAATAGGTGGTTTGTCCGGCGGGCAGATGCAAAAGGTATTAATACTAAGGGGAATAATCAGCAAACCTGATCTAATACTACTTGATGAACCAACAGCTAGCATTGATACTAAGTCAAAAAATACTATTTACTCATATCTAAAAGAACTTAATAAAGATATGGCAATTTTCCTAGTAACACATGATATGGCAGTAATATCTTCATATGTGAAGACAGTTGGTTGTCTAAATATTGACTTCCACTACCACAATGATAAACAACTTGATCAAGAATCCTTAGAAAAGACTTTCGGATGCCCTATAGATTTGATTGCCCATGGCTATCCCCATAGAGTATTGCCAAAGCATTGGGGGGATATAGAATGATACTAGAACTTTTAAACTACAGCTTTTTTAAACATGCACTAATCGCATCATTGCTTGCAAGTATCATTTGTGGAATAATTGGAACAATTGTGATTGAAAAAAGATTGGTTTTGATGGGTGGCGGAATTGCCCACGCATCATTTGGAGGCATTGGACTTGGATATCTTCTTGGTTTCGAGCCTATCATTGGTGCTCTTTTTTTCGCAGTAGGAAGTGGATTTTTCCTTAATAAAGTTCAAGAAGGCCACAATTCGAAAAAAGATGCCATAATGGGTATGTTCTGGGCCACAGGTATGGCACTAGGAATTCTTTTTATAAGTTTTACCCCAGGATATCCACCTGATATGACCTCTTACTTATTTGGAGATATTTTAACCGTATCAAAGGGTTATCTAAACATAATGGCTGGTCTAACTGTTGTTTTAATTATAGTAATTATCCCTTTTATGTCCTATTGGAAATCATATCTTCTAGATCCTGAGTTTTTTCAGGTCATCGGATATAATAAAAAATTCTTTGATAACATACTCATTACATTAGTTTCACTTTCAATAGTTATACTAATAAAAGTAGTTGGAATAATTCTTGTAATTTCACTGTTAACAGTTCCACCAACAATAGCCAAGCTTCATAGTAAAAATATTTCAGGAATAATGCTCTTATCATCATTAATAGGACTATTCTTGTGTATAACCGGACTATTGTCATCATATATGTTCAATATTCCTTCTGGTGCAACTATAATTATACTGTCGGCAATTGTTTTAGTTATAAATCTTGTAATTAAAAGCAAAAAATAAAACCGGGGCCATATGGCCCCTATTATTATTCGTAAACTCCAATATAGTCTCCTGAATGCAACTTCAAAAACTCTATACCTTCATCCGAAATATTCAGTTTATCAAAATCAAAACCTTTAGGTTTAAATCCACCAAGTAAGCTATTAATCTTTACTGCATCAATTGACTTTTCAAGTTCTAAATCTGATTCATATCTTTTCCTTAGTTCTATTCTGACAAGTTCTGCATTTTTCAAATAAAACTTCTGATGATAATCTTCTGCTCTATAATACTCACCCATGGCCTTTATCTCAACATGGTGATTTCTAATACCCTTTTGAAACATTATCTCTTCAATAACTTCCCACTCATCATCACTGTTATAGAGAATAATAGGTTTATACTGGTTACTAAAAGGTCTACTTGTATAATCAAAACTGTCAAAAAATATATCTATAATTTGATGGAGGGATATTATCTCACTATTATAAATAATTTTAACAACCTCAGTATGGTCATACATCTGTCTATAGCTTGGATTCTTAATACTTCCTCCTGAATAACCTACTTCAGTTTCAAGGACACCCTTAAGAGAACCAAATCTGGCCTCAATGTCCCAAAATCATCCAAAACCTAAAGTGATAACTGATAGAACTTGCTTATTCTTTCCATTTTGGTCAATAACAATATTACTCATTAATCCATTCTTCATATTATTATCACCGCCATATTTAAATAATGAAATAGACCAACTATCCTATTGTATATTTACCCAATTTGTACTACTTACAATCTTAACTAGTATTAAAAAAGAAATTGCCTAAAACCCTAGGCTTTAAGCAATCACAACACACTACTTTATTTCTCTGTTTAGTACTTCTGTTAATATCCTTATTTGTAAGTCTATATATGGATAGTCTTCACTATATTCCAATATACTATAGCCATTATATAATAGATCATCTACAAACTTCTTGATTTCAGGAATATCCCTTGCAACTTTATTTAGCTCAAAAATAAATCCAGAAATTTTTCTATACAAATAACTATCACTGTACTTAAGTTTTTCATACAAGTCCCCACGAGAAATCAATATTAATGGTTCAAAGACTTCCTTATAATCTTCTATCTCTTGAACTTTATAATAATTTTCCTTAAGATAGCTATGTAATTTTTTAGAAAACTCTGATCCCATAATATCTACTCCTTATACTACAATATTGGGCTTAATAATCTGGAAATAGATTCTTTAATCTTAATTATCCTGCCCCTAGATTCATATTTTTTTTCATCTACTAATAGAGAAACTTCTAAATCTTTATCAAACTCTTTTCTTAGTTCCCCTGCAAAATCATGATCATATACAAAGGCATTTGCTTCAAAATTCAATTTAAAACTCCTAACATCAATATTCGCAGAACCGACAGATGCAATCTTACCATCTACAATTATTGTCTTGGAATGTAAAAAACCATTATTGTATAAATAGCCCTTCCCCCCTGCATTAATAACTTCACCAAGATAGGAATATGTAGCCCAATATACAAACATATGATCAGGTTTGTCTGGTATCATTATTTTCACATCAATACCTGATAGTGCCGCTATTTTTAAAGCTTCTAACATACTATCATCTGGTACAAAATAAGGTGTTTGAATATAAATACTTTCCTTTGCAGAGTTAATCATCTTTAAGTATCCATACTTTATCTGTTCCCATTCTTGATCAGGTCCACTAGCAACAATCTGTACTGTTTGACCATCCTTGTCTTCTTGAAAAACAAATGATGATTCAAAATTTTCTACCTGCTCTGTATTAGTAGTTCTCCAATCAAGTAAGAATCTTAACTGAAGACTATCAACTGCACTACCTTCTATTCTAAGGTGATTATCTCGCCAATTCCCCATTCTTTCATCAAGACCAAGGTATTCATTACCTACATTGAAGCCACCAATATAGCCAATCTTACCATCAATTATTACCATTTTTCTATGATTTCTAAAATTAACCTTCATGTTTATAAGTGGTATCTTCGATGCAAAAAATACTCCAACCTTCCCACCTACCGCTTTTAACTCTTTTACTTTTTTGCTTCTTATCATAAATCTCGATCCAAAAGCATCCATCAAAAACCGAACCTCAACTCCCTCTTTAGCCTTTTCAATCAAAAGAGACATAAGTTGTTTACCTAACTCATCATTCTTTACAATATAGTACTCAAGGTGAATATGTTTTTTAGCTTTCCTTATATCTTGAAATAAATCAGTAAATTTTTCTTCACCTTTAGTATATAATTTTATAGAATTATTCATTGTAACTTCTGAGGCACTGTTTTTAATATGCATGTATATCATATCTTTATAATCATAAGCAATTGAGTCTTTAAACCTCAACTTTCTTTCTTCTAAATCCTTGAGCTGCATATTTAATATCAAATCTAAAAACTTCTTCTCTATTTTCTTATAGTGAAAGATTTTTCTTTTACTTAAATTTTGTCCGAATATTAGATAAATGAAAAATCCCAATACAGGAACAAAATACAGTATCATAAGCCAAGCTAGAGTAGAAGTAGGTTTCTTTCTTTCAAAAAATATTATTACTATGGCTAATATTAAATTAATTACATAATATACTGACACATAGTTAGTATATAGATACATATATTATCCTCCGATTACACTATTACTATTTAAAGGCAGTTCAATAACTATAGATAACTTTCCATCATTGTACTTGGCATATATTTCACCACTATGCAAAGAAATTATACTTTTACTAATAGCAAGACCAAGTCCACTCCCTTTATTTTCAGAAGTTCTGGACATATCAGTTTTATAAAATCTGTCAAACAAAAATTCAACGTTATCACTATTCATACCCATAGCTTCATTTGTAATAACAAAATTAACATTATTTTCTATTCTTTTCACTTCTATTTCTACATTACTAGGTTTATCACTATACTTAATTACATTCATAAATAAATTATCCATTACTCTAACCATTTTGTCTGGATCTACATTAAGGATATATTTTTCCTCTCGATTACATATCATCTCAATATCCAATTGATTTTCCTTAAATACTGGAACAAACTCTTCTACTACTTGCTCGACTAAATCACAAATATTAATATCTATAAAATTCAATTCTACCTCATCGCCAGAATATTTAGTATATTCAAACAAATCTTCAATCAGGCTTTTTAACCTTTCTGACTTCTGATAAGCGATCCCCAAATATTTTTCAAGTTCCATATCATTATTATAATGGCCATCCCTTACCAAACCCAAGTAACCCATTATAGAAGTAAGTGGGGTTCTAAGATCATGACTAACATTAGTAATAAGTTGATTTTTTAAGGATTCCGCCTTTAGCTTTTCTTGTTCATTTTTAGCAAGGGCACTTGACATTAAATTTATGTTCTCCGCAATAGAACTTACTTCGTCATGGCCCCTAGATTTTATCTTATAATGTAAATTTCCTTTTGCAATTACTTTTATCGATTCAGATATCTCATTAATATATTCAATCTTATTCCTAGTAATAATCAAGAAAACAGCAAAAAATATTACAAGAGCACTTAAGATTCCAACTACCTTATTGGCGCTTTTCACTTCAACAGAATACAAAACTTCTGGAATAGGAGTATCTTCATAATATAGATATATATTACTCATATCCTTTAACTCTAGTGGTAAAAACCTAATCTTAGGATCTCTCTCTCTAGCATTAGATTCAAACGCCTTTTTAAAAGTTTCATAAAGATCTATACTATCCAAATAATCTTCTTCATTAGAATATATGATTTTACCAGCACTATTTATCAGCTTTATTTTAGCACTAGAAGAAATTTTATCAGCATAATAACTTTCTAAATCCGGCAAATCATCTTGGGACAAATCTCCCCTAATAATAATATTTCTTAAAATCTGACTATCAGAATCAATACTATTTATCCCTTTTTCATAAGTAACATATGCAGTTTTACTACTTTTTTCTAATGTTTGATTCATAAAATAAAATGATCCCACACTTATAAGTAATGAAAAAATAAATACCGCAAGAAGTTCAATTCTGATACTACTTACAAAAAATTTATATAGACTAAAAAATGACTCTTCGTCAATTTTCTTTATCTTCCTTTTCTTTTCTTTATTTTTCAAATTTATATCCAACTCCCCATACAGTCTTTATAAAAACTGGATTTCTTGGATCTTCCTCAATTTTTTCCCTTAATTTTCTCATATGAACTACAACAGTATTTTTAGAATCAAAGTACTCCTCTTGCCAAACTTGTTCATATATTTTTTCAGTTGAAAATACTATCCCTCTATTTTGAGCTAATAATAAGAGTATATCAAATTCCCTAGGTGTAAGTTTTAATATCCTACCATCCAAAGACACCTCATGTGAATTTTTATCGATCACTAAATTTTCTACTGATATAACACTTGCAGAAGAATCACCCATATCATTTAACTTCTTATATCTTCTTAACTGAGACTTAATTCTTGCAATTAATTCAAGTGGATTGAACGGTTTAGTCAAGTAATCATCAGCACCAGTTGTAAGACCAAGTATTTTATCACTATCCTGAGATTTAGCTGATACAATTATTATTGGAATATTATTATCCTTCCTAACTTCCATGCAAATATCGATTCCCGTTAATTTTGGCATCATCACATCAAGTACCGCCAAATCAATATTACCTTTATTTATTATTTCTAAAGCTTCTAAACCATCCTTTGCCAAAACAGGCTCAAAGCCTTCACTTGTTAAATATATTTTTATAAGCTCTCTAATTTCTTTATCATCATCTGCAACCAGTATTCTTTCCTTATCCATAAAACTACCTCCCAATGTATACTAATATTTCAAGTATCCTTATAACAATTATAACTTAATAAACGAAAAAAGTCCTAAAGAAAATCACAAGACTTTCCTTAGGACCAGTTGTACTATTTGTAATATTTTAACATATCATTATAAGAACATAAGACCAATTATGATAATTACTCCTGAGTAAAGTAAATCTACCACACAGAATCCCATGATATCCCTTGCACCAAGACCTGCAATACCTAATGCTGGTAAAGCCCAGAATGGTTGAACCATGTTAGTCCAAGCATCCCCCCATGCAATAGCCATAGCTGTTTTAGCTGCTGGAACACCAAGCTCAACACCTGCTGGCATCATTATAGGAGCCTGAACAGCCCATTGTCCTCCACCTGATGGAACAAAGAAGTTTACAATACCTGCACTTAGGAAAGTAAACATTGGATATGTAGTAGGAGTTGAAATACTAACAAACATGTGAGAAATCTGACCAGCTAATGAAACACCATCAGGGCTAACACCAGTCATCATACCCATGATACCTGCATAAAATGGAAACTGAATAACTATACCTGCTGTACCTTTAATTGCATTAGTTACAGCATCTAAGAAATTCCTTGGAGTTCCATGTAGGAGTATACCAACAAATAAGAATATAAAGTTAACAATATTTAAATTTAAACTAAAACCTTTAGTTGCAAAGTAATAAATAATGTAAGTAAGACCCATTAAACCAACAAGCATAGAAACTACAATACTGTTTTCTAATCTATCAGCCGGAGTCATATCTTCTCTTTTCATAGGTTCATGATGCTCTTCTACAAGAAGTGCAGGATCTACAGCTACAACGTCTCCATGATCTGGATGCATAGCTCTGTTAACAAAAGGCATTGTAAATAAGATAATTCCGAAAATAATTAAGTTAAATGGAGCAAATATAGTAGTTGCTGTAGGTACCGCTTCAGTAAGGGCCCCATTTGTTGCAGCAGCTAAACCTTCTCCGCCAGAAGCAACCTTTAATGGAATAGAACCTGAAATACCTGAATGCCATACAAGGAATCCAGAATAAGCTGAAGCAATAAGAAGTCTATAGTCAACTCCCTTTACTTGCTTTGCAAGTTCTCTAGCATAAAGAGCACCAATTACAAGACCAAATCCCCAGTTAATCCATGAAGCAATAGTTCCTACAAAAGTTACTGCAAGAATTGCTTGAGATGGAGTATGACATATTGAAGCTAATTTTTTTAATCCTCTTTTAAACGCTGGTGCATTTGCCAAAGTATGTCCAGTTACAAGTACTAAACTCATCTGCATTGAGAAGGCAAGTAATTTCCAGAAACCAGTTGACCAATGAAGAACCATTGCAAGTGGAGTCTGAGCCGTCGTTACTACACCAAGAATAAGTACAATAAATGTTAATAATACCGCAAATAAAAATGGATCTGGAAGGTACCTTTGAACAATTGATACACAACCGTTTGTAAACTTTTTAAACATAACGTTTCCCCCTTCTTTATTTTCTTTTACACTCAACTTTATAATACATCATTTTTTTCCGTTTTTTACTTCATGTATACAAAAACATCTTAAGTATATGTAATAATTTCACATATTGAAAAAAGCCTTCCATAGGTGTTAACTTTTTTGTCAATTGACAAAAAAGTTAACACCCTTAAATTAATAGTAAATTTTTAGTTAAGTTGCAACATTTTTAAGATAATTTATTTGACACGTCCAATTATATGTATTAAAATATAACTATCCTAACCACACTATTCATTTAAAAAGACTAAGGTAAATGCATTGCATTCCTTAAGTCTTTTTATTTTTTTGCCCTTTTAACTGACTAACGTCAGTTAAACAAAGGTTCTATTTAGCTAAATTCTAATTAGCTATTAGAATCTTTTTTTATTTTCTCTTGAAATCGAAAAAATATATGATATAATTCAAGTATAAGTTCACGATGCCGAATCGTGATTTCACATTATGAAAAAAGGAGAAGTTTTATGAATATTTTAATTAAAAATAGTTATATTTATAGTGAATTTGATTCTAATAAGAAAACAGAAAAGCTACTTAAGGATATCTCTATTAAGAATGGAAAAATTGATCAGATTTTAGATACTGGAAATTTCAATGAAGGTGATTTCTCAAAAGTTATTGACGCTAAAGGCAATTTAGTTACACCACCATTCATTGATCCTCATATCCATTTAGATAAGATATTAATCAACGAAGTTGTTAGAGAGAATGTAACTGGTACATTAAAAGAAGCAATTGAAATAATATGGGAAAAGAAAAAAAATTATGACTTGGAAGATATTAGAGAGAGAGCTGGAAGAATTATAAGAGAAGCAATTTCACATGGTACTCTTTATATGAGAACACATGTTGATATTGATACTATCGGTGGCTTAAAGCCCCTTGAAGGTGTTCTACTTGCCAAAGAGGACTACAAGGATATTTTCCACCTCGAAATCGTAGCTTTCCCTCAAGAAGGTATAATTAAAGATCCTGGTTGCGAAGAGCTTATGTACAAAGCAATGGAAATGGGAGCAGACATTGTTGGCGGAATGCCCGCAAGCGAGAACTGTCCTGAGGATAGTTTGAAACATGTTCAGATCGTGTTTGATATTGCAGAAAAGTTCAACTGCCCAATTGATATGCACGTAGATGAAACTGATGATCCCTTTTTCAGAACATTGGAAATGACTGCTGATGAAATAGTATCAAGAAACTTTCAACCATCAGTTACTGCAGGTCACACATGTGCCCTTGCATCATACGACAAGAAATATGCTGAGTATGTTATGGATAAAGTAAAGAAAACTGGAATTAATATGATTACAAACCCAGTTACAAACCTTATGCTTCAGGGAAGATTTGATGATTATCCTAAGAGAAGAGGTTTAACAAGAGTAAAAGAACTAGTTAATCTAGGAGTGAATGTTGCATTTGGACAAGACTGTATAAAGGATACTTTCTATCCCCTTGGAAGAGCAGATATGCTAGAAGTAGGTAATATATTATGCCACGCAGCACACATGAGTCTTCCTCACGAAATCCTTGAAGTATTTGACATGCCACTTTTCAAATCCAGTAAACTCCTAGGATTAGATAACTACGGTATCAAAGAAGGTGGAGCCGCTGATCTAGTTATAATAGATACAGACAACCCTATTGAAGCTTTAAGACTTAATAGTGATAGACTATTTGTTATTAAGGACGGTGTTGTTTTAGCAAGTACTAAAACAGAGAAAAAAATGTATCTTTAGGCTTTGCCTAAAGATACATTTTTTATTTTTTATAAATCAGATACCTATCATCCTCTTTTATATATTCATCATTAGTAAGAACTATCTTAGGTATTTCCCTAAGAATATGTTTCATCCTATTCACTTCATACTTACTAAAAAAAGTATCTGTTTCATTTGAGTAGTTTTCAAGTGCCTTTGTCAAGTTGACTATCCTCATATATCGTCTTCCATCTTTCCAGGTCGATTGTACCCAAGTTGGTGTATACCATACATTATTATAGTATTTATCATCACCTTTTTTGATTAGTTCAAGTTGAACTATACCACCATAGTCCCTTGGATGCTTTCTCTGACCTGATATAAAATTTCCCATAGAGTACATGATAAGTGTTTCATGACCATTTTCTCCAAGTATTGAAGTGACAGGTTGCATAACATGGGGATGGGAACCAACAATCACGTCAACATTGTTTTCATTTAGCAACTCTGCCAAAGCTTTTTGATACTTATTAGGTACTTGCTTATATTCATTTCCCCAATGAATTGATGCTACAATAAAGTCTGGCTTTTCTTTTTTCAATACTTCGATATCAGCAAGTATTTTCTCATTATTTATTAACTTTATTGAATAGGGCATATCCTTAGGTATTGGCCATCCATTGGTTCCATATGTGTATGAAATAAAACCAATTTTTATTCCATTATAATCAAATACATGGGCTTGATTACTTTCCTCAATAGAATTATATGTTCCTATACGATAAATTTCTTCCTTATCAAGTATATCGTTAGTTCTTTTTAATCCATATGCTTTTCTATCAAGTGAATGATTATTACTTGTATTTAAGATATCAAAACCTGCCCACTTCAAATCCCTTGCACCTTGATCTGGGGTATTAAAAACAAAATTAGTACCACTTATCCCCTTATCATCTCCCGCAAAGGTAGTTTCTAAATTTCCAAAAATCAAATCCGACTCATTTAAATCATCTTTTATATGAGTAAAAATTTCTTTAAAATCATATTCTTGACCTTTTTTAGAGGATTCTAAAACAGCCTTATGAAAAATTATGTCGCCAACAAAAGACATACTAACCCTATATTCTTCTATTGGAGTTTTCACCTTTTGAATAATTGGATAGGTATCACTGGAAACTATATTAATTTGTTCAGTTCTTTTTCCAAATCCCGTTGTACAAAATAAAATAGGGATTATCATCGACATACATAATATTTTTTTCATAAACTAATCCTCAAATTTAGAATTTTTTTATAATATCACTATTTAAACTTTCAATTATCTTATTTGCAAGTCTAATAGCATTCTCATAATCTTCATACTTAAAAATACCTTGTGGTGAATGTATATATCTAACTGGAACACCAATTACAACAGTAGGTACACCTTCGTTAGATAGGTGTATAGCCCCTGCATTTGTCCCTCCACCTTGACGAACCGCCTCTTGATATTTTATATCTAAAGCATCTGCCAAATCTATTACAAATCTCATTAATCTAGGATTGGCAATCATACTGTTGTCCCTATGTCTCAACTGAGGTCCTTTACCAAGTGAAGCCTGACTTTGAGATCCACTTTTAATAACGTCATCAGCAGGGGTTCCTTCAAATATTATTGCTAAATCTGGCTTAACTTTATTGGCAACAATTCTGGCACCTCTTAAACCAGCTTCTTCTTGAGTAGATAAGGATCCTACAAGATTATAGTCTAGTTTCCTCGATACATTTGAATTCATAATTTCAACAACAGCACTACAACCTAATCTGTCATCAAAAGCTTTTCCCATAATTGTATCATTACAATCATTATGAATAAACTCAGATAGAGGAATAATTGGGTCTCCTATATTAATTCCAAAAGTATTCATTGTTTCATCCCTATTTAAGGATCCTACATCTATATACATATCATCTACATCAATAACCTTGTTCTTCTTGTCTCCACTTAAAAAATGTGGTGGAGTAGAAGAAATCACACCTTTTACCTTCTTTCCATTTCTATTCTTAATCACAACTCTTTGTCCTAAAACAACCTGACTTAGCCATCCACCAATAGTAATAAATTTAATTAAACCGTTGTCAAGAATGCTCTGAACCAAAAAACCAACTTCATCAGAATGACCATCAACTAACACTGTAAGCTTACTTTCATCATGATCTTCTCTTCTTATAAATAAATTTCTCATTCTGTCTTCTTCAAGAATAAGCTTTTTATCTAAATTTTCTTTTCCTATATCAACTATTTCATCTTCAAATCCTGATACTCCAAAACCTTCTGAAAACTTTCTTATCAATTCTATACTCATATTCTTCCTCCGATTTACTTACTTTCAACACCTAAAACTTTAGGTGTGTCATCATATGATATCCAATCACTCCAACTACCAACATATAATTTAGGCTCATAGTCAAGTTCAGTAAGTAGTAAATAATTAACACAAGCTGTAACTCCTGAACCACAATGTATTATTATTTTTTTCTTTTTAGGAATGTACTGAAAGCTTTCTTCTATTTCCTCAATACTTTTAAGAAAAAAATCATCATTTTCAACTATAAAATTGCTCTGCCAAAAATGATTTACTGCTCCAGGAATATGACCTGCAAGTATATCTATAGGTTCAACTTCCCCCATATACCTTTCAGGACTTCTAGAATCTATTATTATAGCATCATCCTTATCAATAGACTCCATCATCTTACTTTTATCATATACAGTGCTCTTCTTTACCTTTAAATCAAAATTTCCTATCTTAAATTCTGTAGTAGGTCGAGTAGATATTTCATATCCACACTCTAGCCAACTCCTAAATCCATCTTTTAAAACAAAAACATTGTCTATTCCTAAATATCTTAATGTAAACCATAATCTTGAAGCTCCAGCCAGATTACCATCATCATATACAATTACAGGATTGTATTTGCTAATTCCAATCATAATAAGCTTGTTTATCAATTTATCTACGTCTGGCAAAGGGTGTCTTCCACCATGCTTTTTAATTTTTCCTGTCAATTCTTTTTCAAAATCAATAAAATACGCTCCGGGGATATGTGATGTATTATACTGTTTTAAGCCATATTCTTTATCTTCTAAATCAAATCTACAATCGATAATAGTAATATTATCATTCTTATAGTTATTATATAACCAATCAGCATCAACAATATGTTTCATGTATATATACCTCCCTATTGTATTTAATTTTTAATTCAAATTGTACTTATGGTAATATTATATCAAATTTAAAAAGGGATGACTAATGCAAAATGAACCCTGTGTCATAGACACAGGATTCATTTTGCATTAGTCATTCTCTTTTTCCCATTCATCGAAACCTTCCATAACTTTTTCATATGTTTTTTCTGAAATCTCTGGTAGCTCTCCTCCAAAGATTTCCTTGGCCTCTTCAAAACCTTCAATAAAAGCATCCTTAAGTAGTTGGATTTTTTCAGGATTTCCACCTGAAATAGCTTTAGCAAAATCCAGTATTCTTTTAGCTGTCTTTTCAACTCCAAAATATCCATCTTCACTGACATTTTCTTTAGCCTTGTCTATTACTTCTTGATCAATTTCAAGCTCAATTACTTCCCCGTCTTCTAACCTTTTGATAAGCTCTTCAACATTAATACCTTGCTTTTCAAACATTTCCCGAACCATTTCTCTAAATGCATTAACATTCTGATTGAACTCACCTTTTATTTTATCGATTTTTTCTTGATCAATTTTATACTGACCAACTTTTTCTTCCACATCGCCTTTCTCATATACAACTGCCTTTTCATCTTTTTCACTCTTTTTGACTTCCCTGTCTCCTGCTTTAACTTTAGCTTTTTCTAAATCATAGTTATTCTTCGGCACATTGTATGGCGATATATTATTAATTTTCATTGTTCTACCTCCTTGTTTCCCACTGAAAATAATATACCTCTGTATAGATTTTCGACAAATTTTATTCTAATATTAATAGCTTAGCAATATTATTTGGGGAACAATTATTTATATTATTTATACCCATATAAATAATATAAATAGATATTTTTTAATTAGCATTTGCCATTTTGAACAATGTGTAGTATTATATATTTAGCATATGCCAATTTAATTATTTTATTTACTCAGTATAAATTTTGTATGCTTCTGAATGAATTTAATGCGGTTTACGTAGCACCTATTTATATTATTACGTATCGTTATAAATCTGGAACAAAGATTTTTATACTCAGCTCCTGCAAGCATGCCCTTTACTAGGAATATTCCTAATGGAGTTGAAAAATTTAAGTTTATTCAGATTAGTGTTGAAATATGTTTTGCCCATCATTTTTCAATATAAGTACATATATAACTGGGTGAAAAAGTATGAATAATCTTCTAGTGTTTATTCATCAAAAGAATCCAACAGAACAAAAAATTAATCAATTTGTATTTTGATTTATCCCGTATGTAACTATTATGTAAATATGATACTAGATAAATACTTTGCATATAATGAGGTTGTATCTTTTTTAAGATACAACCTCTTTCTCCATTTTTGAGTGGTTTTTTCAAGACCCTAGTTTAAGTCACTCCTGTCCGTAGAGTTGTGACAGGCATATGGAGTGATTTTTCAGTAATCATGTCTTTAGGTGGTGTACTTGTACTTTTAGTACTCGTAGTGGTTTTTGTACATTCTGTACAAGATGGTTAGGGAAGATCTTCTGGTGAAAAGGGGAATCGTTTTGTATACAAAACTAGGAGAATTTATTTTTGTGAACAAAATAAGGGAAATGGAAAAACTCAAGACCTTAAAAACTCCTTTAATAAAGATTTTATCTTTTCCTTTTCACCTTATTTTTTTGCATACAATATTAATTCACCTAGCACAAACAAAGTATTTGTGCGATTCCCCTCTTCCCCTTCTCTCCCCAACAGCCAACCACCACAAGTAACACCGTTACAAGTACACCACCTTTTTCGCAAAAATCAAAAAAACACCACCCAATATAGGGCAGTGTTTAATAAAAATCTCATATTATTTCACTGTAAAATGTAGTTGTTTATAATAAAATTTCCAACCGACTCAAAATCATCTATATCAAAATTCTCAATATTCTCATCATCTATAGATATATCAAAATCACAGGCAATTGCCTTTAAATATCTCCTATCTGATATAGGCTCTTTATATCTTTCTTCCCTCAAAAGTTCTATCTTGTCATAAGGGGACTTTTTATATCCTTCGATGATAATTATATCCTTGTCCTGGCAAAGTTCAATCAAATCTTCCAGGGAAGCTTCTTCTTCTACATCTTTAATTAGGGCATACTTTTTCCTGTTGGAAATTATCACAGTGCTTGCTCCTGCTTCTTTATGTTTGTATGTGTCTTTTTCCTTGTGATCTATTTCAAAATCGTGCACATCATGTTTAATAACTCCTACTGAGTATCCTTGATGACAAATATATGAAATAACCTTAGTAATAAGAGTGGTCTTTCCAGTATTTGATTTTCCTACAAAATTTATTATCCCAGCCAATTAATCCATCTCCATTTTTTTATAATCTTCAGGTGTATTTATATTCCTAAAAGATTCCTTTATTTCATCTCCATTAACAACAAAAGTATTGCAGGTAAGCAGGAAATCTATAAGTTTATAGTTTTCTGCTTCCAGTGACTTTTCAATCTTAGGAAGTATATTTTTGCTATATACACCACAAAGGGGATGTAATTTTCCAGCTGACATAGGAACTACTATTTCATGATTTTCTATATTTCCCAGTATAAGCTCTAATGCTTTTTCACTTACAAAGGGCATATCAGTAGCTACAACAAATACATAATCATTTTTAGAATTCTTAAGAGCTGAATGAATCCCAGCCATTGGACCCTTGCCAACATATATATCTTTATAAACTTCTTTTTTATATTTTAAATAGGATGACTCATCATTCGCAATAATAATAATATCATCAAATCTTCTTTCAAGTACATGTATTATTTTTTCAATAAATGTCTCCCCATCAAAACTAAGAAAAGACTTATTGTTATAATTCATTCTCCTGCTTTTACCCCCAGCAAGAATAACTGCACCAATTTTCATAAGCTCCTCCAAAACATTATATCTCTTTTAGTGTAAGAATTTTTACTTCCTCACCCTTCTCAAGTCCCTTCTTACCCCTAGGAACATCAATAAGACAATTACAGTTAAGTGTCGATGACAGTACACCTGACTGCTGTGAACTTTGAGTCAACTCAACATAAAGTTTTTTATTATCTATATAGTATCTTCCCCTTAGGAATCTTCTCATACCATTTTTCTTACCGAAATCATCCATAAAAACTGCGGACTTTCTCTTCCAGTTCAAGTCTTTTCTTCTATTTAGTTGAGATACAAGTGGTCTAAATAATAGATCAAATGTTACTGAGGATGCTGCTGGATTTCCTGACAAGCATATTATGAGCTTATCTCCAAATTTTCCACAAAGTACAGGAGTACCAGGTTTAATATCAATTTTCCAGAATAAAACTTCTCCTCCTATTGATAATAGTGCATCCATAAGAAGATCCTTTTCTCCTACTGAAACCCCTCCTGTTGTTATGAGAATATCATTACCATCCATTGATGACTTAAGTTTATCCATTATATCTGTTAAATTATCCTTAACAATCCCCTCTATGGAAGGTTCACATCCAAGGTTCATTATTTTACCATAAAGAGTATAAATATTACTGTTATAAATTTTACCTTTATCTAAGGGATTGCCTACATCGACAAGCTCATCTCCAGTAGATAAAACTCCTACCTTGAGCTTCTTTAAAACCTTTATTTTTTGATATCCCATACTGGCAAGTATACCAATCTCTTGGGGTGTAAGCTTTGTGTATTTTCCAAGCATTAAGCTTCCCTTTTCAAAATCTTCCCCAGCAAAACATACATTTTGATGTTGTTTATATTCTTTATAAATTCTTATATAATCTTCAAACTCGTCAGTATCTTCAAATTTTACAATGCAGTCAGTTCCCTCTGGTATTGGTGCTCCAGTAGTTATTTTTATACACTGATTTTCCTCTGGTATTATGTTGGATACATATCCAGCATACTCTGTATCAACAACACTTAGGATTTTAGGATTTTCCTTATCCACACCCTTGCTATCAACAGACCTAATAGCATATCCATCTAGTGGAGATCTATCGAAAGGTGGTTGATTAAGTGGGGAATGTATATCTTCACCAAGTGTCCTATTTAAAGATTCAGTAATCTTCACATATTCTGTTTCAAGTTCAGATATATTACTTTTAACAATCTCAACCGCTTCTTCTAAACTTATAAATTGTTTCACTTTTATTCCTCCTTAAGTATTTCTCCGTCTGTGTCCAAATTAATGCATAAAAAAAACTACTGCAAAAAAATGCAATAGAAAATAAAACCTTCTTATTACATCTCCTTTCCAAGTGGGGAGGCATTTCAGTTTCCTTAAATACCCTGTGAATTCATTGATTCAGACTAAAATTTCATAGCTATGCCTTAGAAATAGTAGTTCGGAGAATCTAGCAGCTTATTATTAAAGGTTATTAAACTGCTGATTAATTATTAACTTTTAACTTTTAATTTTTCTTCTTAGAATTTTATTAGTAAATTGATTAAAAGTCAAGCCATATATTACTCTAATATGGCTTGACCTAAATTTATTTATTACTTAGTAGCTTTCGCAGCCTTAGGTGCTTTGTTCTCATAAAGAACAAATATTCCTAAGTATGAAAGTACAATTGTCATTATTGGATTAATAATGTTTAGTAATGAGTATGGAAGATATTCCATAGTTGAAACTCCAAGAGCTCCAGCGATAAATGCTCCACAAGTTGTCCAAGGGATTAGTGCTCCTGACATTGTAGCACCTTCCTCAAGTACACGGGATAACATTGATTTCTTAAGACCCTTAGCTTCATAAGCATCTCTGTAAAGTGACCCATTAAGAATGATTGAAAGGTAAACTTCACTCATAGCAGCGTTACCAATAATTGCAGAAAGTAATGAAACTGTAATTAAGTTAGCAGCTGAGTTAATCTTAGTAAGTACCTTCTCAATTAATACTGTAAGGAAACCTGTCTTCTCAAGTACACCACCTAAACATAAAGCGATGATTGCTAATGAGAATGTCCACATCATACCCTGGATACCACCTCTGATAAGAAGCTTATCAACCATAACGATTCCAGTTGCTTCAGTATAACCATAGTTAAGAGCAGCTAAAGCAGCCTTAATAGAGCTTCCCTGGAAGATGATTGCAATTGCAGTTCCAAGGAAAGTTCCTAATGTAAGTGCAGGAACTGATGATACCTTCATGAAAGATAAAATCAATACAACGATAATCGGTAAAATAACGATTGGATTAAGGTTGAATTTAGCAAGTAATACTTCTTGTAACTGAGCAACCTCAGCAGAAGCCATTGCATTTGAACTAGAATATCTAAATCCTAGGAATGTATAAATAATAAGTGAAATGATGTATGTTGGAACCATAGTGTACATCATTGCACCAATGTGATCGTACATGTCACAATCTGCAGATGCAGCAGCAAGAATTGTAGTATCTGATAATGGAGACATCTTATCTCCGAAGAAAGCACCAGAAACAACCATACCAGCGATTGCAGGAGCAGGAATACCAAGTCCCATACCCATTCCCATAAGTGCAAGACCTACAGTACCAGCAGTACCCCAAGAAGTACCAGTAGCAAATGAAGTAATAGAACAAACAATAAGTCCAGCTGGTAAGAAGAACTTAGGGTTAAGGAACTTAAGTCCATAGTAAATAAGTGCTGGTACAGTACCAGCTTGAATCCATGAACCGATAATCATACCTATAAGTATGAATATAAGAATAGCTGCCATAGCCTTACCAAGGCCGTCTTTCATGGCATCAATTAGTTCATCAAATGAGTAACCTACCTTAATAGCAACAAAACAAGTTAAAATAAGACCTAAAATTAATAATACGTGGATGTCTAAACCGAATCCTAAAATACCAACAATAAGAATTGAAATAATTCCTAATAATACTGTTAGTGCTTGCCCAAAGGATGGTTTTCTGTCTTTACTTAAATCTAGCATTTTAATCCTCCCTTTAATAGATAAAAAATTTATGATTAAGCTATTTTCTTAGCTTGAATCCCTACATTGTTATTCTTTTAACTAATTTTCTCCAAATTTAGGAGCTGACTTAACAGCTCCCACGACCGTAGATGAACTACAGTCTTGTTAAGCATTATAACGAGTCATAACGTTAAGCGGTCATTTCATTCCCGTTTAGCATTTTCCTTATACTCAAACGTTAAGCAATAATTTTTCAAATTATCGTACTCGGATACTTTGCATACGCAAACTTAATTTCAATTAGCTTGCGTAGCAAGGTTTCCATGTACAACATTTGTAAAATGTCGCTTCACGTTCAATTTCATTGAATGCTTAACGGTGCATGTGCACCTGCTTAACATATATTGTGAAAAACAATATATTGCTTAACAATGGTATTAGATTTTCTCTACTTTAATTTGAACAGCCTTCATTAATGGGAATCCATCAATAGGGTCAAATATATCATCATGTGTAATCTCATTTACATTAGCCTCTTTCCAGCCGTGAGTAATTTGAGTAACACCTGGTAAAATTTCTGTTTCACTGACTACATTCACTGCAATATCAATTGAACCAATCTTAGAAGTAACCTTTACCATATCTCCAGTCACTACGCCAAGTTTTTCAGCATCTACTGGGTGTACTTCTATCTCTGCTTTAGGAATAGCAGTAAGTGTTCTGGCAAAGTTTCTATTTCTTCCGTGGTAGAACATTACCTTTCTAGCACCTGTGATTAAGGCAATTGGGAATTCTTCATCAGGCTCTGCAACATATCTTGGTGCAAAGTACTCAGGAAGTTCCTCATAACCTAGATCTTTAAGATATTCTGAAGTAAACTCTATTTTTCCAGTTGGAGTATTGAATGGCTTCTGTCCATTCTTAGCCTTTTCCTCATATTTATTGTAAGTCATTGGCGCATACTTATATCCGTCTACATGCTTCTCAAGCTCTTCTAAAGTAACTCCTGTCGGCTCAAGTAACCACTTATTAAGCTCAGTTTCATTCTCCCATGGGAAGTAATCTCCAAAATCAAGTCTGTGGGCAATATCATGTAAGAACTGATACTCATCCTGTACACCATCTATTGTGTAAATTCTTTTAGTTAAGTTTGCTAGCTGCTTTCCACCGTGACAGTGAATTTCACTTCTCTCAAGGTAAGATGCTGATGGAATAATATAATGAGCTAGCTCTGAAGTTTCTGTCATATAAAGCTCTCTACTTACTAATAGCTCAAGACTAGAAAGAGCCTTAGCAACCTTCTCTGAATTTGGATTAGTAAGAACTGGGTTTGCACCAGCAATAATCATTCCCTTAAGTGGGTATGGATCTTCTGAAAGAATTGTATCCATAGCAGTCATTGTATGACACTCTTCTCTGAAATCATAAAGAACAGGGAACTTATCTCTACCGATTGGATTAAGTTCTGTAAGGGGCTTCTCATCATAGATACAAAGTCCTCTTGCACCAAATCCTATTGGCATATAGTTTCCACCCTTAGCATCGAAAGCAGCAATTAATCCATCGATACAAGCAACTGCTCTTACATTGTTAATTCCGTTTTCATGGTGCTCAAGTCCATTTCCTACGTAGTTAACAACCGCTGGTGCTCTTTCACCAATAAGTCTTGCAGCTTCAATGATAAGCTCTTTAGCAACACCTGTTTGCTCCTCAACGAATTCAGGAGTGAAAGTCTTAACATACTCAGCTAATTTCTCATATCCTACTGTATATTCTTTAACGAAATCTTCGTTAATCATGTTGTTATCAATTAAAAGCTTCATGATTCCATGAGCCACAGCTCCATCAGTACCTGGTTTTACCTGAAGGAATAAGTCTGATTGACGAGCTATTGCAGAAAGTCTAGAATCAATGGCAATAATTTTACATCCATTTTCCTTTGCTTTCATGATGTCTTGAGTCATATTAGGATGTGCGTGTGGAGGGTTAGCGCCCCATAATACGATACACTTTGAATTAACAAAGTCAGGCTGTGACATCCAAGATCCAGCTACTAATGAGTAACCAATCCATCTTCCAACGAAACACTCAGAATCGTTTGAGAAGTAGTTAGGACTTCCGTAAGCATGGATAAATCTTCTGTATAGTTCTTCCTGCTGAGCAAAACCAATTGCTTCACCTTTCCATACAGACATTGATCTTGCGCCGTATTTTTCCTTAAGCTCTTGCATTTTTGCAGCAATCTCATCTAATGCTTGCTCAAGTGAAATCTCAACAAAACCATTTTCAGTTTTCTTTAATGGCTTAAGAATTCTATCTCCTTGCTTTACAAAGTCAACACCAAGTCTTCCCTTAACACAAAGTCTACCATTGTTCCAAGGGTGATCATTATTTCCATCTATATCTACTACCTTGCCATCTTCCATGTAAACATTAATACCACAGTGGTCATCACACATACGGCAAAGAGTCTTGTGAACTTCTCTATTCTTATTAGTCATTACTTCTTACCTCCCTCTTGGGATTTTGAATACATATCTTTTAATTTTGCATCAAGATGCTTTCTGTTATTTCCGAAATCTTCAACATCTTCATAACTTAATGCTCCCGAAATACAGTGCTTAACACAATTTGGCTCACCTTCACAAAGATCACATTTTTGACTTACAAGTGCCTTCGAGTCAAAGTGAATATTACCAAATGGACATGAAAGCATACACATCTTACATCCAGCACACTTGTCCTTGTCAACCTTTACTGCTCCAGTCTTTTCATCCCTAGAAATAGCATTAGCTGGACATACTTCAAGACACCAAGCCTCTTCACAATGAACACAAGTCATTGGAACACATACTCTCTCCTCAGGATATACATTTACTCTAATATTTGAATTTTTCTGTGTGAAATCATTTTTTTGTTTAAATGCACAGGCATATTCGCAGTTTCTACATCCTACACATTTATTAGGATCAACAGTAACTATACGCATATAATCCTCCTCCTTACTCTTTTTAATATCTATAATCGAATTGTGATGATGCTACTTTTTTATGGAATCCCTTAAGAATTTCCTCAGGATTAAACTTACTATCTTTCTTTCTAATTGATGGTCTCATTACTCCAAGTAGCTTTACAAGTTCAGAACTTCCAACTACAGTACCACCAACAGGAATGCAGTCTTTAAGTACTATCTTCACGTAATTATTATTTTTCTCGTCTATATCAATGAATACTTCCTCAGAAGCTCCGTCCATAAACATTCCCATAGAAGCAACCGTTATTTCAAACAACTGAGTTACATTCATATTTAAACTACCTTCATACTCAAAGTCTTTACCAGACATATTCGCTCCAGCAATCTTACCCATTTCCATAGCAGTTGGCCATAAAGCATGGATTACATTTGCCTCACCAAAAGTTGTTGGGCCCTGAGCAACATCTCCGACAGCATAAATACCATCTACATTAGTTCTCATACCCTTATCAACTAAGATTCCCCTATCGATTTTAACTTCCGTTCCCTCTAGGAATCCTACATTAGGTCTTACTCCAGTACCAACAATAACGAAATCAACATCAAAAGGCTCTTGGCCTTCAACGAAAACTCTGTGTCCTCCGTTTTCTAACTTCTCGATTTTCTTCGTCATTGCATTTAATCTTAAATCTACTCCGAACTCTATAATCTTGTCCATAAGCATCTGAGCACCTTTAGAATCAAGTACACTTGGCATAATTCTATCAGCAAGCTCTATAACTGTTACCTCAAGACCTTTAGTAATTGCTGCCCAAGCAGCCTGTAAAGATACAAATCCAGATCCAAGTACAAGAACCTTTTTACCTTCCTTAAAAAATGGCTCAAGATTTTCAGCATCTTCCTTAGTCCACATATGATATACACCTTCCTTTTCCAGTCCTGGAATAGGTGGCTTGGCAGCTGATGATCCAGTTGCAATCAAAAGCTTATCATATGAGACCTTTGAATTATCATCAAGAATTACCTCTTTAGACACTTCATCTATTTTAACTACTTCTTTCTCAATATATTCAGCGTTCATAGTATCAAAGTATTTTTCATCTCTAATATACATATCATCGTGCTGAAGTTTTCCCCTCAAGAAGTAAGGCAATAAAACTCTAGAATAAGGTTTTCCTTTCTCCTTAGAAATAACAGTGATTTTAGAATCACTATCGTACTTTCTAAAAGTTTCCAGTGCATTTAACCCAGCTGCACTATTTCCTATAATGACAATATTCATTGTCTCACCTCCCTGTAATAGTCACACAGATTTCTATAAATCCAAAATTGCTAGTCAATTTTTTGTTGTTCCACTCTTCGGAACACTGTTCTGTATTTTGCAGTAATATCGTAACACCAGAGATTTTCTTTGTCAACAATTTATCAAAAAAAAATATTGTTTTTTTTATACAAAGATATTTTCATAAAGGGTTATCTAATACCACAGATAACCACAAACCTTGAAAATAAAGATGTATGTAAAAACAATATTACTAAGTAAATGTATGTATATTTATGTTTTTTAAAAAATATATCACAGCCTAAGACTGTGATATATTAGCTTTCTTACTCTTTTCCCATAATACAAATATACCCATATATGATAATACGATGGAAAGAATAGGATTTATTAAATTTAAAAATGCAAATGGTAAATACTCTAAAGTTGAAATATCTAAAGTTCCAGCTACAAATGCACCAGCAGTTGTCCAAGGAATAAGGGGGCCAGTAAGGGTACCACCCTCTTCAATAAGACGACTTAACATTCTAGGTTGAAGTCCTTTTTCTTTAAATAAGTCTTTATATAAACTACCATTAAGAATTACAGATAAATAAACTTCTCCCATGGCAGCATTGGAAAGACATGTAGTAAAAATTACTACAAGTACTAGATTTCCAACTCTTTTAATATTCTTAACTATTCCATGAATAATAACACTTAAGTAGCCAACTTTCTCAAGGACTCCACCTAAACAAAGGGCAATAAATGATAGTGAAAAAGTCCACATCATACTCTGTATACCGCCCCTTAATAAAAGTCTATCAATTATGGCTACATTAGTTGGAACCTTGTAACCACTATTTATTGTATTAATAATATGTTGAAGAGACTCCCCCTGAACAAAATATGCAATCACAACCCCTGCTAAAACACCACATACCATTGTTGGAATAGAAGGAAATCTAATAATACTAAGTATTAATACAACTAGCATAGGTATAATTACAATAAAGCTTATATTGAATTCACTTAATAGGGTATCCTTCATAAGACTAATAGTTGAAGTATCCATTTTACTTTCTACAGAATACTTAAAGCCTAAGTAAGTATATATTGCCAATGATATTATATATGCTGGTATCGTGGTATATAGCATAGCTCCAATATGATCATATAGATTAGTTCCTGCTGAAACTGCTGCCAAATTAGTTGTGTCTGAAATAGGTGATATTTTATCACCAAAGAATGCACCTGAAACAATCATACCTGCAACTAAAGCTCCAGGTATTCCAAGGCTTGTGCCCATACCCATAAGAGCAATACCTACTGTAGCAACTGTCCCCCATGAAGTTCCCGTACCTAAAGAAGTAATTGAGCAAATTATAAGTCCAAGTGGTAAGAAAAATTTAGGGTTTAGGAATTCTAAGCCATAATATATAAGTGCCGGCACTGTTCCGCATATTATCCAAGATCCTATTATCATACCAATAAGTATGAATATTATCATAGCCCCCATAGCTCTAGAAATACTTTCCTTCATTCCATCGAGCATACTTTCAAAAGTGTATCCGTGGAAATAAGAAACTATACAGGTCAAAATAAGTCCCGAAATGAGGAGCGCATGAATATCAACTTCTAGGACAAATATACCTGCAATTAAAATAGTAATAATACCTGCAAGCACTGCAATAGAAGTAATAATTGAGGGTTTTCTGATTGTAATGTCATCTTGATTCATATTGTCCTCCGTTTGTTATATTTTTGTCAATAACTGTTAAAAAAAATAGCCCTTAAAAACATACAAATATCTACCTAGAGATACTATACCCTAAAAGATATAAATATCCCTAGATATATAATTTACAAATTTATTTTAATAAACTAGAAATCTGTCCCGCAGTACCTTTAACTTCCCTGACAATTAGCTCAAAATCAGACCTAATATCTTCTGTTTTACCAGAAATACTAATTGCCGCTATGGCTTCACCATTTTTATCAATAATAGGAGAAGCAACACAAGTAAAACCTACTTCGACTTCCTCATCATCTATAGCATATCCATTCATTCTCACCATAGAAAGTGCCTTTTGCAGCTCTTCCCATGAAGAAATAGTATTTGAAGTATAAACAGGTAAATCTTTACCCTTGAATTTATCAAGAACATCATTCTCAACATATGCAAGCAAGCACTTTCCTACTGCAGAATAATGAGACTCACTACTTGATCCAAGTTTTGGATTGACCTTCATTTCTCCATCAGGCTCTTCCTTAAGAATAAGGATTGTCTTTGGATAATCAGAATTTTTATAGTCAAGAACTGAAACATTGACAGTCTGACCAAATTTATTTGACAGCTTTTCAGCAAAAGGTTTAATTATCTGAGTAAGAGGTAATTTATCTCCCACCATCATACCTAATGCATAAAGCTTTACACCAAGCCAATACCTTTCATTTTGCTCATTTTTCTGAATGAATCCTCTATTTTCAAGGGTTATCAAAGTTCTGTGAACTGTACTTTTATGTAATTTTAAACCCTTAGCTATTTCCGTTACCCCAAGTTCCCTTTCTTCCTGATATAAGAGCATAAGTATTTCAAGCGCCCTATCAATAGAAGATATTATTTCCTTCTCCATGTATTAACTCCTTTAACAAAATTTAAGAACAGTGTTCCATTTATTGCACTTTTGAATTATATCACATTATTTTATTCATATCCACTCAAGTTGTGAAATATTTCACAGCAAAAAGAAAAGGCCGCAGATTTTGAATCAGAATTTCTTAAAGACTTCCGACCTACTACCTACGACCTACTAAATATGATTCCTTACCTATATACCTTAATCACCAATACTTTCAAATACTTACTCTCTTCAAAATTGTCATTCCATTTGAAATCAGAAGATTGAGTAAACTTCTCTTCGATTCTAAATCTAAATCCGTTATTTCTAAGACCTCTTGTAACTCTATACTCAAAGTCCTCATAAGATAGTTTTGAATGATTTGTAGATGCAACTAATATACCATTATTCTTTAAAAGAACAGAAAAGTTCTCTACAAGTTTTTTATAATCTTTCTCTACAGAAAATACATGGTCTTTGGATCTTGAAAAACTAGGTGGATCTAGTATTACCATATCGTATTCACCAGTTACATGATTAAGACTGCCTTTTTTGTAGAAATTAAAAACATCATCAACAATAATGCTGTGATTTTCTAAATCAATGCCATTAGCTTCAAAGTTGTTTCTTGTCATCTCAACACTTCTTTTTGCTAAATCTAGAGAAATAGTTTCTGATGCACCACCTACAGCTGAAGCTACTGAAAATGCTCCTGTATAAGAAAATGTATTAAGTACTTTCCTACCATTTGCATACTTGTCTTTAATAACTTTTCTAACTTCTCTTTGATCAAGGAATATACCCGTCATGGCCCCATCATTTAGGTTCACTATATACTTAACGCCATTTTCAAGTATTTCGAAATTATCATCCATTCTTTCCCCAGAGACAAAAGAATCCCCTTTTATATATGAACCATTATTTCCAAATCTCTTTTTCTCATATATTCCCCTTGGGAAAACTATATCATTTATTGCCTTATATATCATATCCTTAAACTGATAAATACCTTCGTTATACCACTGAATAAGTGCAAATCCGTCATAATAATCTACTACAAAACCACCAATATCATCACCAACTGCATTAAACAATCTAAATGCTGTTGTTTCAGGATCCATGAACAGTTTTTGTCTGTAACTTACTGCCTTAGCCATTTTTTTCGAGAAATAATTTTGGTTTATTTCTTCATTATCATATGAAAGTATCCAACCTATATTTCTGTTTTCAACTCCTAAATATCCTTTAGCTATAAATTCTTTTTTTGCTGAATAAATATTAACAATTTCACCTTCAGCTAATCTTTCAATCTTATTCTTATCAGTAAATAGTCCTGGAAAAATTCCAGGATGTCCATCCTTCACTAAGTCCATAAACTTATCTTTAAGTATTAATTTAGCCATTACTTACCACCCATCTATTATTCTTTTTCTTTTTTTATAATACACTATTTGAAGATTGACTTCATCTGCTAGCTTTTTAGCAGTTGAAAATCCTGAAAAAAGTGCTGAGTCACTATGGGAATCAGAACCCACGGTAACATATTTGCCACCTTTTTCTTTATACAAAGTCAAAAAATGTCGTAATTCATTGTATGCATTTTCAACATGAATTCTTCTAGTGTTTATTTCTACACAAATATCCTTCTCAACCAACTTCTCTACTATACTATCTATCAACTGCAAAGTTTCAGGTATAATAAATTTTGAATCCTCCTTAGCAGAATATCTAGTAATAAAATCAATATGTCCTAAAGAATCTATCTCTGGATATTTATTTATACAATTAAGTATAGTTTCTAGATATTTTACCATTAATTCTTCTTCATTATATCTATCATAGAAATGACCGTTAGCAATATCAGTTCCATCCATAGTATGAACAGAGCCCAATATATAGTCAAACCTTTCATCACTTAAGACCTTCTTTGCCTGATATTCACAATCAGTCCTTAAACCTAGTTCGACACCTAAAAGCAAATTTTCATTTCTATATTTACTGTATTCTTCAAAAAATTCATCCTTATCAAAAATAAAAAGCCCCTTTACAGGGAATTTAAAATCCATATGCTCAGTTATTATGACTTTCTTCCCCTGATTCTTTTCAAGAAAATCTATAACTTCCTCAATTTCAAGATTCGAATCACAGGAAAAACCTGTATGAACATGGGTATCAAACACAAATATCACCTACCACTCAAATTTTACATTTTATCATAAAAAAACTTAATACTCTCAACGTTAGTTTTCTTTCTCTCTATAAGTTTATTCAGAGCAACATAAACCTGACTATCGTCCTTCTTTTCATTCTGATAGATTCTTCCCTGAATATCTATAAAAAGAGCATATGTTTTTTCTTCTACGGATATAGCAAACTCAAGGAGATCACTTAAACTATTTATGCTCGGCTCTAAAAAACTCTTAACAAAATTATTAATCAAATTAGCTGCTGAATCATATACTAAAAAGTCAATGTCTTCAATCGGATCCTTTTCAAGAGCAGATTTAAGTTCAACATATCTGTCTACATCCTTCATAGTAAGTCTAATTAAAACCTTGATTACTAATTGATCCTGCTTATTTTCACTTCTATCATATATACCATAATAAATATTTTTTCTTTTTTCAGCTAACATTATAGCCTTATCTATTAAATCAAGTGTATTATAAGACAAAATACCACCATTCCTTAATCAAATACATTAACTTGGGTATAGCTACGTATATAGTATCATAATATAATAACATAAACTAGTGTACATTCCACTAAAGTGCTTATATTGGGTAGTGAGTTTCTGCTTATAAGAGCAGAAACGGTAGTGTACGCGCACTTTATGCTTGTGGTGGTTTTATTGCTTCGCAATAGTCGTTGGGGAAGAGGGGAATTTCAAAGCTAGTGCTTTGAAGGGGAAGAGGGGAAAAGGAAGGACATAAGCAAGATATTCGAGCTGGTCTTGTAGGTCTTTTCTCTTCCCTTTCACCAAAGTTTTGTATAACAAAACTGATTCCCCTAGCACAAACGAAGTATTGTGTGATTCAGCTTTTCCCCAACCACCCAACTGCCAACCACCTTCTACTGAAGTGTTATGTTGGGTGGTTTATTTCTACTGAATCCAGTAGAAACGGTAGTGCACGCGCACTTTATGCTTGTGGTGGTTTTATTGCTTTGCAATAGCTGTTGGGGAAATGGGGAATTTCAAAGCTGGTGCTTTGAAGGGGAAGAGGGGAAAAGGAAGGACATTAATAACTTTTATAAGTCAGTCTTTTAGGTCTTCGTTCTTCCCTTTCACCAAAGTTTTGTGTAACAAAACTGATTCCCCCAACACAAACGAAGTATTGTGTGATTCAGCTTTTCCCCAACCACCCAACAGCCAACCACCTTTTCTGTCCAAAAGGACAGAAAAAAACCACCCAAAGGGGTGGTTTGAAACCTAATACTTATGACACGCTACAAAATGTCCCTTCTCAACTTCCTTAAATTTAGGAACTTCTTGTCTACACTTATCATGTGCGTATGGACATCTTGTATGGAATGTACAACCACTAGGTGGATTTATTGGACTTGGTACATCACCTTCCAATAGTATTCTCGATTTAGACTTTTTAGGATCTGGAATCGGAATAGCTGAAAGTAGTGCCTGTGAATACGGATGAAGTGGTTTAGCATATAGTGGAGTCTTTTCAGCAAGCTCTACTATTTTACCAAGATACATTACCCCCACCCTGTCACTAATATGCTTTACAACATTTAGTCCATGGGCAATAAATAAGTAAGTAAGATCAAACTCATCCTGAAGATCCTTTAATAAATTTAAAACCTGTGCCTGAATGGAAACATCAAGTGCAGAAACTGGCTCATCACAAACTATTAGCTTTGGTTTAAGAGCTAAGGCTCTGGCAATACCAATTCTTTGTCTTTGTCCACCACTAAATTCATGTGGATATCTATTTCTATAGAACGAAGGTAAACCAACACACTCAAGTAGTCTTAATACCTCTTTTTCTACATCTTCCTTAGGAACTATATTGTTTATTCTTAAAGGCTCAGCAACTATATTTTCAACTGTCATTCTAGGATTTAATGAAGCATATGGATCCTGGAAAATAATCTGAATATCTGTTGCAAGCTTTCTTTTCTCTTTTCTACTTAGTTTAGCAATTTCTCTATTTTCGAAAAGTATTTCACCATGTGAAGGTGTCAATAGGTTTGCAAGCATCTTACCTGTAGTAGACTTACCACATCCAGATTCTCCAACAAGTCCAAGAGTTTCTCCTTTTTCAATATAAAAATCAAGACCATCAACAGCCTTTACATAACTCTTGCCACCACCCATAAATGATCCTTTAACAGGGAAATGCATTTTTAAATCTTTTACTTCAAGTAATTTTGACATTACTTCACCTCCCCATCATTGTACAAGTGACATCTTACTTTTCTACCGTCAACCATATTTATTTCCGGAAGAACTGAGTCACACATCTCAACTCTTCTATTACATCTAGATTTGAAAGGACATCCTTTAGGCATTTTAAGAGGATTTGGAACATTACCCTCAATCATAAATAATCTATCCACGTCACTATCAATCTTAGGAATCGACTCTATAAGTCCATAAGTATAAGGATGAAGTGGTTTTTCAAATAATTCATCCACAGTACCTGTCTCTACGACACGTCCACAGTACATTACTACAACCTTATCAGCAACTTCTGCTACTACACCAAGGTCGTGGGTAATAAGGAGGATAGACGTATTGAAATCTTCTTTAAGCTTTAACATAAGATCAAGAATTTGAGCTTGAATAGTCACATCAAGAGCTGTAGTAGGCTCATCTGCAATGAGTAGCTTTGGCTCACATATAAGAGCTATAGCTATCATTATTCTTTGTCTCATACCACCAGAAAGTTGATGTGGATACTGCTTAATTCTCTCCTCTGGAGAAGGAATACCAACAGCTCTTAACATATCAACTGTCATTTCCATAGCTTGCTTTTTCTTGATTCCCCTATGTCTAACTAATGACTCACTAATCTGTCTACCAATAGTAAATACTGGATTTAGTGATGTCATTGGTTCCTGGAATATCATAGAAATTTCATTTCCTCTAATATCCTGCATCTCTCTTGAAGATTTCTCTAATAAATCTTCACCATTAAATAGAATCTTTCCTCCAGCAATTTCTCCTGGTGGTTTTGGAATCAATCCCATCACAGAAAGTGATGTAACACTCTTTCCAGAACCTGATTCTCCAACTAATGCTACTACTTCACCTGAATCTAATTCAAAATCCACACCATTTACAGCATTAACTACACCTTCTTTGGTATGGAATTTAGTTACTAAGTTTTCTACTTTAAGTATCATAAAATTCCTCCTATTTCTGTAGTTTAGGATCTAGTGCGTCTCTTAATCCATCACCAAGTAAGTTAAATGCTAAAACAGTAATTGTTATTGCAAGACCTGGGAAAAGAACCAAATGGTTAGCATTAAAGAAATATGCTCTTCCCGAACCAAGCATCGTACCCCATTCTGCATATGGCGGTTGTACACCTAAACCTAAGAAACCTAACGCCGCTGTATCTAGAATTGCTATCGAAATACCAAGTGTTGCCCTTACAATGATCGGTGCAAGAACATTTGGTAAAATGTGCTTAAATATAATTACTACATCGTTATTTCCTATTACCTGAGCTGCCTGAACATATTCACTTTCCTTTACAGAAAGAATTGATCCTCTAATAATTCTGGCATAGTGAGGAATAGTAACGATACTAATAGCAATGATAGCCTTGTCTATACCTCTACCTAGGGTACTCATTAAGGCAATGGCTAGAAGCATGGATGGGAAAGCCAGTACAATATCCATAAAACGCATTATGAACATATCAATTTTACCACCATAGTATCCAGCAAAAGCTCCAAGAGTAAGACCTACTGATAATGCTACTGCAACAGCTGTAACACCAACTCTTAAAGATATTTTTGTTCCATCAATAATTCTACTTAGTACATCCCTTCCCTGCTCATCAGTACCTAAAATGTGTTCAGCAGAAGGTGCTTGTAAACTTTCAGATAATTCCCCTACATAAGGGTCATAAGGCATGATGAAATCACCAAAAACTGCAATGCCTACTAGAAGAACTATAATAATAAGTCCTAACATTGCCGCCTTATTCTTTCTTAGGGAATACCATACCTCTTTCCAAGGGGAAATCGGCTTATCAAATACTTCTTCTTCATTCATTATTTCACTTTTTTCAAGCATATTTTCCATGGACTCCCCTCCTAACTATATTTGATCCTTGGATCTAAGAATACATATAGTATATCAACTAACAAATTAACAAGTACGAATATAACTGCCAGATACACTACTGCACCTTGAACAACAGTAAAATCCGACTTAAGAATTGAGTTTACAGTATAACTACCTACACCTGGCCAAGAGAAAACTGTTTCAGTAAGAACTGCTCCTCCTAGTAGTGTTCCTAATTGAAGACCTATTACAGTAACAATTGGAATAAGTGCATTTCTAAGACCATGAATTCCTATTACTACTTTTTCAAATAAACCTTTAGCTCTTGCTGTTCTAATGAAATCTTGTCCAAGAACTTCAAGCATTGTAGATCTAGTCATTCTGGCAATAAGTGCTGCCGAATACATTCCAAGTGCCACGGATGGTAATATTATATGTTTAAATGCACTTTTAAATGCAACCATGTCCCCAGTAAGTAAACTATCAAGTAAATAAAGTCCTGTTATATGTGTTGGCTCATATCCCATCTGTATTCTACCCGCAACAGGCAAAATTCCAAGTTTTAATGAAAATACTACGATAAAAACTAAACCTAACCAGAATATTGGCATTGATACTCCTACTAAACTTATAAACATCGAAATATAATCAAAGATTGAATTCTGTTTTATTGCTGATACTATACCCATAGTAACACCTAATACTGTAGCAAATAAGAGCCCTGCAAGTGCTAATTCTAGTGTAGCAGGTAATCTTTGCCCTATTTCCTCTACAACTGGCGTTTTTGTTATTAATGATTTTCCAAAATCTCCTTTTACTGCACCACCTAAAAAGTCTAAATACTGCTCATGTAGTGGTCTGTTGAAACCTAGTTCTTCTCTCAGTTCTTCCATTTGCTGAACTGTTGCATGTTGTCCTAAAATTATCTCAGCTGGGTCTGTAGTAAACATATGCATTACTGTAAATACCATGATAGTAACACCTAATAATACAGGCACCAGTAGTAACAATCTCTTGATTATATACTTAAGCATCAAATACCTCCTTATTACATTTATATATCTTGAACATAATAATGATTAACGGTCATTTTTATATTCATAAATTTGCCCTCTATAAGTATCTATAGAGGGCAAATAATTATAACTGACTAATTATTTCTTTATAACATCCTTTAAATATACTCTTCCTGTTGGGTGAAGTTGGTATCCCTCAACATTCTTTTGGTATGCAACTAAATCTGTTGCATGTGATAATGGTAACCATGGAGCTTTCATTGCTAACATATCTTGGATTTCTCCATATACAGCATTTCTCTCATCACCATTAGGTAACTCTCTAGCTTTTGCTAATAATGCATCTAACTCTTCATCATCAAACTTAGCTGAGTTAAGACCTGATTCTACGTTGATTCCCTCAAGAAGTGATAAGAAGTTATCAGCATCTCCGTTATCTCCGATCCATCCGAAGAAACAAATGTCTCCTTCACCTTGAGTAGCTTTTTGCTTGTACTCTTTCCATGGATATACTTCAATTGTTGCTTCTACACCAACCTTAGCAAGGTAACCTTGGATTGACTCAGCTAACTTAGAACCAGCTGGGTTATAAGGTCTTGGGTTAGAGTAACAAATAATTCTAACTTTTAGGTTTTCTTGTCCTAATTCTTTTAACATTGCCATAGACTTCTCTGGATCATACTCGTATACATCAATTTCTTTGTATCCAGGAATGAAACTTGGCATATATGATTTAGCTAAATCAGAGTATCCTTGGTATAAGAACTCAACTAACTCAGCTCTATCGATTGCGTAAGAAATTGCTTCTCTTAACTTTGGATCATTGAATGGTGCTCTAGCAGTATTGAATGCCATGTAGTTGATATTCATACCGTTTGCTTTATCTACAACAACTCCGCTTGACTCTAATTGAGGAACATCATTGAAAGAAATACCATCAATAATATCAACAGCACCTGTCATAAGCTCACTTGCTCTTACTGAGTTCTCTTTAGTAACTTTGAAGATTACCTTATCTATAGTAGTAGGCGCTCCCCAGTATCCGTCAAACTTTTCTAATGTAATAGACTCATCTTTCTTCCATGAAACGAATTTGAATGGTCCAGTACCAATTGGGTTCTCTCCTGGGTTTTCACCCTCTTTGATAATTGGTGAAGCTAAGTTCATAGCTAAGTTAGCCATGAAAGGAGTACTTTGTGTCTTAAGTACAAACTTAACTGTGTGATCATCAACTTTTTCGATAGTAGCAACTTGCTCAAAAGTAAATGAAGCGTATGGCATGTCTGCTGTTCTCTTTCCTTCTAACTGTCTATCAATTGACCAAATTACATCGTCAGCTGTAAAATCACTTCCATCGTGGAATTTAACGCCTTCTCTTAAATGGAATATGTATTCTAAACCATCTTCGCTAATTTCCCAAGATTCAGCTAATCCTGGCTCAATCTCTGTAGATCCGTCTTTATATCTAACTAAAGTTTCACAAATATTTGTAATAACTTTTGATGATTCTCCATCTGAAACATATGCTGGGTCAAGACTTACTGAGTCTGCACCTCTTGCATAAATAAGTACCACTGGCTTTGCCTCTTCCTTAGCAGCTTCTCCAGAACCTGCATCAGCAGCTGGCTTTGCTCCGCCACAACCTGTAAATATCATTACAGCTGCTAAAGCTAAAATAAACATTTTCCATATCTTGCTCTTAAACATCTAATCTTCCCCCTTACAAAATTTATTACAAAATATTAAGTCTATTAAGAATATGTAAACTAATTGTTTCTATTTTGTAATATTTATATTACGATTCTAACACAATTTTCTGAATATTGCAATGGAAGTTTTGGCATCAATCAGTCTGAAAACGTTATCAAAATGCAAAAAAATAAAAAGTTAGCCATACTTGTGGCTAACTTTTTTGTATATTCCTATATCAGTTCAACAAACTCATCTAAGTGTTCAAAGAATATATCAATCAAATCTGGATCAAATATTTTTCCTTTTTGACTCTTCATATACTCTAAAACTTCATCTATATCCCAAGCCTTCTTATACACCCTTTCATGGGTAAGTGCATCAAATATATCTGCTATTAATGTAATTCTACCTACTAAAGGTATTTCTTCCCTATAAAGACCATTAGGATATCCTAAACCATCCCATCTTTCGTGATGGGTATATGCTACTACAGCAGCCATCTTTAATAAGTCCCTCTTTGATTTATTTAATAGTTCATGGCCTATATCAGTATGTGTCTTCATTATTTCAAACTCTTCCTCTGTTAGTCTACCAGGCTTAAGTAATATATTATCAGGTATACCAATTTTACCAATGTCATGCATTGGGGAAGCACTTTTTAATAACGAAGCTTCATCTTCACTCATTCCCTTGTATATACCAAGTTTGTATGATATCTCAGAAACACGTCTTACATGCTGAAGTGTCGATTTCGATCTATTCTCTACAACTTCACCAAGGGTATATATCATCTCTTTTTGTGTATTAATAACATCTCTATTTAGCTGGAAATTATCAAATACAACAGAGAAATTATTAAGGAATATTTTAATCAAGTTCTGATCAATATCATCAAGTTTTTTATTTGCTTCCATATATATATAGTTTTCTACATCATTAACACCTTTATGATAACCAATGTAACAATTATCAAAGAAAGATACATCATTATCCCTAGCCCTTGATAGTTTTTCAAGCTGAGTACTTTCTAAAACTTCTTCAATAGGTTTTCCTATTGAATCATTAAACTTTCCAGTACTAGATACAATTATCTGCTTATTATCTTCCTTAATAGAAACAAATCCTTCATTAGCAATCTCTTCATTTCTAGAAAAAAAGGAATTTTTATTAAAATCAAATATTGAATTTAGTTGAAAAAGTATACCATCTACGAAATTCTTAAATGATCTGTACTTAAATAAATCTCCAGAAGCCTTAATTACTTCTTCAAGTCCTCTTTTGTTATTTTCTATAATCATCAAGTCTCTATAAGCTCTTAATGAAGAATAAAGTGAGGTAAACAACTTCTGAACTGTCAACTCAGTCTTAGATTTGTAATCATTAATATCATAATTAACAATAATATCTTCCTCTGGTGCCTTTCCAGGTTGTCCTGTTCTTAATATAATTCTAATAAAATCATTTTTCAGTTCTTCACGTATATATTTTACTACCTCAAGCCCTGAATGATCCTCTTCCATTACCACATCTAAAAGTATAACCGCTATATTACTTTCCTTCTTTAGAAGTTCTATTGTCTCTTCCGCAGAGAAAGTATTAAACAGTTTCAACTTAGCTCCCTCAAATTCAAAGGAATCAAGAACCATAGAGGTAACTTTATGAACTTCATCATCGTCATCAGCAATTATTACTTTATAAAATTCATCATCATTTCCACCTAAAATCTCATCATCATCGTCAATTAAAAAATCAAGATTTAGATAATCATTCTTCAAATCCATTCTATCACTTCTTGTCATCATGATTCCCCCTCGCTTATATTATAAGGCAAGTAAATTGTATATTCTAGTCCATTGTCCTTCTCACTATATGCCTTAATACTTCCTTGTAGTTTTGTTGAAATTAAATTATATACAATACTCAAACCTAATCCTGTACCACCCTTTTCTCTTTTAGTCGTATAGAAAGGTTTGAATATATTGCTAATATTGTCTTTTGAAACACCCTTACCATCATCACCATACTTAATTACGAAATAGTCCTTTTCTTTAATGACCCTAATATAAATCCTACCTGAAGCTTTCCCCTCCAATCCATGAATTAAAGAATTCATAATAAAATTGGTAAGTATCTGAGAATAAGTCCCTGGATAACTATCAATGATAAAATTTTCTGGGCATTCTACTTCAATTTTATATTTAGTATTCTTGTACTCATGCTTTAGGCTTATAAGTATTTTATTTATATAGTCCTTTAAATTAAATTTCACCTTTTCTTCAACAATTTGATCAGAGGCTATTTGTTTGAAACTCTTAACTAACTGGACAGCTCTGTCAAGATTGTATTCAAGTATTTCATTGTTATCATGAATCTTTCCAATATAATCTAAAAACTTTCCTTTACTAAGTCTATTGTTTTTCAAATCCTCATCAAATTCTTCTAATATATGCTCAAGCATAGAAACTGAAGTTATGCTTACTCCAAGTGGAGTATTTATTTCATGGGCAACCCCAGCAACTAAATTCCCTAGGGAAGCTAGTTTTTCCTTCTCCTCCAGTTGGTTTTGTGTCATTCTAAGACTTGAAACCGTCTCTTCTAGTTTCTTTGTTCTATCATTTACCCTATTTTCAAGTTCTGAATTAATACTTTTCAGTTCTTTCTGAATTTCTCTATTTTCAGATACTGTTACAACAAGCTTCTTAAGCATTATATTATAATACTTAGATAAAACACCTGTCTCATCCCTATTTACTATTTCAATAGGATTGTATTTCAAATCATCAAAATCAATTGATGCTATGGAATCACTTATCAAACGAATATTTTTTGAAAGCCTCCCAGCAAAAAGAAGTGCAAGTACTACCCCTAGCATAACCGAGAAAAATAATACTATCAAAAGGTTTCTTGTAATAACATTTGCACCACTATTATAATCTTCAGTATAAATTGATGCTACAACTATCCACTCCCAATCTTCCTCGTATTCTGAGTATGCAACTTTCTGCCCTAAAGCCTCACTAAATGGAAGTTTCCAAGTATAGTAGGAATATCCCCCACCATTAATAGCCTCTTTTATTATATCCTGCGCCACATAAACATCTTTACCACTGTAATCCTTTACTAGCCATGTGTTTTGCCCTTCTATAGATGGATGTGCAAGTTCATCAGCAGTCTTACTTAAAACAAAAATATATCCGTTCTCCCCAAGATCAATATTTTTATTGATAGGTCTTTTATTATTTTCATCTTTTTCACCTAATAAATAAATTTTAATATCTTCTTGAGCATCTTCCTTAGTGATTAGACCTTTCTTTACTTCTTCTTTTTTTAAATTAATAACCTCCATAGTCATCTGGACACTATTTCTAAGTATAGTTCGACCAGACTTATCAAGCTCTGATCTTGATGCACTATATGCAAAGATAATTGAAATAATGTTTGTTAGTAAAACAACAGCAACAATAACCAAGAGGAGCTTAGTTTTAATAGATATCTCGACTTTGTCTGGTTTCTTTATCACATTATCCCCCCTAGTTCCTAAGCCGCTGAAAAAGTACATACAGTTGATTCTTAAGGGCAATATGCTCAGTTCTATAGTTGATAAGAAAATACATATTGTAGTATAAGAATTTCAAAACTACCTTTTCATAGGCATGCTACTCCCCGTATATATTTACTTTATTCCCTTTTTTCACAAAAAAAAACACGGACACTCATAATTTTCAGAGTGTCCAAAATACTTGAAAATATTAAATTTTGAATTTTCTTATCTCATCCTGTAATCCCCTTGCCAAAGAGCTTAACTGTTCAGCTGATTGGGCAACAGTTTCAACTGCAATATTTTGCTGCTCCATAGTCGCACTAACCTCTTCACTTGCTGCAGCTGTTTCCTGTGATACAGAAGAAATATTAGTAATGGATTCAACAATCTTATCCTTATCACCCAGCATCACTTCAATAAAATCATTAATTTCAGCAATCTGATTAACAATCTCATCTATTGACACGGTAATCTCTTCATAGGATTTATTTACTTCTTCAACTGCACCAAACTGTGACTGAGAATTTTCTTTAAACACTTCCATTATTTCAACCGTTTCACTGGTTTGACCTTGAATTATTTCTATAATCTTTCTAATTTCATCCGCAGATTTGGAAGACTCTTCAGCAAGTTTTCTAATTTCCTCTGCAACTACTGCAAATCCTTTACCATGCTCTCCTGCCCTAGCAGCTTCTATAGAGGCATTTAAAGCAAGTAAATTAGTTTGCTCTGCAATAGAACTAATAGTCTCGATAATACCACCAATATTATTAGACTGGGTTTCAAGACTTCTAATTGAATCAGATATTTCATTAGTAGAAGTCATATTTTCCTTAGACTTAAGCTTTAAATCATCCACCACATCAGTACCACGCTTATTAACTTCAATAACCCTACCGGTACTCTCGGAAATATTTTTAGAATTATCAAATAATCTTTCAAAACTGTCACTCATTCCAGAAGCAAGTTTTACAGAGTTTTCTGATTCCTGAGCCTGATCTGTGGCTCCCTTCGCAATCTCCTCAACAGTCCTTGCCACTTCATCAGACGAAGCACTAGCTTCTTCTGAACTGGCTGCAAGGTTTTCTGCTGATTCCGATAGTTCATGGGAAACATCAAAGGCATTTCCAACTAAAGCCTTTACATTAGAAACCATCTCATTAAAACTATCCGACAATTCCTTTACTTCATCTTTGGTATTTACCCTTGACTCAACTGTTAAATCTCCACTGGCAACAACCTTCATAGTTTTAACCATTTCTTTTATTGGACGGGTAATAGATCCAGCAAAAAGTACCCCTACTACAGAACCTATAACTATTACAATAAGTCCAACAATAGCTGAAGTTGTAAGAACACCTTGGGTCTCATCATCTATTTCCGATATATAAATCGATGTCATAACAAACCATCTTAAATCTTCTAAGTAATCAAAATTACTTTCCTTTTCTCTTCCACCAAATTCATACTTAACAATACCATGGGTCTGATTTTCTATAGCTGCTTGGATTTCAGGTACAGGAAGTTCATTACCAATTTGGCTAGGATCTGGATGGGCAACTACCCTACCATCTTTACCTAAAACAAATATATAACCCTCATCTCCAACAACTATTTCTGCTACCTCTCCAGCAACACCTGATAAATCTAAACTCATACCCAAAACACCCGTTGTTTGACCACTTGAGTCTTTTACTGGAACAGAACCAGAAACAGCAAAATTCCCTGTAACTACGTCTTGATATACATCTGACCAAAAGTATCCGGATGCTGCCATAGCTCCCTTATACCATGGTCTTTCCCTTGGATCATAGGAATCATCAAACTCATGAGCAGGATAAATATACATATTTCCATCTTTATCACCATAAAATATTTGAAAAGCATTTGGAAACTTCTCAACATAGATTTTCATTACATTTTCTATCCACTGATCCATTTCACCCTTTTCATAAAAGGCCTTGATATTATCATTCTCAGCGGTCATTTCAAGTCCATATCTATAACCATTAAACTCTTCCCTAATCATACTTGAAATAGACTTATTAAGCTCTCCATTAGAAGTTTCAAAGTACTCAAACAAAGTATTGGCAGATTTGTTGTAGCTCATAAAGCCCAGTGCCCCAATAGGAACAATAATCAGAACTAATAATATAGCAATAATTTTTCCCCTAATACCTATTTTCATCATATCTCCTCCCACATTTTTTCCTTGTCTTACGTAAATACCCACATAAGAAGAAATAAAAACAAAAAAACAGTCTCATAAATATGAGACTGCTCTAAAACTAAATCATAACAATATTATCATCTTCAACGGTAAAGCTGATAGCTTTTCCTTCTTTTATATTTCCTTTTAAAAACTCTTCAGCTATTTCATCTTCGATATACTTCTGTATCACCCTTCTCATAGGACGGGCTCCATATTTCTGGTCATATCCTTTTTCAATTAAGAACTCTTTGGCTAAATCATCTATAGATACACTTACAGCCTTATCTTCCGATTCAGAATTTACTTCCTCTATCATTAAATCGACAATCTCTGAAAGATCATTCTTTGTTAAATGATCAAAAACTACTATTTCATCTATTCTGTTTAAGAACTCAGGTCTAAATATTTCCCTTAACTTTTGATTTGCCTTATTAGACATTTCCTCCCTTGGGCTATTACCAAAACCAATACTTTTAGTCTTATCTGTTGACCCAGCGTTGGAAGTCATAATAATAATTGCATTTTCAAAGAAAACTGTTCTTCCTTGGCTATCCGTAAGTCTTCCGTCATCAAGAATTTGAAGAAGCATATTGAAAATATCAGAATGGGCTTTTTCAATTTCATCTAGAAGTATAACTGAATAAGGTCTTCTCCTAATTTTTTCAGTTAATTGTCCACCTTGATCATATCCAACATATCCCGGAGGTGCTCCAATAAGTTTAGAAACTGTATGTTTTTCCATATATTCAGACATATCAATTCTAATCATAGCATCTTCGCTACCAAAAAGTTCTGAAGCAATTGACTTTACAAGCTCAGTTTTTCCTACCCCAGTAGGACCAACAAAAATAAATGATGAAGGCTTCTTCCTCTTCTTAAAGCCTGATCTATTTCTTCTTATTGCTTTTGATATTTCCTGAATTGCTTTATCCTGACCTACAATTTTCTTGTGAAGTTTCTTCTCAAGATTAAGAAGTTTATAAGCCTCTTCCTCAGTTATCTTCTTCACAGGTATTTTAGTCCAAGATTCTATTATAGTTGCAATATCTTCTGAAGTAAGTTCGACTTCTAAACTTGAATTTTCAAGTTCTTCAATACTCTTTTCAATATTGATTTCCCTTACCTTTAGTTCAGCAACCTTTTCATAATCACTTTCCTTAGAGAATTTTTCCATTTCCTCAGACAGTTTTTCTAGTTCTTCCTTTAAAGACGCTAGCTCAACTAATCCCTTATTCCTTAAATTTGCCCTTGAACCAGCCTCATCAATAATATCTATAGCTTTATCAGGGAGATATCTGTCAGATATATATCTAGCTGACATCTTAACCGCAGCCTCTATAACACTTTCATCAATAGAAACCCTATGATAATCCTCATAATAGTTCTTTATTCCTTTTAGTATTTCTATACTTTCTTCAACAGTTGGTTCTTCAACCATAATAGGTTGGAATCTTCTTTCAAGAGCGGCATCCTTTTCTATATGTTTCCTATACTCTTCTATTGTAGTGGCTCCAATAATCTGAATTTCTCCCCTAGCAAGGGATGGCTTAAGAATATTTGAAGCATTCATAACTCCGCCTTGGACTTCACCAGCACCAACTATATTATGAACTTCATCAATTACTAAGATTACATTTCCTAAATCCCTAGCCTCAGTAATTATTGATTTCATTCTACTTTCAAATTGGCCTCTAAACTGAGTACCGGCAACTATTGCTGTAAGATCTAGTAAATAGATTTCACAATCATATAATTTTACTGGAACTTGTTTTTCCACAATCCTAACCGCAAGTCCCTCAGCAATAGCAGTTTTACCTACACCTGGCTCACCGATAAGTATAGGATTGTTTTTTGTTCTTCTGTTTAATATTTGAACAAGTCTATCAATCTCACGGTTTCGACCAATTATCTTATCAACTTGACCGTCTTTAGCTTTTTCAGTAAGGTTTATACCGAACTTTTCAAGAAATTTCTTTTTGCCTTTTCCTTTAAAAAATCCACCTTTTTTCTTTTTTTCCTTAACCTCTGATTCATCCATTTCATTTGATTTAGCTTTGGGTTCATCAACTAACGGAATGTCATCCTCATCTGCTCCGTCCTCATCCTTCGGGAACATATTCTTCATCATTCCAGATAGAAATTCATTGTCACTAAAATCATCCATGTTCATACCATCAAACATGTTTTTCATCTCATCAGTTAATTTACTAATATCTTCTGGAGACATTCCCGTTTGTTCAACAAGCTGGTCTATAACTGGTATCCCCATTTTTTTAGCACAATCTATACATAATCCTTTAACTTCATTACTTCCAGTACTTTGATCTGAAACGTAAACTGTAGCTATATTTTTTTTACAAACTGAACATAATTTCATATTTATCACTCCACGTTTTTAATACATAAAACAATTATAATAATTATTTATATATGTATCAACATAATTAGGTTAACTTTTTATGAACAAAGTATAAATAAATAAAATAAGGACAGTCAAAAGACTGTCCTATTTTCTACTATAATACATTTTCAAAGACTTTTCCAAGTGCTATACTTCTTCCGCTTTCGATACCATTTTCATTTTCACAAAGCTTATAGCACACTTCTTCTAAATCAGAGTTTTCCTTTTCGATTTTGATTGAATTCACTTTTATATGTGTATCCCTAAGTGATGTGGCAATAGCCTGTGTAACATTATCTATCTTATCGTCATACACACATCTAGAATTCAATGAAAACTCAGAATTATTGTCATTTGATACAATGTTAATAATTCTACCATATTCTTTTCTGGCTTTATTTCTTGCAAATTCCCTTGAAGAAATGAATGTAGTCTTCAAGTAGCTATTCAACATACTATTTAATCCAAAATTCTTTTCCATCTCGATAGTTGTACAATTAATCAATATATCGATGTATCCGATTCTCGTATAAATATCATCAAACATATTAATTAGCTCTTCACTATTACCAAAATCTATATTGTAAACCATCAATTTTTTGTGGGAAAAATCAACATTACTAGAATCTGCAATTATAACACTGTATCCAAGTCCTATATACTTCTGCGCAAGTCTTATTCCAAGACCTTCAGAAGACCCGATAATCAAAACGACAGTATCCATAATCAAACAAATATCTCCTTACCAAATTCTATTTATATTAATCACAAAGGGAATGTTTTTTCCCTTGTCAAGATATCATTAATAAACAGTCTTACAAATCGACTCATTTATACATAATATCATCTAAGCATAGTGATTTCAAGGATTTTTTACTAGTAATGTCTATAATGAAATGTTTACTTCACTAAGTTCGTCAAAAACATGAATTTTATCACTTTCGACTTGATAATTAAATTCACTTCCCGGTTTTAGTTTATGGGATATTTCAGCCTGTATTCTAGCAATAAGTTCCTGCCCCATACTAGTAAAATATACAAATGACTCATTTCCCATATGTTCTAAAACAGTAACTTTACCTTTATATGATTCAGCAAAATCATCATTTACTATATTTATATATTCTGGCCTAATTCCTATGTATACTTCCTTTCCCAAGTACTCCTCAAGATTATTTATCTTATTTTCAGGTAAATCTATTCTATAATCAGCAACTTTTACAGATTGACTTCCATCTGAATTCACAGTAGCCTTAAACATATTCATGGCTGGTGAACCTATAAAAGCAGCTACAAATTTATTTTCAGGATAATTATATAGATTAAGTGGTGTATCTACCTGCATTATCTTTCCTAAATTCATAACACATATCCGATCACCCATTGTCATTGCTTCAACTTGATCATGGGTAACATATATCATGGTACTCTTAAGTTTTTGATGTAGCTCAGATAGTTGAACCCTCATATGTACCCTTAACTTAGCATCTAGATTTGACAATGGCTCATCAAACAAGAATACCTTGGGATCCCTTACAATAGCTCTTCCAACAGCAACCCTTTGTCTTTGTCCCCCAGATAACTGTTTAGGCTTCCTGTTAAGCAGTTCTTTAATATCAAGTATCTCAGCAGCCCTATCAACTTTCTCTTTAATCTCATCCTTTGGAAGCTTTCGCATTTTTAAAGAAAATGCCATATTTTCTTCCACTGTCATATGGGGATATAAGGCATAGTTCTGAAAAACCATTGCAAGTTCCCTATCCTTAGGTAGGACATCATTTACAACCTTTCCATCTATACTAATACTCCCAGCTGAAATATCTTCTAGACCAGCTATCATTCTAAGTGTAGTAGATTTTGCACAACCGGATGGTCCAACAAGAACCATAAATTCTCCATCTTCAACTTCTAAATTAATACCGTGTACTGCCTTGAAACCATTATCATATATTTTCTCTACAGACTCCAAAACAACTCCTGCCATAAAATATTACTGATTAAACATAGTATGTTTAACCAGTCCCCCCTTCCGTCATCAGATTTTAAGTAATAACGTGACATTATTACCCAATATTTTTGTATATATTCATTAATATCACTATCGAATGTTAAATTGTGAGAAAAATGAATCAATGTTATAATCATAATATAAATTTACTTAAATTCTAAAAATCGCTCTATTTTATTCCCACTATACTGGAGGAATCATAGATTATGAATAAACGTAAACAAAGAAATTTTAAAATAACAAGAAATATAATGGTTTTTCTCTTATTATCCTTAATTTCCTATAGCATTTATACAGCTTATCATATTAAAACTATTCAGAACTCTAGCAATGTCTTTTCCAAACCACCTGTATACCATTACAATGTAATAACAGATGATAATACCTCTTACTTAAATACGAAATTTTTAGAGGGCCTTCAAAATAAATCAAGTCTTCTAAATATAGTTTATGAAATCAAGTTTATAGAAAATATATCCAATATTAAAAGCATTAAGGATGCATTTGACTCAAGTGTTTTTTCCGATGTAGACGGAGTAATACTTAAACTTTCCAACAACGACATTGCAAGGGATTATATTAATAATTGTGTTTCAAACAATATTCCTGTTATAACTATTGGCAATGATTCTCTTTCAAGTTTAAAGACAGCTTATATAGGAACAAACAAATATAATCTTGGCCGAAGTATCGCCTCATTAATTATGGAGGACCCCAAAACTTCTGTAGATGTACTTGTACTTTTCGATACCAATTATACTAATGTTCCTAATAATAATAGCACTTCCAATAATAACTTTCTGAACGGTATTCTTTCAATAAATTCAGAGGAAAAAGAAATCAATCTAACATCATACTCATTGAAAAAAGATCAACGTTCAGAGATTTATATCAAAAATTACCTAAATAGCAAGACACCAGACTATATAATCACAACAGAGCCAATAAACTCTTTAAGGGCTACCAAGACACTTATAGATCTCAATGAAATAGGAAAAATCAATCTCATAGCAAGTAGTTCCCATCCTTCTATCCTTGACTATATCAAAAAGGGAACAATTCTAGCTTCAACAACTGAAGATTACTCTTTAATGGGAGAAATGGCTATTGAAACACTCTATGAGTTTAACAGCGGAAACTCACCATCTTCATATATTTCAGTTCCTTTTGAAATAACTACAAAAGAAACGGTAGGTGAGAAAATAAATGATAAGTAACTTATTTAAAGGCAATAACATTAGAAGTCATGTTACAAGATTTATCATTTTACTTCTTGCATGCTTCTCAATAGTATATCTTTCAATGCTTTACTCAACTGTAAGTGTTAATACACAGTCAGGAGAAATGTTTAAGATAAATCAGGAATTAGAAGAATTAAATATACTTCTTGTAAAAACAAGCATAGATGTCGAAACATATCTTGATTCAAAAGATTCTGATGCTTTTATTAGATATTTAGATAAAAAAATCGAAATCGAAAATTTCATAAGTAAATATAACAATGGATATAACTATGACATGACATATCTAAAGCTTAATAACATATGTAATATGCTGAAAAAATTTACCGAGAAATCAGATACGGCCATTGAGTTTAAAAGAGCACGATTTACATCAAGATATATCCAAGCTTTTGAAGAAACAGAAGAAATATATCTAATTATAAAAAACGAAATTAGGGAGATAAAGCTATTAGAACTTAATTCCAATCTGAGTAATTACAAAAACTTAGAGCAATCCGTATCTAGGCTAACCCTAATATTTTTAGGACTTTCATCAATACTTATAATTATGAGTCTAATCTTCATCTATAATTTTACAGATCGTATAATACACCCTATTGAGGATCTTTCTGAGCACTCTAAAAAAGTATCAATGGGACAATATGACAGTTTACAAGTTGAAGAAGCTTACTTTGATGAGGCCTCTGTATTAACCAGCTCTATGAATGAAATGACATCCAACATTAAAAGCTATATTGATGAACTCCATGACAAAGCAAATACAGAAACAAAGTTAAGAAATGCCCAGATTAAAAATCTTAAAATTGAAAATCTCTTAAAACAAGCAGAACTTACAGCACTTCAATCCCAAATAAATCCACATTTTCTTTTCAACTGTCTAAATGCAGGAGTTGGACTTGCTGGATTAGAAGATGCCGAGAGAACCTCAGAATATCTAGACAATCTTTCTCAACTGTTTAGATACAACCTATCTGGATTAGAACAAATAGTTACTCTGAAAGATGAAGTAAATAATGTCGCAAATTATTTTGAACTCATGAAGGTTAGATTTTCCGACAGAGTTGAATATGTATTTGATATAGATCAAAATGCCCTTGATGTTAATATGCCCCCCCTAATCCTTCAGCCACTGGTAGAAAACTCATTTATCCATGGCTTTGAAGAAAAGGAACAAAACTGTTTACTAAAGCTTTCCATTAAAAAAGAAGGAAATCATACTTTGATCGAACTATTTGACAATGGTAAAGGAATATCTGAAGAAAGACTCATGAAAATAAATAAGGAGTATTTCTCAGACGATAAAATCGAAAGCGTAAATGAACATATGGGACACACAACTGGTTTGGGAGTTACCAATGTATATCAAAGATTAAAACTTTTTTATAACTCAGATGATATTATAGAGATAAAAAGCAAAGAGGGAGAATGGACCTTAGTAACTATTAAATTACTTAATGAGGTGAATTATGTATAGGATACTGATTATAGACGATGAAGCCATAGTACTAGACTCATATAGCTATATAATAAGTAATAACTTTGAGAATGTAATGGTTGAAACTGCAAAAAACGGAAAAGAGGGACTAGTAAAACTGGACTCATTCAAACCACATATCGTAATAACTGATATTAGGATGCCTGGAATAAGCGGTCTAGAATTTATAAAAGCGGCCAGGGAAATCGATGATTCAGTTAAAATAGCTATTGCATCTGCTTATGAGCAGTTTGAATACGCTAAAGAAGCCTTAAAATATAATATCGAAGATTATCTACTAAAACCTCTCACTAAAAAGAAACTTTTAGAATATCTTGAAAATACTATACTGGGTTTAGATAAGGAAAACAAGAAAAGACTAATAGAATTAGAAAATATAGAGAAATACTATAAGTCTATTGGACTACTTGAAAGTAATTTTTTATACAATATTGTAATTGGAAGAAATGTCTCAAGATATATTCAAGAATACAAGGATATTTTTTCTATGGATTTGTCAACTGGTCATTTTATTACTATCAAATTTCCAAATCTTAAGGAAACTATAGACTGGACTACTATTGATGAACATAACAACAATATAACAGATACTTGTGAATTTATTAAAACCCATATCAAATACAACTACCCTAGCTTAATAAGTAATTTAATTCATGACAAAGTATATATTTATATTGAACATGATCAAATGGAAAACTCTGAAGACCTTTACTATTTCATAGAGAAAGCCTATGAAAAAATATCTAAGAAGTTCAATGTAAAAATGAGGATATCCATAGGAAGCAAAAAAGCTTTTAAAGATATATACCATTCATATGAAGAGTCAATGTATAACTTAAGCTATGGAAGAAAAAATATTGAGATTTTTAAACATAGACATTCACTAAAAAGTGATTATGATGACTTTAATAGTCATATGGAAAAAGTTCATGGTTATTTCATAAATAAGAACAGCAAAATGTCAACTTACCTAAAAAAAGCAATCTTATTATATGAACCTCTATTACAAAATCACATGGAAGAAGTTGAAAGCTCACTGATGGAAACTATGATTCTTATATTTAATCATTGTGTGAAGTCAAAAGTAATAACAAGGGATATATATAATAGCAAATCTTATTTAATGGAATTTAATAAACTAAGTTCAATGGGAAAAATAACTTATTTTGATGAAAATATAAGAAGATTATTCAAAATATATTGTGAACAAAAAAACATAGACTATTCTGATATAACTATAAAAGGAATAGAATTCATTGAAGACCATAGATATGAAGATATCTCACTGGAAGCTGCATCAAAAACAATTGGGGTATCACCTCAGTATCTGAGTAAAATATTCAAACAAGACACTAGTAAGAGTTTCAAAGAATATCATAAAGAAATAAGGATGAACAAGGCAAAATCACTTTTATCAGAAGACAACATGACTATTAAGGAAATTAGCGATTATCTAGGATATATGGACTATAACTACTTTATTAGAACATTTAAAAAACATGTTGGATGTACTCCTACAGAATATAAAGGGTGATATCAATGAAAAATATAAAGAAAACTCATATTGTTCTACTTATTTTTTTAATTATTATTATTGCTGCTTTTTTTACTTTTGCTCCGAAAGACTCCAGAAGTAGTGGTGTTTTTAAAAAAGAAAAATTAACTATCGGACTATCTTTTGATAGCTTAGTAGTAGAAAGATGGCAAAGAGACTTGGAAACTTTTATTTCCTACGCAAATGATAAAGATATTGAAGTAAACGTTCAAATAGCCAATGACAACCTTGAATTGCAGAAAAAACAAATAATCGAACTCATAAATGATGATGTGGATATTCTTGTAATATTACCAAGTCAGTATGACGCTTTTCAAGAAGAATTAAAAATAGCAGAAAAAGAAAAAATAAAAGTCATAGCCTATGATAGACTTCTTACTAAAGGAAAAGTTGATGCTTATATTTCCTTTGACAACATAGGTGTAGGTTCAAAACTTGCTGAGCAAGTTATATTAGGTATAAGAGACACACCTGATAATAAAAAGAACATAATAATAATAAACGGTGACCCAAATGACAACAACTCAAAACTAATAAACAAAGGTATATATAGCACACTGGAAAACATAAAAGATCCTTCTATAAATATAATTGGTGAAGTTTGGAGCAATGGCTGGAGAGAAAATGAAGCCTTTTCCATTGTTGAAGAAAAAATCAATCAAGGACTTAGAATAGATGGAATTATAGCAGCAAATGATATACTTGCAACTGGTGCAGTTGAAGCTCTAGCGGAAAGAAGTCTTTCAGGTGATGTTATTGTTGTTGGACAAGATGCAGAACTATCAGCATGTCAAAGAATAGTAGAGGGCTCTCAAAAAGCTACTATATATAAACCAATAAACCAACTTTCAATGGTTACAGTTGACTATGCACTTAAACTTATCAGTGATAAAAGAATAGAATATGAAGAAACCATTGAAAACGATTTCAAAAATAACGTAGTACCTTATATCAAGCTTGATTTCATTGTAGTTACTAAAGAAAATATAGATGAAGTTATTGTAAACACAGGCTTTCATGACAAAGACTCAGTCTACATGAACATACGTGAAAACTAGTAACATAGCACAAAATTAATATTAATTTTGTGCTATGTTTATATTTTTTTGTTCATTTACACCTCCGCCTTTGTTAACTCTTATCAAATCATGTTAAATTATTCGAGTGATAAGAAAAACGTTTTCATATAATATATAGGTGTGTTAACCAATAATTTAAAATTAGGGGGATGAAAAATGAAAAAATATTCAAAAGTACTAGCTTTAGTTTTAATGGTAATCTTAGTAGTTCCTATGATGTTCGGTTGTGGAAGTAAACCAGCTGAGACATCAGGTGATGGTGGAACTGAAAAAATGGAGAAATTTGTTATAGGTATCTCTCTTCCAACTCAAAGGGAAGAAAGATGGGTTAAGGACAAGGAAGCTATGGAAAAGTATGCTGCTGAACTTGGCTACGAAGTTAAAGTTCAAATCGCAGATGCTGATCAAGCACAACAAGCACAACAAGTTGAGAACTTACTTACTCAAGGTATAGATGTTCTTATCCTTGCTCCACATGATGCTTCTGCATCAGCTGAGCTTGTTAAAAAAGCTAAGGAAGAAAATGTTCCAGTTATTTCTTACGACAGACTTGTTACATCAAGTGAAGACTTAGACTACTACTTATCATTTGATAATGAAGCTGTTGGTAGATTACAAGGTGACTACTTCACTAAGAACGTTGAAAATGGAACTATCATGTTATTTGCTGGAGCACCTACAGATAACAATGCTAAATTATTCTTCAACGGAGCTATGAGTGTAATCCAACCTAAAATTGATTCTGGTGATTACACTGTAATCGGTGGAACTGATTTCCAACAAGTTGCAACTGATAACTGGGTACCTGCAAATGCTCAAAATAGAGCTTCAAACATCCTTACTGCAAATGCTGATGCTACTGTAGCTGGTGTACTTGCTCCTAACGATGGAACTGCTGGTGGAATCATTGAAGCTTTCAAAGCTGCCGGTTTAGATGTACCTGTAGTTACTGGTCAGGATTCAGAAGTTGCTGCTGTTAAGAGAATCAAAATTGGTGAGCAATCAATGACCATCTTCAAAGATACTAGAGCTTTAGCAAAAGCTGCTATCGATATGGCTGTTTCATTATCAAATGGCGAAGAAATCGAGGCAAACGGTGCTGTTGACAATGGCGTTAAAGAAGTTAAATCAGTTCTTCTTGAGCCAGTAGTTGTAACTCAAGACAACTTCCAAGAAGTACTTGTAGACAGCGGATACATCAACGAAGACGATTTAAAATAATTTAGAGTAGTTTACAACATTACACATGATTAATAAGTGTCAGATGCTTAATAGTATCTGACACTTCCTTTAAATTCAATAACTGCTGGGCGCAGATGGAGGTAGTATTATGTCTGATTATATTCTCGAAATGAAGAATATTACCAAAGAATTTCCTGGTGTAAAGGCTTTAGATAACGTAAATTTCAAAGTAAAACGTGGCGAAGTCCTATGCCTGGTTGGTGAGAACGGTGCTGGAAAATCAACACTTATGAAAGTTCTAAGCGGTGTTTATCCCCACGGAGATTACACTGGTGATATAGTTTTAAATGGTGAAACACAAAAGTATTCCCATATAAAAGACAGTGAAAAAGCTGGTATAGCAATTATTTATCAGGAACTTGCCCTAATTCCTGAGCTTAGTGTTTATGAAAATATTTTCTTGGGCAATGAAATTAAATCAGGTTCACTTATCAATTGGAATGAAACTATTATTAGAGCACGTGAAGTACTAGAAAAAGTAGGATTGGATGTTAATCCAGATACTCCCATCAAAGAACTTGGAGTTGGTAAGCAACAACTAGTAGAAATAGCAAAACAACTTGCTAAGGATGTTAAACTCCTTATACTAGACGAGCCCACAGCGGCCTTAAATGAAGACGATAGTGCAAATTTACTTGAGATAATCAAGGAACTACAAAAACAAGGAATTTCCTGTATTATGATTTCCCACAAGCTTAATGAAGTTATGGAAGTTGCAAATACAGTTACTATATTAAGAGATGGACAAACAGTTGCAACTATTGACAGAAGAGAACGTGAACTAGATGAGGACGAAGTTGTAAAACTTATGGTTGGTAGAGAACTTACCAATAGATATCCAGAGAGAAATGTCGAAATCGGTGAAACAATGATCGAAGTTAAAAATTGGGAAGCCTTTGATCATACTGGCAAACAAATCATTAAAGACTCTTCCTTCTATGCAAGAAAAGGTGAAATAATTGGAATTGCAGGTCTTATGGGATCTGGAAGAACTGAACTTGCAATGAGTATATTTGGAAGATCCCATGGTGGTAAAGTATCAGGTGAACTAATACTAAAGGGAGAAAACATTGAACTACACACTCCTAAAGAAGCCATCGAAAAAGGTTTAAATTATCTTACTGAGGATAGAAAAGAAAAAGGACTAATATTAATTCAAGATATTAAAAGCAACATTTCTATATCAAGTCTTAAAGATATTACTCACAACAATGTTATTAACTCAAATGAGGAAATAAAAAACGCAGAATATTATAGGGGTGCCATGAAAATAAAAACTCCTTCAATAGAACAGAAGGTTATGAATCTAAGTGGTGGTAACCAGCAGAAAGTTGCCCTGAGCAAATGTATTATTACAGATCCAGATGTTCTAATTGTTGATGAACCTACCAGGGGTATTGATGTAGGTGCAAAATATGAAATATATAACATAATGAATGAATTTGTAGCAAAAGGAAAAACTATAATAATGATTTCTTCAGAACTTCCTGAAATAATAGGTATGAGTGACAGGGTTTACGTAATGCATGAATCAAAATTAGTCGCAGAAGTTTCTAAAGAAAATATGCATCAGGAAGAAATAATGAGACATTCTATTGGCCAAGGAGGAAATTAATATGGAGACAAATAAAAAAGATAAAGGCAAAACCCTGGGAACAATCATAAGGGGAAATGTACGTCAGTACAGTATGTTCATCGCCCTATTCGTAATTATGATTATATTCAACATACTTACTGAGGGAACATTCATTTCAGCAAGAAACTTGACCAACCTTTACCTTCAAACTGGATATATTGCAGTACTAGCATGTGGTATGGTTCTGGTAATCATCGCAGGTCATATAGATCTTTCAGTTGGTTCAGTAGCAGCATTTACTGGAGCAATAGCTGCTATTCTTCAAGTAAAAATGGGACTTCCAACTATCCCAACAATCCTAATTACACTTATTGTAGGTGCAATAATCGGATGTTGGCAAGGTTACTGGATAGCTTATAGAAAAATACCTGCTTTTATAGTAACACTGGCGAGTATGCTTATTTTCAGAGGGGCCGTAATCGCCATTACAAAGGGGCAAACAATTGGTCCATTTAATAAAAGTTTCAACAACATGTCAGTTGGATATCTAAAAGATATAGCGAACATCGAAGGTGTCCATTTACTATCGATAATTATTGGTATTATTGGTATAATATTTTATATGGTATCAGAATTTAGAAATAGACGAACTAGAAAAAGTTATGGTTTCGAAACATTAAGCAATGCAATGTTTGTAGCTAAACTTCTTCTTGTATCAGCTTTAATAATGTCATTTATTTTGAGTATGGCACTATACAAAGGTATACCATACACAGTAATTATTCTTGTATTACTAATCGGTCTATACACATTTATTACTAAGAAAACCCCTATCGGTCGTCATATTTACGCGATTGGTGGCAATCTTGAAGCTGCTAAATTATCAGGTATCAATGCAAAGAAAACATTATTCTCAATATTTGTTTCTATGGGTACATTAGCAGCATTATCAGGAATTCTTTACAGTGCAAGACTTAACTCTGCTGCACCATCTGCTGGTAACCTATTCGAACTTGATGCAATTGCTGCATCTTTCATAGGTGGAGCTTCAGCTAATGGTGGTGTTGGTACAGTATTTGGAGCAATCATCGGTGCCCTTGTTATGGCATCTATCAATAACGGTATGTCACTAATGAACCTTGATATATCTTATCAGTATATCATTAAGGGTCTAGTACTTCTAATGGCTGTTTGGTTTGATATATCTACAAGAAATAAAGGAAAATAAAATTATTTTAAGGGGATACTTGAATTCTATTACAGTATCCCCTTAGCTAAAGTAGGAGGATTTATGCTAAAGATTAATTTAGAAAACTCTTTTGTAAACACATCTGAAATAAAAAATATGGAACCCTTTATACAGTCAGCACATAGGGTACTCCATGAAGGAACAGGCCCAGGCAATGACTTTATTGGTTGGTTGGACTTTGCTTCAAGAATACCCAATGAAGAAATTTCTAGAATTAAAGCTACTGCTAAAAAAATTCAAGGAAACTGTGAGTATTTTATTGTTATAGGTATTGGTGGATCATACTTAGGTGCTAAGTCCGTTATCGATGCCCTTTCCCATAGTTTCCACAACCTCCTTGAGGATGATCAAAGAAAAGTTCCAAAAATTATATATGCCGGTCAAAATATTAGTGGAAAATACTTAAGGGAACTTACTGAGTTAATAGAGAAAAAAGATGTTTCCCTACTTGTAATTAGTAAATCTGGAACAACTACAGAACCTGCCCTTTCATTTAGAGTATTAAAGGAAATGGTAGAAAATAAATACGGCGAAGAATCAAAAGATCACATATTTGCAGTAACAGACGGTTCTAAAGGTGCTTTAAGACAGCTAGCGGATAAAGAATCCTATGAGTCATTTGTGATACCCGACAATGTTGGTGGAAGGTATTCAGTAATTACTCCTGTTGGACTACTTCCCCTTGCAGTTATGGGCATTAATATTGAAGATTTTATTAACGGCTTTGTTCAAGGTGAAAAAGATTACTCCTCTGTGAATATTGAAGATAATATTTGTTATCAGTATGTAGCAGCTAGAAATGTTCTTTATAGAAGAAATAATAATATTGAGTTATTAGTTAACTATGAGCCATCCCTTCAATATGTTTCTGAATGGTGGAAACAGCTCTTCGGGGAATCAGAAGGTAAAGACGGCAAGGGTATCTTCCCAGGATCAGTTAACTTCTCTACAGACCTTCACTCCATGGGACAGTTTATTCAAGACGGAACAAAGAATCTTTTTGAAACTGTAATTATGGTTTCTGATACCGCTAAAGATGTAGCTATAAAAAGTAATGAAGAAAATCTAGATGGCCTAAACTATCTAAGTGGAAAAACACTTAACTATGTAAATCAAAAGGCATTTGAGGGAACTTTATTAGCCCATGTTGAGGGCAATGTTCCTAACATAATTCTTCAGATGGATAAACTCGATGAATATCATCTTGGAAATCTAATGTACTTCTTTATGAAGGCCTGCGGAGTCAGTGGCTATCTACTTGGAGTAAATCCCTTTAACCAACCTGGAGTAGAAGCCTATAAAACAAACATGTTTAGACTTCTTGAAAAGCCTGGATATTAGACTAAGGGGATTAGCTTATGAGAATTGGAATAGACTTAGGCGGAACTAATATTTCAGGAGGAATTGTAAATATTGATGGAAAGATTCTAACATCTTACTCAATTCCAACTGAAGTAGACAAAGGTTCGAATAAAATAATTGAAAACATAGTATCAGTTATTAGACATTTAATTGCTAAAAAGAACTCTAATCAGGAACTTCACTCAATAGGTATTGGTGTTCCAGGCATTGTAGATAAAAAAGGAGTTGTCCTAGAATGCGTCAATCTTAATTGGAGAAATGTTCCTCTTAAAAAAATCATAGAAGAAGAAACAGGATATAATACCTATCTTGCTAACGATGCAACTGTGGCAGCCCTTGCAGAAGCCTCATTCGGATCATTAATGGACATTGATACTGGTGTATTAATTACACTGGGGACTGGTGTTGGTGGTGGTTATATAATCAATGGTAAAATGATGACAAGTCCCAATGGTTTAGCTTCAGAAATAGGACACATGGTTGTAGGTAATAACAATGTCAGATGTAACTGCGGTAGAATAGGTTGCCTTGAAACTTATACCTCATCTACTGCACTTATTAGAAATGCAAAAATAGAAATAATTAACGCCCCCCATGAACTAATTGCAGTATCCAAGTTTCATAGGGACTATTATAAAAATCTAAATGAAATAACTGGCAAGATTATCTTCCAATATGCAAAAGATAATGATCCAATAGCCTATAAAGTTGTTGATGACCTTGCTAAATATTTAGCTATTGGTATTGGTAATCTAATTGCACTTATTGATCCACAGGTAATATCTATTGGCGGCGGACTTTCCAAAGCAGGCGACTTCTTAATTTCAGTACTAAGCAAAAAGTTAGAATCCGAAAGAATATTTAAATCTCTTTCTCCTCCACTTATAAAACTGGCTAAGTTGCACAACGATGCTGGAATAATAGGAGCTGCCTTCATTGACAAATATGTTGAAAAAAACTAAGGGAATCTTAAATGATTCCCTTAGTTTTTTTATTAACTATATCTCTTTGTCCATACTTCCCACAAAGGTTCCATCTTATTAACTAAATTAGGGTCAAACTGACTACCCGAATTCTTTAAGACTTCCTTTTTAGCATAATTCCAGTCGTAGGCATCCCTGTAAGCTCTTTTTGACATCATAGCATCTATTGAGTCGCATATAGCAATCACCCTCGCTCCTAGGGGAATTTCATGCTTAGAAAGACCATTTGGATATCCATGTCCATCCCATCTTTCGTGATGGTAAAGAACATTTTTTGAAATATCTTTAAGGTACTCTGACTCCTTGATTATATCGTGGCCAATAACAGGGTGACTCTTCATAATACTCCACTCACTATCATCTAGTCCGCCTGTCTTATTAATTATCCAATCAGGTATTCCTATTTTACCTATATCATGTAGGTGACCAGACATATGTATAAGTTCAACCATATCATCTTCCAAATCTAAGATTTTTCCAAAATCTTGACACATATCCCCTACCCTAGTAGAATGACCTGAAGTATATCTGTCCTTTGCCTCAAGTGCGTTTACAAGGCAGTGAATAATATCACCATATATCATATTATTTTTCATCTCACTATTCCTTTTTATTGAAATCAATTATCATTCTCACTAATGTATTATAACCTAAGGAAAAGTTTTTTTCAACTTAGGTATATGAACTTTTTTTAATACAATCAAATTTAAGAATGGTTTTTGTTCCTTGCCCCACTTTACTCTGTATATCAATTTCACCATTCATACTTCTGATCGAGTGCTTAACAATCGATAGACCCAATCCTGTTCCTCCTGTATTTCTACTTCTTGATTTATTGACTCTATAAAATCTCTCGGTAATTCTTTTTAAGTCTTCCTCTGGTATACCTATTCCATTATCTTTTATTTCTATAATTACTTTACTTAAATCATCTAGCTCAAAAGAGTTTATATCTATATCCATATTATCCTCTGAATATTTAATACTATTTTCTATAATATTAATAATACATTCTTTCAACCTATCACTATTCCCCATAATTTGAAGATTGCTATTTGAAGGATTATAGTTTAATTTAATATTCTTCTTCATAGCCAAGGGCTTTAGAATTTCTTTCGACTGATGTATGCACTGCTCTATACTTATCAATTGATTTTCTTTAGACATATCAATATTCTCAATTTCAGATAAGGTCAAAAGATTATTTATAAGCCTATTTAGTCTTTCAATTTCCACTTCCATAATATTCATTATTTTTTGAATTTCCATTTCACTTATATCATCACTGTACTTTATAGTCTCAACAAATCCCATTATTGAAGTCAGAGGTGTCCTAAACTCATGACTTACATTAGTCACAAACTCACTTCTCATTTTTTCAAGTTTTTCTAAATCATTAATCATTTTATTAAAATCTTCAGTAAGATGCCTTATTTCATCCTTTGATTTAGGTAATTCTATAGTTTGGAATTTTCCCTTTCCAACCTTTTTAGTGGCCTTTGACAAGGTATTAATTGGTTTTATAACCCTGTGTACATAAATCATACCAATTACTATAGAAATACATATTCCAATAAGAAGAGCCTTTAGCATATTTGAAAAGAAGATACTTCTAAAACTAGATACTTCATCTAAATTTCCTTCAATCCTAACAATAATGTTTTTTTCACCAACAGCTACTGATGGTGTAGCCATAAAAAAACTATATTTGCCACTATCATATGAAATATGTTTTGAAGTTCCAAGATAGCCAGATGATGCACTTCTTACTTCTGGAAAATCGTATTTTTTTAGAATAATGCTATTATTTCTAGAATCCGCAAGGGCATTGCCTTCAGTATCAAAAAAAGTTATTCTATCCTCTATACGACCAGAGAACTTTTGAATTAGACTAAAATAGTTTATATAGCTATCATTCTTTCCTATTATTTCAATTGTTTCATTTATTAAAGATACATTTGAATAAAGCCTATCATATAGAGCTTTTTCCCTAAAATCCCTTAACATATTATACGCCACTAGGGATGTCAAAGTTCCTGCTAATATCAGAATAACAGTTATCATTATCAGTATTTTTCTTTTCACAATAATCCCCTATAAGTTTATTCTATATCCCTTTCCCCTAACAGTCTTAATAAAGTCCTGACCATTATTATCCTTACCGATTTTCTTTCTTAAATTTGTCATATGAACATCTATGGAACGGGGTACCGAAGAACTATCCTCATCTGCTAGTTTTTCTAACAAATCTTCCCTTGAATATATAATGTCCCTGTTTAAAGCCAATAAGCTCAGCATGGCAAATTCTTTAGCTGTAAGATCTATTTTTACTCCATCCTTTTGAACTAGGAATTTCTCAACATCAATAGATAAATTTCCAATTACAATACTATTATCACCTTCTGATTTTGAGTCTACCGAGTGCTTCTCAACCAATCTTAAAAGAGCTTTAACCCTTGCTACAAGCTCCCTCACACTAAATGGTTTAGTAATATAATCATCTGCACCAATCTCAAGACCGATAATTTTATCACTTTCGTTAGCCTTAGCAGTCAACATAATAATAGGGATATTTTTAGTTTCCGAATCACTCTGAACCCTTTTACATACCTCTACTCCTGAAATTCCTGGAAGCATTAGGTCAAGGAGTATCAAATCGGGTTTTTGCTCCTTAACAAGTCTTATTCCTTCTTCTCCCGTAAGACAACTAATAACCTCAAAACCATTCCTCTCAAGGTTCATTGTAATTAACTCAATAATATTTATTTCATCATCAATAATTAGTATTTTTTTCTTATCCATAACTGTAACTCCTTTGAATAAATTTTCCATTCAAGAATTTATTTTATACCATTATATCACATTAGCTTTATAGCTATTACAATAGGATTTCATCTTCTATCAAACATAATAATTTCCTTACATTTGCATTCTTGCTATTCATATTTTGAACTCCGTTAATTCCTGATAATTCCTTTAAAAGTTTCTTTAATGTATTCATATCCGGAGGAGCAATTTTGAGTTCTACAATTATTTCATGATCAGATTCTTCTAAATCCTCAACCTTGATAAATCTTATATCCTTTACTACAGTATTATTACTAGCCGCAATTTGACCAATATCAGCCAAAAGACCTATTCTTTCTTTACACATTAGTCTAACATTCTTATATTTAGATGTTCCTAGCCTAATTTCTAAAAAACCTAAGGTAATCAAAGCAAAAAGTACAAATAGACCTGTAAAACAAGCTATGAAGTACATACCATTTCCAATAGCAAGCCCTATACCTCCACTTACCCACAAACTTGCTGCAGTAGTTAGTCCCCTTACATTATTTCCTTCCCTTAATATTGTTCCTGCCCCTAAAAATCCTATACCGCTTACAACCTGAGCTGCAAGCCTAGCTGGATCTCCCCCTTGAAAACCAAACATAGAAACAAGCATCAGTAAAGCAGAACCAAGGGAAACTAGTATATGGGTTCTTAAGCCTGCTGGCCTGTTACTAGCTTCTCTTTCAAGTCCTATTAAACCACCTAGTATTGCTGCTAAAACAAGTCTTAGAATCATTTCATCTTGGGATATCATAAAAGCCCTCCTTATCTAAACTGTACTATAGTAATAAAACCTTTGAAAATGGTATTACTCCATTTCCAAAGGTTAAATTCATAATCTAAAACTTTTCTTTTTATAAGGCAAGCATTATTTACTTGCTGATTCCTCAGTACGTTTTTCTAACTTATTCATTAATATTGGTGACAATAATGAGAATACACTCATTACAATCAGGAACCAAGAAAGAGGACTTGAGAATAGAGCACTGTAATCATTATGTGTCATAATTAAAGTTCTTCTTAATCCCGTTTCTCCAATAGGTCCTAGGATTAGTGCCAGTACAATAGCAGCAGGATTAAGCTTAAACTTCTTAACAAAGTATCCAATTATACCAAAGACAAACATTACCCATACATCAAACATTTGATTATGGATTGCATATGAACCAACAACACTTAATACGAATATAATTGGTATTAAATAATTGTCTGAAACCTTAGAAATCTTAGCAAAATACTTAGCTCCGAAAAGACCTAAAATAAGCATGAATATATTTACAACAATAAATCCAGCAAAGAAAGTATATGTTATCTTACCATGCATAGTAAATAAATCTGGACCAGGCTGAAGACCCTTAATAAGAAGTCCTCCAAGAAGTACTGCCGTAACACTCTCACCTGGTATACCAAGTGTAAGTGTTGGTATTAAGGAACCACCAGTTACTGCATTATTTGCGGCTTCTGCACCAGCAACACCTTCAATACTACCCTTTCCAAATTTCTCTTTTTCATTAGAAAATCTTCTTGCTTCATTATATCCAATAAAAGAAGAAATAGTAGCTCCTGCACCTGGCAGGATACCTAAAATACTACCAATAACACCAGATCTTAAAATCGTAGGTAATATCGTTTTAAATTCTTCCTTAGTAAGCATAACTTTATCTTCAAATTTCATTATAACTCCAGTTTCCTTTAGCTTTTTCTCAGCCAGCATAAGTACCTGTGACATAGAGAAAAGTCCAATAAGAGTAGCAGTAAAAGGAATACCTGAAATTAAGTACATACTTCCAAAAGTAAGTCTTGGTGACCCTAGCATAGGATCCATACCTATAGTTGAAAGGGCTAAACCAAATGCACCTGAAATAAGACCCTTTAGAATAGATTTCGAACTAACACCAGCTATGATTGTTAGACCAAAAATCGACAACCAAAAATATTCAGCAGGTCCAAACTTTAAGGCAAGCTTAGCAAGAGGTGGTGCAAATGCATATAATGCAATAGTACTAATCATGGCACCACCAAAAGAGGAAACAATAGAAACTCCTAAAGCTTTACCAGCTCTTCCTTGTAAAGTAAGCTGATAGCCATCAAGTGCAGTTGCAGCAGCTGCTGGAGTACCTGGAGTATGAATAAGAATTGCAGAAATAGAACCTCCATATATAGCACCGCAATAAACACCAATAAGAGCAATTAGACCAGCTTCAGTTGGCATACCAAATGTTACAGGAATAAGTAAAGCAACACCCATAGCAGCTGATAAACCAGGTAAAGCTCCAACTGTAATACCAATAGCAACACTAATAAATGCCGCCATAATATTTATAAAATCAAAAGCATTTATAAATCCATAAATTACATCATTCATCGAGTTTTTCCTCCCTTAAAATATAAAGCCTTTAGGTAAAGGAACATTAAGTAGAACCTTAAAGACTACAAATATAAATGCACATACACCAATACTAGTTAAAATAATAGCAACTCTTTTAGCCCTAAGTCCCCCTAATGTAACTAGTAAGAATAATGCAGTAGAGAAGAAATAACCTAATATTTTTATTAAAAATACATAAACAAATGCCATTGCCAATACAAAAGCAAACTGTTTAGGTAAAAAGCCTTCAAACATTGCAGAAGAATCTTCCTCATTCTTGTCAATAAATATAGTCTTTATAGTAAATACAAAAGAAAGAAGAAATAATACCATAGCTATAAACTTTGGATACATAGCAGCTTTTTCTGAAAGCTTTGATACCGTCATATAATATGCAATCGAAACACCGCACATAACTAAGCCCAAAAGGACATTGTTTTTTTTCATTTTATTCTCCTTGAAAATAATAACATAATAATTATTCCTTAATTTTACATCTAAATCCATATAACAATAGGATGAATAATATTCATCCTATTGTTTAAAATCATATTTAATAATTAGTTTAAATCAATTTTAGTTGTGATACCTTTTAAATATTCTTCTGAATCATCCATGTATTTTTGTAAATCTTCTGGAGACATGTACTGGATTGGTAAGTTTGCATTTTTTGCAGCTTCCATATGCTCTTCTGATTCAATTGCCTCTTTTAATACATCATGAAGCTTCTGAACAATCTCATCTGGAGTTCCTTTTGGAGCAACAATCGCTCTTGCAGAACCAAATAATACTGGGTAACCCATCTCTGTTAATGTTGGAACTTCTTCAAATGCAGCAAGTCTTTCATCAGTAAAAGATGCTAAAATTCTTAACTCACCTGACTTAGCAAGTGCAGCAACTTCACTAATCTTAGCTACTGTTGCATTAACATGACCACCTCTTAAAGCAGCAAGCATATCTGCACTACCACCAAATGGTACGTGAGTAAGTTTAATATCAGCCTCGTAAGCTAAGTGAGCTGCACCAATATGGTTTGAAGCTCCAGTACCATTGTTTGATACAGTAATTGCTTCAGGATTTTCTTTAGCATAAGCAACAAACTCTTCAAGAGTAGTCCACTCGCTGTCTCCTCTAACAACTAAAACACCTGGGTCATATACGTGATTTAATATTGGAGTAACATCCTCTTTAGAGTATTGAGTTTCTCTTTGTAACGGTAAACTAACGAAAGTTGGAAGATTAATAAATCCAATAGTATATCCATCTGCCTTAGCATTTGCTAACTCAGTAAATCCTAATTCTCCGTCAGCACCTGGTTTATTTAAAATAACAAGTGGTTGATCCATTAATTTTTCAGCAGCACTTGTAAGAATTCTTGCTCCTGTATCAGTTCCACCACCAGCTTTGTAAGCAACAATAACTTCAATAGGCTTGCTTGGGAAGCTTTCTTCACTTGCTACGGCTTCATTCCCTGCACCCTCTGATACCTCTGCTGAATTATCTTGTCCACAACCAGCCAGTGTAAACAATAATACAACTGTCATAATTAATACTAAAAACTTTTTCATAATTGTCCCCTCTCCTATCCTCGGATTTAAGTTATAAAATATTAACATTATTTTAAGCTAATGTTAAGCTAATGTTAAGCTAATATTTGTTTTTATTTTATATGCTTTTACTTCATAGGTCAATAAATAATTTTTCATTTAAATAAATATATTAAATTATATAACAATATTGTAATTTTCATTTACTCTATTTGCACCATTTGTTATTATTAAAGTATAAAAGTTAAGGAGAGTAGATTATGAATAAAATTATTGCTAAGGTAAATGGAAAAGAAATTACTCAATTACACATGGATATGCTACTTAGATCACTAGGTCAAAGAGCTGCTCAATTCCAATCAGAAGAAGGACAAAAGCAACTAATAGAAGAGTTAATCAACCAAGAACTTTTCTACTTTGATGCAATTGAGAATAAATTAGACGAATCAGAAGAATTTAAAGCTGAAATGGAAGTTGCTAGAGAGAATATTCTTAAGCAAATAAACATCAAATCTGCTTTAGACTCAGTAAACGTTAGTGAAGATGAAATGGCAAGCTTCTATGAAGAAAATAAAGAATCATATGTAAAGCCTGAGCAAGTAAAGGCTAGCCATATTCTTGTTGATACGGAAGAAGAAGCTAACAGAATCGCTGCTGAATTAGCAGGCGGAAAATCATTTGAAATCTGTGCTGCAGAATTCTCTAGTTGTCCATCAAAAGAAAACGGTGGAGATTTAGGATTATTCGGAAGAGGACAGATGGTTCCAGAATTCGAAAAAGCTGCATTCGAAATGGAAGTTGGAGCAGTTTCTGCACCAGTTCAAACTCAGTTTGGATTCCATATCATTAAAGTAACAGAAAAATCAGAGCCTGGAACAATGACTTATGAAGAAGTTAAGCCACAAATCCAGCAACAATTATTCATCACAGCTCAAAACAATGCTTACCTTTCAAAAGTTGAAGAACTTAGAGGAAAGTATAGCGTTGAGGTTCTTTAATTAGTAGATAGTGGTTAGTTGATAGTAGTTAGTTTAAAGCCATGTTTTCCTTTCTGAAAACATGGCTTTTATTTTTTCCGAATGACAGTAAAATCAAAGTAGATTTTACAAGCTTATCCAACCTACCAACAACTAACTACTATCTACTCTTTTTACCCTATTGCTTATGATATTAAAAGATGATAAGATATATCAGGAAATAAATATATGTATAGTCAAGAGCTTATGAACAAGCTCTTTTTTTACTTTATAAAGGAGATAAATAAAATGATTTTTGCTGAAAATATATCTTTTTCTTTTCCTCAAAAAGACCTTTTTAATAATGTATCTTTTACCTTAGAAAATGGTCAGCACTGTGCTTTTATTGGTAGCAGTGGTAGTGGAAAGACTACTATGGCAGATATAATAATGAATCCTGATAAATATATGTTTGATGGAAAGCTTGAAATTGATCCTACTTATAAAATAGGATATGTAAGTCAGTTCCCTAATATCAATAGAAATGATACTACTAGCGTCTTTGAATTTTTAGGTGAAGTATTTATTGAATGTGAGAATGAAATCACTAGAATTTGTGCAAAAATGGAGTCTGGTGAGAATATAGAAAAACTAATGGAAGATTATCAAGATGCCCTTGATAGATTTGATGCTTTAGGTGGAAGTGATTACGAAAGTAATATCCTAAAAAAGTTAGCCCTAGCTGAACTTACTTCTCTTAAAGATCAAACAGTAGCTAGTCTAAGTGGCGGAGAGTTTAAACTTCTTCAAATCATGAAAGAAATGCTTCTTAATCCTGATTTAATTATTATGGATGAGCCAGATGCATTCCTTGACTTTGAGAACATGAATGCCCTTAAGAATCTTATAATTAACCATAAGGGAACTTTACTAGTTATCACTCATAACAGATATCTATTAAATCACTGTTTTGACAAGATTATGCATCTTGAAAATAAAGAGTTGCAAGAGTTTGACGGCACTTATGTTGATTACAATCTTTCACTTCTAAATAAAAAAATTGAACTTCAAGAGTTATCTATTGCTGATGACCTAGAAATTGAAAGAAATGAGCTGCTGATAACTAGATTAAGAAAAATTGCTACTCTTAACTCTGAAGCTGCAAGGGGTAAGGCTCTTAAGGCTAGAGTAAAAATACAGGAAAGACTTCTTGCAAGAAGAATAAAAGCTCCTTTTGTAAGAATCAACAAACCAAAGATTAATCTAATTACTGATAATGAAGTTGCAGATGATATTGCACTTAAGGTAACTGACCACTCAATTACTTATGATGAAACAATCATAGACAATGTCAACTTCGAGATAGGATCTAGGGACAAAGTTGCAATCGTTGGAATAAACGGTTCAGGAAAAACATCTATGCTTAAGGATATTTATAGGAATGATTCTCCTTCAATTGTACTTGGAGAAAACATCTGTCCTGTATACCTTTCACAGCTTCATGATGAAATACTTGATGATAACAGCAAGGTAGTTGAAGAATTCAGAGACCTTAATTTTGAAGGAAGTAGAGCTATTAGAGCTTACCTTAGAAGATTTGGTTTCAACAAAGATATCGGTAGCCAAAAAGTAAGTAGCCTTTCAGGTGGAGAAAAAAACATACTTCAACTTGCTAAGATTTCTGCCAATAGTACAAACATGCTACTACTTGACGAACCAACAAGTCATCTTGATACCTATTCACAAATTGCCCTTGAAGAAGCAATTCAAGCATACAACGGTACAATACTAATGGTATCCCATGATTACTATACAATAGTAAATTCAATGGATTATGTACTTCTAATAGAAAATAAAACTATTAGAAAAATGACAATAAAGAAATTCAAAAGAATGATTTATAAGAAACACTTTGATAGAGACTATCTTGAATTTGAAGCAAAGAAAAAGTCAATCGAAACTAGGATTGAACTTGCCCTAAATAACAGGGATTTTGAGTCAGCTAAGAAAGTTATTGATAGTTTAGAAGAATTAATTAAAGAATTTAATTAGTCTAATACGAGGTTGTCGGAAAATCCGACAACCTCTATTTATTTAATTACCTTCAGGAATTACTAAATTTAGTATTATTCCAACTATTGCAGCAAGTGCCATTCCTTCTATCATAAAGTGAACTTCTCCAATTGTAATTGGAAGTTCCGCCCCACCTAGTCCTAAAATCAGAATAACTGCAGCTATTATTAGATTTCTTTGTTTTGTAAAATCAACCTTTTTCTCAACAAATGTTCTTGCACCTATTGCTGCAATCATACCAAAAATAATAATTGAGATTCCACCTACTATAGCGGAAGGTATAGTTCCAATTAAAGCTCCAAGTGCTGGAGAGAATCCTAATACTATAGCCACACATCCTGCTATTCTCATAATAATAGGATCCCACACTTTAGTTAATGCAAGGACACCTGTGTTTTCAGAGTAAGTCGTATTTGCTGGTCCACCAAACATTGCTGATACCGCAGTAGCAACACCATCTCCTAAAAGAGTTCTATGGATACCTGGTTCACTTAAGAAATCCTTTTCTACAGTAGCGCCAATAGCCATAACATCTCCAAAGTGCTCGATTACCGTAGCTAGAGCAACAGGTGCAACCATCATTATTCCAGTTAAAGAAAACTTAGCCATAGTAAACTTTGGAAGTCCAACTAATGAAACCCCTTGAAGTGATGAGAAATCAACGTTGCCTGTTACTACAGCTAGCAAATATGCCCCAACTAAACCGACAAGTACCGGAATCACCTTTATAAAACCTTTTCCGAAAATACTAAGTACTGTAACAATAGAAAACGCTACTATTGCAAGCATCCAGTTCTCCGAAGCCATTCCAATAGCAGTCGGAGCCAACTTAACACCAATAACTAGGATAATAGATCCCGTTACAATTGGTGGGAATACCTTTATCACCTTTTCTACACCAAACACATATACTAACCCAGCTACAATCAAATAAATCATACCTGCTACGACCAAACCTCCTTGAGCATATGCTAGATCTCCGGTAGCTTGACCAACAGCAATAATTGGCGCAATAAAGGCAAATGAAGACCCAAGGAAAGCAGGTACCTTACCCTTTGTAATCAGATGGAACAATAAAGTTCCTATTCCACACATAAGTAAACTTACAGAAACATTTAAACCAGTCACAAGGGGAACAAGAACAGTAGATCCAAACATAGTAAAAGTATGTTGTAAACCCAATACTAACATTTTTCCAGTACCCAATTCCTTAACATTTCTAATAGCATCTTGATTATTACTTGATTTTATCTTTTCAACACTTTCCACACCATAAACCTCCCAAATAAATTAAAACCACAAGTCGTAGAAATACCGGTATTTTTCATAATATGAAATCATAATTCGACATCGTGAATCTATTTGGAATTATATCACATCTAATCCAATATACAAGGCTTAATTATCCATACAAAATCATGAAAAAAATCCTCTTTTAGTTCTAACTAACAAAACCCACTATATATCTTTTCTTATATATTTTCATCTCAACAATATCATTAATCACTTCATTTAACTAAATGGTATATTTTTTTAACACTTTATGTTTACATATTTAATTTTCGAATTTTTAATCAATTTCTATAGTAAAGACACACAAAAAAAAGTATGGAAAAAATCCATACTTTTTTTAAAAATCTAAGCGGTTTATTTATTTTTCAAAAGAAATGGTGTGTACCCGCCCTTTTGGCCAAGGGGCTCGTAAACTGCATTTTGCCAAAAGCAAAATACACAATCAATTTACACAGAACTCCAAAATTTCTCAATACTTCTACCAACTTCGCTACTATTTCTACAATATCTCATATGAGTCCATTCCTGAGGGAAAATCCTTCTGTAGTTACTATAAGCAAATCTGTCATCAATAAGAACTGCAATACCTGTATCATCATTAGTCCTTATTACCCTTCCCACAGCTTGAAGTACTTTATTAAATCCTGGATATACATATGAATACTTAAAGCCCTTATCACTGTCTTTATCGTAATGATTCTTAATCAAGTCTCTTTCAAGACATATCATAGGAAGTCCTACACCAACAATTATTACACCACTGAGTTTTTCACCCTTTAGGTCAATACCTTCTCCAAAAATACCACCGAGTACCGACATAGCTAACATGGTTTTCTCATTATTTTCATCAAAACGATTAAGAAATTCTTCTTTTTCCTGCTCGTTAAGACCCTTTTCCTGTTTTACAATATCCATATCCTCTTCATCATATTCTTCAATGAGAATCTCCCAGACATCCTCCATGTACTTGTATGAAGGAAAGAAGACAAGATAGTTTCCTTTTTTATGTTTTACCGCCTTAAAAATAGTCTCTACAATATCTCCATAAGAGTTTTCCCTATCCTTATATCTAGTTGAAATCCCTTGGTGGGTTATTAGACAGAGTTTTTCCTGTTCAAATGGAGATAATGCATCAAAATAGTAGCTATTCTCATCCCCACCTAATAGATTCATAAAATAATCCATAGGACTTAATGTAGCAGAGAAAAACACAACACTACTGGCATTTTTAGTATATGACATTAAATTAGTTCTAGGATTAAGACAAAAAACTTTTAATATTACTTCATCCCTACTCTTTTCATAGTAAGTAACATAGGAATCATCATATAGTTGCAATTTCTTTATAAAATCATATAAGTCAAAATAAGCTTCAAGAAGAGAATCCTTGTGTTCCCAATCGGACAAGGAGTAAAATACTTTCTCAGTTCTGTGAATTATTCCCCTTACAAGTTCCTCAACCTTATCATCATATCTTTCAAATACTAGACTTTTACAAGTCTCCATTTCTTTTCTCTTATCAATTAAGTGCTTATTAAGTTCGTCATAATATTTATATAGTTTTTTATCTTTTCCCTTGATTTTCTTCTTCAAATCCAAGACCATTTTTTTAGATATCTTAGCTGAATACATTTCCCTTGACCTGTCTACTAGATTATGGGCTTCATCTACTAAAAACACATAATTGTTTTTTGTCTTTACTTCGTCGCTTATTTCATCACTAAAGTATCTCCTCAGCATTGCCCCGGGATCAAATGCATAGTTATAATCACAAATAATAAGATCACAGTATAGGGATATATCTAGAGAAAACTCGTATGGACAGACCATATGCTTCTGACTATACTCCATAATTTTTTCCATATCATAGGAATCCTCATCTTCAAGTATATCCAGAAGAGCATCATTTATACGGTCATAATGTCCCTTTGCATATGGACAATAATCACCATCACATCTTTTTTCTTCATGGAGACAAATTTTATCCTTCGCCGTAATTACGATACTCTTGAGAATTAGACCATTGTCCTTTAATATGTTGACAGTATCTTTCGCTACTTCTCTACCAATAGTTTTGGCAGTCAGATAAAATATTTTTTTATCTTTCTTTACTATTGATTTTACTGTTGGAAAAATGGTAGCAATGGTCTTCCCAGTTCCTGTAGGAGCCCTTGCAAACATCTTTTCTCCATCAGTAACCATCTTATATACACCTTTCATTAATTTCCTCTGATTATCCCTATATCCATCAAAGGGAAATTCAAGTGTCTCAATGCTCCCTGATCTTTTCTTTTTATACTCCCCAACCAAACTGGCAAAAGCCATATATCCGTCAAGTACTTCATTATAAAATTTTCTTAATTCATCTATTGAATAATGCTTCTTAAAGCATTTGATTTCTTTACTTTTTATATTGCAATAGCTTATCTGTACAATTATTTCATCTAATTTATGTTCTTCCATATACATGTAGGCATACATTTTCCCTTGAGCCCAGTGCATTAGATTGTAATTTTCGTGAATACCATCCATATCTATTGTAACTGACTTTATTTCATCAATAATAGGAATATCACCATCTAGAATTATCCCATCTACCCTGCCAGCTATTTCAAGTACCGTATTATCTATATTATTACATCTAGAAATTTGAACTTCAGATTCATATTTTTCATACTTCTTTTTATATTTTTTTTGTACTTCCTTATGTATTCTTATCCCATCTACAGCCCTAGCAGAACTCAAGAATACAGTCTTAATATCACCACTTCTAAGTACAAATTCAATTATCTCCCGTACTGAAATACTTATATTTTCAATCATATTTTTCTCCTCGGACCAAAATAAAAAGCCCATACCATATAGATGATACAGACCTAACTAATTATAACATTCTTAAATATGTAGCTACAATATTTTATTAAAAATATCTCCTTTACTAATCATATCTCGAAAAACCTACCATAGTAACTGCAAGTCCCCCAAGAACTACCATATATTCAGCTCCACCTAAATATGAACTAGGATCTAATACTATTATTCCACCAACTAAAATAATCCCAATGCCCATTATCATAAGCTTTACAGAGCTCACTTCTTTTTCCAATATACTTTTTACCAAGAAAAACATTAGTGCCAATCCACATAGGTTAATTATTAATTCTATAGGAAACGCCATAACTTCCCCTCCTCCCTAACTTTTGCATTATACTATGTATTTATTAACTTTTACTTAAGAAAAAACTTCCTAGAATATTATTCCTAAGCTTGGGTAAAATAACATTAAGAAAATAAGGAGGGATAATATGCCACAAAGAGTTACTACAAAAACTGGTGACAAGGGAACCACTAGCCTATATAGTGGGGAAAGGGTATGTAAATCAAGTTCCAGAGTAGAGGCCTTTGGCACAATTGATGAAGTCAACTCATGGTTAGGGCTTATTAGAGCTTCCCTTAAGGATGAAGAACTCAAAGAAATGGTTCTAAAAATCGAAGAAAAAATGTTTGTAGTTGGTTCAGAATTAGCTACTATAAGTAAACATTTAGATATCATAATTACCACAGAAGATGTAAAATACCTTGAAGACAAAATAGAATATTATAAGCACCATTCAAATCTTATCAATAAATTTACAATACCAGGCCGTAGTGTCATGGACGGATACTTTAACATCGCAAGAACAATTACAAGAAGAGCTGAAAGAAGAATAATTTACTTCAGTCAAAAAGAAAACATAATAATTAATAAATATCTACTTATGTATGTAAATAGGTTATCAGATCTACTTTATATAGTTAGTAGATTGGATTTTGATGAAACGGAATAAAAAAATAGACTTTTGGGAATCCCAAAAGTCTATTTATAATTCTACTTTCTGAATATCTTACTCATCTGAACTTCACCATTATTATACAAATATCCAAAATCATCACTGATATTTTCAACAAATCCTTTGATAAAAGACTCCCTAAAAGTATAGTAGTACTCAACATCTACTCCGCTACTTTCCCAGTTGGCCTTATGGACACATTGCGAAATTTCCCAAATCATGTTATTATCATCGCTTTCAAGTATTCTATTCACCCTATCACAAGGCATTCCTTCCAAGAGAATATTACTTAACTCATTGAATACTTCAGCAGGTGTTGAAAACTTCTTCTCAGTTATTTCTGCTATTCTCTTACCTTCAGAATAATAAACACTTCTTATTTTTTCAGCATTATCACCCTCAAGGGTAAGCTCTTTAACCAGGGCTGCTTGTCTTGACTCAGCTACAGTTATTCTATTCTGAAGCCATCCGTGAATATTTGATTGATCAATAAGTTCCTCAAGGGGTTTGTTAGGTATATAATCCCCAAATTTCTCACAAAGTTCACTGTGATACTTTAGAAGCTCATCACTTTCAAACTCCTTAACAATTTCTTTTTCAATATTTTCAAGAATAATTATCTTGTTAAATAACCACTCATGTATTGGTGCTAAAAACAAACTCATAATCAATTCTCCTTATCATTATTTATGAAATCATTATACATCACTACACCTAATAAATCCGTAACCTCTGTTACCAAAATTATATTTTTTCAATACTTTCATATCTATCAAATTTATTTTCTTGAATCTTCCATATATACAAAGATGCAAGGGTATTATATGGAGAAAAGAGATTATGAAAATCATCATAATCACTCTTTTTAATTTCCCGATCAAGTTTATAAAGCCATACAAGTCCATTTTTAATTGATAAATCAGCAAAGGATAATACATTTTCCCTTCCAAGACAAAATATCAAAAACATATCCGCAGTCCATTTACCAATCCCCTTAATCTTAATTAACTCAGCTACCACATCTTCATCACTAAGCTGATCAAAATAAACCCTTGAATATCCATTATCTATAAATGCATTTGCAACATTTTTTATATATCCAGCTTTAGAATTTGAAACACCACAAGTTCTTAAGTCTTCGTGGCGAATCTCTATTATTCTTTCAGGAGAAATATCACCAACAAGTGAAACTACCCTATTCCAAATAGTATTAGCAGCTTTAAATGATAACTGTTGGTATATTATACTGTTTACAAGGGCAAGGAAGGGATCATCAATAATCTCAAACTCAACATCACCAACTAAATCAATTAATTTTCCAATGGTTACATCCATGGCTTTAAGATTACTTATATCTTCAACTTTAGGTCTATAAATACTCTTCATATAATCACACCCTAGTCTATTTTTACCCCTTTTCTAATCAATCATTCTTATTCTACTGGTAATTTCATAAATATAGCTAATTGATGTAACTGTCTACTAAAAATTCTATTAATCATTCCAACACATTTCCCTACTAAGATAGCTGCAATTACAGTACCTTCACGTATTCCAACAATTTGACCCATAAAAACGAAGGATAAAGCAATAGATAAAACTACGACAATCGCATCAAAGGACACCTTTAGATTGTGAAATGGCATAGTAGTTTTTGTCTGAACTGCAATCAAAAGACCTTCAGCGGGAAGTGGCATAACATCAGCCTTAAGATATAAAACTATACCTATCCCTAAAAAAACAATGCTCACACCTAGTGTAGCTAATTGAACAATATAATTCCACGGCATATATGATGAAACTAAGAAGTCTGTATAATTAACGAAATATCCAAAAATCGTGGCAAATAATATCTGAAGAAGATTAACAACTTTAAAATTTTTCCCCAGTATTACAATTTGAATCCCCACATAAAGGGAAAACATAACAGTAATCATAGCACCAGTACTATAGCCACTTATGAGGCTAATAACATAAGGCAAAGAAGAAACCGGCGATACACCTAAATTTGATTTAATAGATAATGTAACCCCCAAAGCCAGAAAAAACAGTCCTATACAATATACTATGATTCTTTTAACTAAATTCATATAAGATACGGGATTCTTCTTTAAGAATCCATCCCTTTCTTGTATTTTCTTACATTATATCAAATTTATTAGTTGGAGTTCAAACTACATTTTAGGCCTAATCTAGCCTAAAGCTCATTCTAATCGCGCCTAATCATTGAATATCAACTAGCCTAAGATTGTGTCTAAATGCTGTTACTTTTCACTTTGAAAAGCAACAGCAAAAACCATATTAGGCCAACTGCAAAGCAGTGATTAGGCGTGAACAAAGTAACATTAGGCTACTCCTTTAGCTGAAAAGGTGAATCGCACTAGACTTCGTTAGCGCTAGAGGAATTAATTTATAAATTAAATTAGTGGAAAAGGCAAAACTAATATCTTAAAATCCCTTTATAACTACCTTTTGTTCTTCCTCTTCCCCTTAGTTTTGCTTACAAAACAAATTCCCCTAGCACAAATTTTGTGCGATTCCCCATTTCCCCTACAATCTTAGACTAAATTATTACTGCATCTCACAATACCTCTCCATCTTTAAATCAAGCTCCTCCTCAAGTAAAGCTAACTCATCCATTAGACTTTGCAACTTTTCATAATCACTTGAAGCCAGTTCAATACTAGCTTTTATATCAAGAATTTTAATTTCAAAATCTTCAATCTCCTTTTCTAAATGAATTATAACCGTTTCATTGACTTTGTTATTCTTACTTTTTTCCTTAACTTTAACTTTTATTTTTTTATCAATATAACTACTTTCTCTTTTCTTTATTTCCTTGCTTTTCTCATTCTTATAATACTCATAATCCCCTTCATATATCTTTAATTTCTTATCTTCTATTTCAAATATCCTAGAAGCTGTTTTATTAAGGAAAAATCTATCATGGGATATAAATATTATAGTACCATCAAAACTTTCCAGAGCCTCTTCTAATACTTCTTTAGTCTTTATATCAATATGGTTAGTAGGCTCATCAAGGATCATGCAATTTATATCCTCTTTCATAAGAATGGAGAGCATCAATCTAACCTTTTCTCCACCTGAAAGCTTGTTGACTTTTTTAAATACATCTTCACCATAAAACTTGAACCTTGATAAATAGTTTCTTATTTCTCCATCAGACATAGCTATATAATACTTAAATACCGATAGCATATCTAAGTTATCTTCGTGAAATTCAATATCCTGCTGAAGATATCCAATCTTAACATTTGAGCCAATTTTCACAAATTGATCATCTTCACTCTTCTTTAAAATTCTTTTTATCAGAGTACTTTTTCCACTTCCATTTCCTCCAATTATCCCTACTCGATCTTTCATCCACACCTTAAACTCACAATTATTTAATAGTCTATTGTCTCCTATTTGCAAATCAAGATTTTTGCACACTACTACTTCCTTACCAGAGCGATTTGAACCTGAGAAATCAATCGATAAAGCCTTAGTATCAAGTACAGGTTTGTCTATTTTGTCCATTTTCTCTATTCTTCTTTCAATAGCCTTTGCCTTCACAAACATAGCTTCATTATCAGCACGTCTTCCCCATTCCCTCATTCTCTTAGAAGCTTCTTCCAGTTGTTTTATTTTTCTACTTTGTGCATTATACATCCTTAAACTATTTTCATATCTAACTACACGCTCTTCTAAATAATAGGAATAATTCCCCATGTATTCTTCAGACTGTCCATTCTTAAGCTCATATATTTTATCTATGACATTATCTAAGAAATATCTATCATGGGATATGATTAATACTGATCCAGAATAAGTTTTAAGATACTCCTCAAGCCACTCTGTCATTTCAATATCAAGATGGTTGGTAGGTTCGTCTAAAAGTAGAATATCAGCTTCTTCCAAAAGTATCTTTGCAAGCTCTATTTTAGTTTTTTCACCTCCACTTAATATTTCATATTCCTTACCAAGCATTTCATCATCAATTTTTAAACCACTACATATTTTTGACATTCTCTCATTTATAGCATATCCACCTAATGATTCATACTTCATTTGTGTTTGGCTATATATATCAAGAATCCTATCCATATCTTCACACCCACTGGACATCTTAATTTCAAGTTCTTTTATTTGCCTTTCTAGACTTAGCAAATCCTTAAATGCATTTGTAAGAACCATCTTAACTGTTAAGTCTTTATATACCTTGGGAATCTGCCTCAATAAACCTACTTTAGCCCCTTTTCTAATAAACATATCTCCTGAGCTTTGTTTCTCTTCTCCACAAATTATCCTAAAAATAGTCGACTTACCAGTACCATTCTCACCTAAAAGCGCAATTCTCTCATTATCCTTTAACTCAATATTTACATTCGAGAATATTTCTCCCGAAAAGTACTTCATCCCCATATTATTAATACTCAAATCCAACATATCTTTACCTCCAACTTTACAAAAATAAAAAGTACCCAGAATGAGATATATTAAACCACTAGTATTAAAACTAGTAATTTCAATATACCTATATCCTGGGCATAACAATAAACCTATAGCATTTTTTTCAACTAAAAAACCCAGGTAAGCAAGCTCACCTGGGTTTAAATATAATCACATCAAGTTAGACTCACTTACAAATATTTACATTATTTTTTGACAGACCTCTCCCGTTAAATGAAATATTGAAGATTATTCCACTTGCATGAATCGGCATTCTATCAATTTGTAAACTATTTGTAAGTTCAAAATTCATGTGTTTTCTCCTTTGTTTATTCAGATTTATGATATCATTAATTATTTATTTATGCAATAGCATTAATAAAAGCTAATCGCACCTTTAATGCTCGCCTAGCTATTCACATGAGCTCATTAGCCCAGCTGGAATATATTTATGTAATTCCAAGCCCAGCCGCTTATCTAGTAAGCTCGTACTCGGATATTTCTCATAGGAGAAATACTTTTATAATCTAATAAAAAACCCAAGACCTTCAAATTTATAAAAGATCTTGGGTTAGTAATTTTGTTAAATACAATTTCACCTATGTGAAATATCAATGTACAAGTTGTATACAGCCGCTGGGCTCAAAACCATGTCAATAGGTTTTGGCTAGGCTCAGGAACCCAGTGAGTGGCTAAGCGAGTACTTGAGTACGGCTAGGCTAAAAGCTCATCAAGCTTTTATTAATAAGTCGGCACCAAATACTTACCCCTAGTTATATTACTTTTTTCAAAATAAGTACCATTATCATTTAGTTCAAGCTTAAACATTTGATCATAAGTGAAATCTTCAATATCCTCATACTGAACATAATTCTTTCCATCTATAGTAAAGTAAAAGGCATATCCTAAATCAGTTATTCCTTCGCCAATGTAATTCTCCATTGTGAAATGTGGAACTTCTTCATCCTTTTCAACTATTTGAAAATAATCACCCATAGTAGTTGTTCCATTAAATTCACCACTGTCATTAATGTGAAGTTTTGCATATATACCTTTATTGATACCCTTCATCCTATGGACGGTATAATACGGTTTTCCTTCATACTCAAAACTAATTGCAAAACTTGCTTTTTCAACATTATAATTATTAGTATTTAATATCTGGTAACCTACTCTTCTTTCTCCATCCTCAAGATTGATCTTATTATCTTCTTTTACATTATTTTGTCCATTACTTGTATTGTTATTAGTAGTACTTACATTACTTGTTTTACTAGCATTATTACTGTTATTAACATTATCTTTTTTCTCAACAACAGGAACTTTTCCATTCTCATCAAGGGGTTGGATCTCAATCTTGTCAAAGAATGCAAACTTATTGTCCACATTTGAATAATGTCTAAATCCTATTGAACCTGCTTCAAATCTATCATCAGTCATTCTGTATACTTCTTTACCATCAACATAAAACTTAAAATTGTTACCAATCGCTTCAACAGTAAGATTATAAGACATCTTACTTTCATTCATATCATTATAACTATTCACCTTAAAAGGTATGTCAGTAATACTATGATACTTATGATCATAGAAAGAACCTATTTTTATTTGATCTTTTACTGCATTAATAGCAAAATAATATCCATTAAGCTCTGAATTACCTATTCCAGGATTACTCACTCTAAAAATCATACCTGCATCTTGATAAGGTACATTTTTTCTCTTATAATAATCTCCTACACCTACAACAGTTTGAGCTACAAAGTTCTCATAAGTTCTACCTTCTAGAATCACTTTGTTTCCTGTATCAGCACTACTGTTTGTATTTATTCCTGCTCCAGTACCTATCCAAGAACCTGGTCCTTTACCACCCCATTGTCCCCCATATACAGCAAAGCCTTTTATTTCAGTATTATTAAAGTGGTCTACATAAGACTCCATGGCCTTGTCTACCGCTGCAACATTATCAACATTTCTAAATATTTCATTAAATACTTTAGGATCCTTATGATAAAACTTAGCATAGGCCCATTGATGGTCACCATCAAGAGTTTCAATAAAATTAATTATTGAAGGATCTAACTGAGAATATCCAAGGTAATCATCTGAAGCATTTACATAGAATGTTTTAGAAGTGTTTCCCTTAAAATACTTATTAAAGTAAGTCTTTTCAAGTAAATGCTTACCGTAGTCTGGCCATACCTCAATAAAATCTGGTCCCCAATCATCACTTATTATATTTTTCTTTTCTACCTTTATACTTGCAACTTCTCCATAAGTTATATACTCAGGAAGCTCAAAGGTATACACTCTGTTATTTCCACCTTCAAAATCATTAACACCAGGTTTATCCATTAAGAACCTATAATCCGTTCCATCATTTAGCATCAAGTGGAAGAAGATATCATCATCTGTTCCATTTGTCCCAGAATCTGACCAAAATGCAGCAGAATTGCTCTTAGTTCTTATTCTAATATTTAACTTATCAAAGGCACCAATCATAGGTGTTTTTTCAAATTTAGTATTTTCAAATAAATCATTTAAGTTGTCAGATCCAAGTAATATAAGTTTTGACATCTGACAAGTATTATAAAATGGATCAAAATCAACATCTTCTAGGGAAGAAATACTTGAGTAATTACCTAAATCATTCATTACTATTGTACTTGTCTGTCCTTTAGTCTCAAACAAATCAGTATCAATATATGTTTCTGGATCCTTCATATAAGTCATTAATCCTTCAACATCGATTCCGAATATTTCTGTAAAAGCATATATAAATGCCTTACTCTTTATTTCATTCCAAGCCTCTTCAATTTCATTAAGACCAACAGCATTGGCAATTTCCATAACTATATCTTTCTTAAGACCAATTACCATAATCGCTGCATCAGGTACTGGTGACATCTGAGGAGCATAATCCCCCATCCATTCAGTAATCGGATCTATCGTATCACTTACACCCGCGTCCTTATCAAGCATAGCTCTGGCCATATCTTGATTAGCCTCAATGAATTTATATATTCCCTTATCGATATCCTTATACCAACGTTCAGAATATCCGGCAATATTTGTGTTTACACCATACTTAAGTAGATCAACTGGTGATAAATCTCCCTTGTAAGCCTTTAGATCATCAGCCTTATCTTTTAGTGAATCCCTTAAGTCCAAAATAGGATCTAAGAAAAATGCTACACCAAACTTTCTATGTCCTTTCACAATTAAGGTTTCTTTAACAAAAGCTAATGGAGCATCTATGCGAACCCTTTCCCCCTCTTTATAGTAATCTGGTATCTGTTTATCAATAAAAGATTCAAGAACAATATGTCTCTTGATATTTTTTAACTTAGTTTCACTTTTAAGAGCATCAGTAAGCTCTGGGAAAGGTCCACCAGTCCAAGAGTTTACATATGTATGTCCAAATAAATCACCTGAATAATGAACACCATATCCTAAAATAAATGCAAGAGTCTTTTCCTTTTCAGAAGAAGCTGGCATTTTCTGATATTCTTCCACTAATAGATCAAACCAGTCACCTGAAGTATGTCCATCAACCATAGGATGTATATTTGACTGACCAGTAATCATTTCTGGATATACATCAGGACCAAGTGATCCTGCCCTAAAAGCCTCTGGATAATTCATAATAGCATTATAAAACTCACTAGGAATCTTAAATTTACCATATGGATATACTTCAAGCTTTCCATTATTATCCCTCAACTCTTCAATAAGAAGATTGGCAGAATAATTGTGTGTAGGTAACTTCCATGCATAGGACGGCATTGCCCCTCCTATAAGCATGACAAGTATCAACAATAAACTAAGCACTTTCTTTTTCATTTATAGCCCCCCTAAAAATTCATTAATACCTTTATATATATTTTACCACGTTAAAGTAAAAAAATAAGGATTGTAAATCTTTCTTTACAATTCTTACTAATTTTTCACCTTATAATTTATATCAATTTTCATTAGTCTGTGATAATGATTAATCTTATCGCTAAGCTTCTTCACATCAAAAAACAAAGTACTAAATATTTCCCATAGAGCAACCCAGGCTCCTATAAAAAGACCCTCTGTAACAAGTTTCGAAAGCAAATGATTATCTATTTTTCCTTCACTTAAAATGGCAATGGTAAGAAATAATATTCCTATTGCTAATAAAATAGTCGAATTTTTGAGCATTTGAAGTCTATCACTTTTAATCCTTCTTATTTGATATGCGAAATAGTGTCTAAATCCATTAATACTTTTCCTCTCTCTTTTATAATCTACAATTTCACTAGGAATATAAAAGTCAACAACCATCTTTCTTTTTAAAGCTAATTCAATAGAACAATCCAACAAATATTCAATCAAATCTTCATCAAGATCCCTATTAGTAACAGGGGAATAATCCCATTCAGAATAAACATCCCTATAAGTATCTAAATCTATTACCACATGATAAGAATCGTCTAAGGCATCGTATCTATATACAGATTTAAGCATCTTATCCTTCATAAGCCACCTCCTTACTTTTTTTTTACCCAGAAAACTATATCCAAAATATCATTTGTATAATTTCAACATAAAATCAAAAATCCTATTGACATTATATGAACGCGTTCATATAATGATTATAATATAAAATGAACATGTTCATATAGAAAGGATGTTAAATATGTCAAGTTTAGATAAAAGAAGCCATATGATGGAAAATGAGAAAGTTTCAAAAGTCATTACAAAATTAGCTATACCAGCTATTATAGGAATGCTTATTAATGCAGTTTATAACTTTGTAGATACAATGTTTGTAAGTTGGATTGGTACTGAGGCCATATCCGCTGCACAGATTGGTTTTCCTGTATTTATGGTGATAGTTGCCTTCGGTCAACTATTTGGAATTGGTGGTTCTTCTTATATCTCTAGATTACTAGGGGAAAAAAGAAATGATGATGCAAATAAAACATCAACAGTAGTCTACTACACTACTATTTTAGCAGGCATAATTTTAGGAATTTTAGGACTAATATTCATAAATCCCCTTCTAAATATGTTCGGGGCAACTTTAGAAAATTTTGCATTTTCTAAAGACTATACATCAATCCTATTTATTGGTGCTCTATTCATAATGGGTAATATGTCACTAAACAATATTCTTAGGGCTGAGGGAAGTTCTATTACTTCTATGTTTGGACTAGTACTTGGGGCTGCTCTTAATATTATCTTAGATCCACTTTTTATTTTTGTATTTGATATGGGAGTATCAGGTGCTGCAATTGCTACAATACTTGCTCAAGCAGTGACAACGGTATTTTTACTTAGTCATTTTATAAGAAAAAAAGGACTATTAAGAATTGAAAGGAAATTTTTTAAACCTTCCAAGGAAATATATACTGAAACTTTTAAAATAGGTGTACCAACACTTATTAGACAACTTTTAGCAAGTGTTGCTATAGGTATGATGAACAATGTAGCTTCTTCATATGGTACTGAAGCAGTTGCTGCCATTGGCATTGTTTCTAAAATATTTATGCTCGGTTTCTATGCACTATTAGGATATACTCAGGGTTTCTTACCTGTTGCAGGTTACAACTATGGTGCTAAAAAATATGACCGTGTACTTGAAGCAACCAAGGAAGGTATTAAGGTAAGTACTATTTACTCTATTCTAGTTTTCCTTGTCTTCTTCTTTGCTTCTGATAGCATTGTCCAAATTTTCAGACCGGACCCCATAGTTGCTGACATGGCTTCAAAAGGACTTAAAATATGGGCAATTTCACTTCCTGTTCTTGGATATTCAACAATTGTGAATATGCTTTTTCAGGCCATTGGTAAGGCAAAAGAAGCAGGTATTCTTTCTATTTCAAGACAAGGAATTATGCTTATACCACTAATAATTATTCTTCCTCAGTTTCTTGGACTAACTGGTGTATTACTAGCTCAACCTATTGCAGATTTATTAACCTTAATACTTACTATAGTTTTTGATATAATGGTAAGAAAAGAGATAAAAAAAGGGATGAATATGAAATATGCCTAAAATAATTAAGGACCTAAAAGATCAAATACTTGCCTCTGCTATCAAAATTTTTAATGAAAGTGACTTTAAAGGTGTTAGTTTAAGAAAAATTGCATCAGAATGTAATATTGCTGTAGGTACTCTATACAATTATTATCCAGGGAAAAAAGAAATAATGTTTGATGTATTCAATAAACTATGGACAAATACATTTGATTATCTAGAAATATTCATAGAAGAAAATAAACATGATAAGGATCTATTTATCAAATATCTTGACGAACTCCATGAAGAAATGGATAAAAGAAAAGGACTAGGAAGAGACCTTATCGCCCTTGAAATGCAAGAAAACCAGAATTCTAAAACTACTGACTTAATAGGTAGATCGTCCATTGCGCCACTTCAAAACAAACAGCTAAAAAAAGTAATCGTGTATTCATTCAATGTTGATGAATCAGAAATAAATAAAATAAAAAATATTGATATCTTGACCAAAACAACATTTATTTTAGCCATGATTTACAAAGACGAACACCAAGATAATAAATATTTCTTGAAAGATTTGGTTGAAAATTACATTTCAAAATAAAATAACTAGGGATAAAAAATCCCTAGTTATTTTTTATATTCAAGAACACAATAAACTCTGTGCCCTTCCCAAGTTCAGAATTACACTTTATTTCACCATCGAATACAGACTGTACAATATTATACACTATATTAAGACCTAGACCTGTAGAGCCTTGTCCCCGACCGGTTGTAAAAAACGGATCATAAATCTTTTTAACTATATCCCTGTCAATGCCATTGCCATTATCCTTGACCCTAAGAATGAGCTTTTCCAAATCATATGTTAGCTCAACATCTATAGTTCCACCATCCAAATTCTTAAATCCATGGACTATTGCATTTTGTATCAAATTCATTACTATCTGTGATATTTTTCCTGGCCAACTTAATAAATTTTCCTCAATACTATGATTAAAATTAATCTTTATGTTATTCTTCTTGGCCTTTACATTAAATGATTTCACTACACTTTCTACAGTAGATGCAGGATTGAAATACACTTTTTCAGAAAGAGACTGATCAACAGCTATTTGTTTAAAACTCTTAACAAGCTCAGAAGACCTTTCAAGGGATTCAAGCAGAATATCTGATGATTTCTCTACATCATCAAGATATTTCACAAAGCTATCCTTATCTAGTTTATTTTCAAACAATGATTCCTTAAGACTTTCTGTTTTAGTATGAATAAATGAAGCTGATGTAACGCTATTTCCAAGTGGCGTATTTATCTCGTGGGCTATTCCTGCCACTAACTGACCAAGAGATGCCATTTTTTCAGATTCAATCAACTTGTTTTGAGTATCCTTCAAATCCTCAATAGCTTGTCTTAACTCTTCATTTGATTCATGTAGCATTTTAGTTCTCTCTTCAATTTTCTTCTCAAGTGTGCTATTCATCCTTACAATAGTATTTTCCCTTATACTTATGGATTCAGACATTTCATTAAATTTATCACTCAAGGCCTTAAATTCTAAGTATTCTACATCTTTAATTTTTTCACCATATTCTCCTGAACCAATGGTTTCAATTTTTTGAATAAAATTATTAAAAACACCTTTAATCATATCTGTTCTTATCCTAGCGAAAATAACTAACAAGACCAATATAATGAAAATAACAACAAAGGCTGTGACCATTATTGCACTGCTTAGCATTTTTTCTGGAATCAATGATTCCTCAATAACTATATACCAATTGGTGTCATCAATTTGTGAAATTTTATACCTGCTGTCATTTTCTTTTTCGTATTGTTCAAGCTCTTCACTAGAACCAAATAGCCAATGTATAAAAGACTTATCCTTTTCCCTATATTTCACTTTATCAATATTTGAATGGGCTATATAAGTCCCTGATCCATCTACTAAATAAACTTTTGTATTATCATTGCTATTCACATTAGTAATAAAACGGTTCAGTTCCCCAAGATCAATATAGCCAACTAGAATATAATCATTGAGATTTGTGCTCAGAGCCACCCTAGGCATATTATAGGCTGAATCAAAGAATGTATCCGACCAATAATATCCCTGATTGTCTACATACTTAAAATAACCATAATAGCTTTGATCTGTTCCAAGCACATCCTTGTTGTTTGGAAAAGCCTCTATAACTACTCCCTCATCATTAATAATAAAAAAATCTGAGTATCTTGAATTTTCTATAAGCATATCAACAACGAAATCTTTTCCAACTAAATCACTTCCATAATAGTTTTCAAAGTAAAATTTGAACTCCTCCATAGTTTTAAGCTCACGCTCAATAAAAGATTCCACCTGATACTCTAAAGTATTTAATACTACTACGCTTTTGTCATCAGAAAGACTTCTTAAGTTCTTTAAACTCCTTACAGAAATCAAAGCCGTAAAAATCAACAGTGGTATAATAGTAATTACTAAAATATTTATTTGTAAAGATCTAAAAAGAGATTTATTATTCTTCATAAGCTCACCTTTACTCTTCAACTATTGTACTTTTCTCATTTCTCCATCAATTATTTGAATCTTTACGTAAGGTCTTAGACAATCACCAAACTCAGTAATCTTAAGTTCATCAGATATTCCCTGAAAACTTCCTATATTTTTCAAACTTTCTCTTATTGACTCATTATCGTACTTTCCTGATTCTTCTATGGCTTTTTTCAGCAAATACACAGCGTCATATGAAAACATACTAGTGTGGGATGGATCTTCAGAAAATCTCCCTTTATAACTTTCTAAGAACTTAAGATAGCTCTCATCCTGGCTATATTTATCATAAAAACCTACTCCATATAAGCCTTCAGTAGCCCTACCACCTTTGTAAATAAGTTCAGTCGATAAAGCCCAAGTGGTAGCATACTTAGTTATATCAAAATCAGCTATGGCTATCTGCTGAATTAAATTAGCAACTGCAACAGAACTATTTATCATAACAATACCATCAGCACCGGATTCCTTGACTTTCAGAATCACTTCTCTATATGAGCTATCTTTCTTGAAGGGAATCTCCAGTAAAACTTCTGTAGTAGTTAAATTGTCCAGCAATTTTTCTCTTATATAGTTTGTAAACTGAAAGTTTTCATAATCATAAATTATAGCTATTCTTTCACTCTTACCTGTCTTTTCAATAGTTTCAGCTATAGCACTAGCCATAAGATCAGTATCTCCTATTACCCTAAAAAAATTGTCATCCTTATCAGTTAGGGTACTTGTAGCCATAGTTGGACTAATATATATATGACCATACTTGTCCATACCTTCAATTATTGCAGGCGCTGTGGAAGAAAGTAGGTGTCCAATAATAATGTTTACACCTTCATCAGAAAATTCCTGATCAACTTTTTTAGCCACATCTACCGAGGACTCATCATCCTTAACAACAGCCTCAATCATTCTTCCATTTATTCCACCATTATTGTTTATTTCTTCAACTGCTAAATTAAATCCATTCCTTGCCGAAACTCCCTCATCAGCAAGGACACCAACTAAACCTGCTGAGAATCCTACTTTAATAGGTTCATTTTTCTTGCATGAACTTAGAATCATCATTAAAGCAAGCAAAAATACCCAAATATATTTCTTATTCATTAAACCACCTTCCTAAAATCATTAAGATTTACACTCGATAGCTTTTGCAAGATAATATCCTCCAACTATTCCAGCATCGTCACTAAGCTTAGAAAGTTGGAATTTTACATTGTTCATCATTCCTGGCATAACGTATTTTTTGCTTTCCTTAATTACAATAGGAAGAAGCTCTTCCCCAAGTGATTCCATGACTCCTCCACCTAAAATAACCATTTCAGGATGAAATATATTCACTAGATTAGATATGCCTATTCCAAGATAAAAGGCAACACCATCTATCACTTCCACTGCAAACTCATCATTAGCCTCATAAGCCCTTCTTAAACTAGAACTTTTTATTACATCCCCATCTGCTTCCAGATACTCCTTAAGCACTGTCTTCCTACCTTTTCTAATTCCAGCAACTATAGACTTTTGAATCCCTGTTTTTGATGCATAGGCTTCAAGGCAACCATGGGAACCACATCCACAAATAATTCCATTTGGATTAACAATCATATGACCAATTTCCCCTGCTCCACCCTGACCAACGTAAATTTTTCCATCGATAATTATTCCTCCACCTACTCCTGTGCCTACAAAAATACTAATTACATCGTTTACATCTGAAAAACCTGATGAATTCCATTCTCCAAACATTGCCACATTCACATCATTACCCAAAACAAAGGGCACGTTATATTTCGCTTTAATAATAGCCGCCAAATCATAATCAACAAAGGGAATATTTGGGCTAAATACTACCGTAGAATAATCCTTGACAAAACCTGGACAACCAGCACCGATTCCCAACAAGTGAATTTCTTCATCTTCTAAAAGACCATCTATAACTTTAAAAATCTGAAGAAGAACAGTTTCAGTACCCTTAGCCGCTTTAGTCTTTTTTTTCACTCTCTTTATTATCTTTCCGTACTCATCAAAAAGTGCTCCTAATATTTTTGTTCCCCCAATATCTAAGCCTATATAAGCTTTCATCTCCCAATTTACCTCCAGACTATAATATAAATGACCACACCAAAAGTAGTTCACCTTCGATGTAGTCATATTTGAACTAATCAATAATCAAATTATTCTCCGTCTTTAGTTTCCTTATACTTATCATATAAGTCGCCAAATGCCTCCCTAAGATAATGATTAATTGCACCGTCATCAAAACTAGAACCATCGGCAGCCTTACCAATCCTCTTAACCTTTGCTTTCTTATCACCTGGTACAATATAACATAATATTTTCGATTCAATCATATCATTCTCTTTAACATAATAGCCTATCCTAACTTCGATAGATTTTTCAGCTCTCTTAAACTTAATATAATTTCCTAAAATTTTAAAATGAACAATCTCAGAAGATCCTTCCTCACCTTCAATTAAAAAGACATCCCCATTAGTAGCTTCAATAACATCCTCAAGTTCCTTCTTTAAAACCTTAAAATACTTTCGAATTAACTCCTCACTATGATCAAGTTGCTCAATTTCTTTTTTCTCTTCCAACATATTTTTTATTTCATCTTTGTAAAAATCATTTAACCCTTTAACAAGATCCTCTCTAAAATTATAAAAATAATGTATAGACATAAACATTCCCCCTTGAAGAGTATAATTGCTTCTTATTATTTTTCTTATACCCTATGAATTTGAAGATTAATCTATGGTTACTACTTTTCTTTAGAAAAGCTGATTAGTGTTCCTTGCAGTCACGAATAATATTCGCTTATTGCTCATGGGTAGTAGTTAAACCTAACCACCCAACAGCCAACCACCTTTTCTACAAAAAGTAGAAAAAAACCACCTAAATCGGTGGTTTCTTATCACTTAACATGAGGATTCACATGCACCATACAATGTTTTACAAGTGGAAAATCTTTCTCAATACTATCATGTACATTTTCCGCTATTTCATGGGCTTCCAATAATGTAATTGTAGAATCACAAGCTATTTCTAAATCAACATACAGTCTATGGGCATGATTTCTGGTCTTAAGTAAATCTATATCAAGAACACCTTCAACCCCCATTACTGTAGTCTTTATATCACATACAACTTCATCTGGAGCCGCTGTATCGGTTAACTCTTTGATTGATGCTATGTAGATATCGATACCTACTTTTAGAACCAAGATACCAATTACAATTGCAGCAACTGCATCCATAACTGGATAACCCATCATTCCAAAGGCTATACCTATAAGGGAACCTATAGAAGAAAGTGCATCTGATCTATGGTGCCATGCATCGGCCTTTAATACAGAACTATTTATCTTATTGGCAGCCTTTACTGTAAATCTATACATCCATTCCTTAACCAGTATAGATATGATTGCCATAAGAAGTGCAATAGCCTTAGGCACTTTTACAGAAGATGCTCCTATACCTTTAATACCATTATAAACAACAAGTACCGCTGTGATAATCAAAACATTGGCAAGTATTTTTCCCATTACAGGTTCAAATTTTTCATGTCCATAAGGATGATTCTCATCTTCCTCTTTAACTGAAATACGTACACCTATCATTGCAATAACTGTAGAAAAAACATCCGATACGGAATGTATACCATCAGCTACCATAGCACCCGAATTACCTACAATACCCGCAAAAACTTTACCAACTGAAAGTAATACATTTAAAACTATACTCATAAATGAAACTCTATTTGTTATTTTTACCCTATCCAAACTATCAACCCCTTACTAAAATCCAAAGAGAGCTACGATCTTTTCATAATTAAAATAAAGTGTAATTACTAAACTTAAAATCCCGCAAAAAGCCCCAAATCCATAAAGTTTCTCACGCTTTTTGGATTTTCTATATTCTTCCAACTCATATTCCCATGCAAACTTTTGATTTTCAGAAACCTGCTGATTTACAGACTCCTCCCTTGTTTTACCCCTTTGCTTCAGTATTGCTTGTCTATTTTTTTCAAACTCTATATCTTCAAGAATGTCTCTGGACATAATTCCCTCCAAATAAGCTCTTTAGTCTTCAGTATTTACTATATTATATACCATATAGACCAATTTATACACTGAATTATAATATTAATACTATATATAGTTAAATATCAATAATTTCAACATTTATAGTGATTATGTGTTACAATAAAATTAAATATATCATGAATTTATACTAATGGCCTATTATATGTAATATAATAAATAGTAAATAGAATTTAATTTAAGGTGGGATTTTATGAAATACACTGAAAAATTCAAAATTTTGGAGAACTTCCAGAAAAATGAGCATCAGACAGTGCTAACTGGAACAGAGATGGAAAATGACAGCAATGTTGTTGTAATCAACATATTCAAAAAAGATGATTACCTTACGGAAGATACTGTTAAGCATTTCAAGAATGATCTTGGAAATGTAATACATACTGAAGAAAATGACGACGAAATAATTGTTGTCACAAAGTATCTAGAAGGAATTCCTTTAAAGAAATATCTTCAAAGTTATGATACTACAGAAAAAAATAGACTTAACTTTGCACTTGAATACCTTGAAGAAGCAAAGAAATATGACAATTTTGACAACATGTTTAAAAACATTCTTATCAACGAAAATCAAATTATCATGAAAGATGACAAGTTATATTTTAATGAACTTATGATAATAAAAGATAATGATGAAAATGTAGGCTTTGATAGAATACTTACAAGAATCAAAGATACCCTAAATCTTATCATATCACCAAATAACGATAAGATTATGAATCCTAAGATAAGTGATTTCTTCACCAAGCTATCTACACCTGGCATATTCAATTCTTTATCAACTGTATATGAAGAGTTTAAATCTATCTACATATACGACTTATACTTAGATAGTGATGAGGAAGAAAGTATAGATACAATAATCACTGACATGGAAAAAGAACAAGTGCAGTCAAAACAAAAAGAAAATAACCAGAATGTTATAATCGCTGGCAGTAATCCTTTTGATGATGATAAAACGGATCCTCCATCAACAGATGAAGCTGAAAAAATAAAAGATGAAGAACTTGAAGAAATGAAAGATCTATTTGACCATAAACCAGAGGAAGAAAAACCAGAAAAAGAGAAAAACAAAAAACTTATTATCTTCCTTGTAGCTTTAATAGCAATCATTGCACTAATATTTGCTTTCAAAGATTCATTTAAAGCTGAGGAGCCAAAAGCACCGGTTGCATCCTTCACATATGAAAAAGAAGAAGATATTTATATATTTACAAATACTTCTGAAGCATATGGAAAAGATAACAGTGTTGAAGAAAACAGTTGGGTTGTAAAATCAGGCGACAAAATCCTTGGTGAATACACAACAGTCAATCTAAAACTTGAGTTCCAAGATGAAAGTACTTATGATATTTCCCTTACAGTTAAGGATAAAAAAGGTCAGATGTCTGAAACATATACTGTATCAATAGATGTTTCTTCTGATTCCCTAAATCCAATAGTTGATACAGGAGATACTTCTGAAAGACTAGACAACTTTACCCTTAAGTATGGAAATGACGGTACAGTACAAAAAGACGAAACAACATTTAGAAGTGGTACTTATTCACTTAAGTTAGATATGAAAAAAGGAAATGGTACAGCAGACATTTCACTAAGTGATATCTTCATGACAAAGAATGCTACACTAAGCATGTGGATTAAAGCTGATACTAAAGACAGAATAGATATTGAAATCGTTGCAACAAACAGCGGCGAAAACAAATTCAAAAAAATCTACAGCTTCGTACCTAAAGAAGTAGACGTTTGGGAAAAAGTAAGCATTAACATGGACACAAGCCTTGTTGATAATCTTAAACTAGTATTCAGCTCAGAAGGAAACTTTATCTGGGTAGATGATATTGAAATTAATTCGTATAAATAAATGAAAAAAGCCCTTTGGGGCTTTTTTTCGTTGGTCGTAGGTGGTAGGTCGGAAGGGCTTTAAGGGCATAAGACCCCAGTAAAAAGTCTGGCCTATGAATGTCACAGGATCTTAAGACCCCATTACAACTGATTTTTTCCGAAAGGAGTAAAAGGATGCTTTTTGCTGCACAAAACCATAATTTCAAACTGAATAGGAGCATTTTCAATTTGAATTATTAGCTTACAAATTAGTTTCTCATTAAAGAACTGCTACTACTACCGCTAAAGTAAATCAATTGAAATTTTCCTAACGGAAAGATACTTTAAATAAGACCTAGGTATCAATCACTCCTATCATAAAATAAATGACCAATTAAGCTAGTAATTATAATTGAAATGATCCTATTCAATTATAATTACGGTTTAGCTTCAGCTAAAAGCATCCTTTTGTGGAAGTACGATTTCGCCCTAATAAGTTCTTTCCGACCAACAAATCAAGGATATTACAAATGCAAGGGTGACAACCTAGCTCCAAAAGTATTTTATATCTAATTATAATGTTGTTTTACCTAAGTAAAACATATCCTAGGATGTCGATGGATATCGATCCCTAGACGTTAAATGCAGTACATTTAATCCTTAGATTTGAACGTAGTGAATACCTAGATACGACCGAATGGGAGTCCTAGACAAACAACCTTTGGACAGCTACAAAATAGTGATTAGGCGTGATCAGAGTAACAATAGTTTATCTTAAGCAGACAAGAATATAGTAAGCATTTCCTACCAGACCAATACGGTCTTTTAAAATGTTATTTTACGATCGTAAAATATATCCAAGGATGTCGATGGTAATCGACCTTAGATGACAAATCCAATAGATTTGCTCCCTATATGTGAGCCTTTAAGGTAAATCCCTAGATGCGACGCAGGAGCCCTAGACAATCAGACTAACTATCTAACTGCACTTTTAACATTCTTACAATTCCCTCTTGAAATTTCCCCCAACATAGTATAAAGTAATACAGTAAAATACGAACCTATGGTGATGAAAGGATTATGACATTATGAAAAGTATTTTAGGTAATTTAAGAAGGACTATCCAAGAGAATAACCTTATTAAAGATGGGGATAGAGTTGCTGTTGGTGTGTCTGGTGGTAAAGACAGTACTGCAATGCTATATGCCTTAAAGAAGTTTCAGAGATTTAGTCCAATAAAGTTTGAACTTGAAGCTATTTCAGTTTCATTAGGATTTGAAGATCATGATTTTACTCCACTTAAAGAATTTTGTGAAAAAATTGGAGTAAATTATACGATAAAAGAAACGCAAATTAAAGAAGTTGTTTTTGACATAAGAAAGGAAAAAAATCCATGTTCACTATGTGCAAACCTTCGAAGAGGTGCACTTCATGAGGCTATGGAAGAACTAAACTGCAACGTAGTTGCCCTTGGTCATCACAATGATGATGCCATTGAAACCTTTTTTATGAATATGTTCTATACAGGTAGAATTCAAACCTTCCAGATTGATACCTACTTAGATAGAAGAGACATAAATGTTATTAGACCATTTATCAATGTTTCTGAGTATCAGATTATTGATATGGTAAAAGAAGAAAATCTTCCAATAATAACAAGCCCTTGTCCTGTTGATAAGGAAACAAAAAGGGAAACAATGAAGGAATTCACAAAAGAACTATACAAACAATTCCCACTAGCTAAGACAAATATTCTTAGATCTTTTGTAAATGGGGATCAAATGAAATTATGGTTCTAATATAAGACACATCAATTCATGACTTTCAAGGGGCTGTCCATCTCAATAATGGTACTGCCCCTTGCCGTTTATACAACATAGTAGCAAGGAGGTAATAATATGACTACATTAAGCAGCAACAGTAAAAAAATGATACTTATGAAAACATTCTATGATATTTTTAAAAGTTTTGTTCTCATATTCGTAAACATTTACTTATGGAAAACCGGAAAAGATATTAAAGCAGTCGCAATTTTCAACATATTCAACTACATAGGCGCTACAGTATCTTTCTATATTGGAAACATGATTGCCCGTAAAAACATGAAGCTCAACTATCTGTTTTCATCCCTGAGTTTTATCATGCTATTTACAATCACCCTAATATTTGGTGACGGAGTAGCAAAATTCGCCCTATTCATGGGTATATTCGGTGGATTTGGAGATGGACTTTTCTTCTTCAACCTAAACAATTTCCAAGCATCTTACTTAAACAGAGATGAAATTGACACATTTATGAGTGTCATGGGAATAGCTAAAAAGATAACAAGTATAATCACACCTGTTATTTCTGGATTTATTATCGAATTGTACGGTTACAATACAATGACTTATGCACTTATATTCTTGGTTGTTGTTCAATTCATAATTGGTTTCTCTCTTCCTAATACCCAAATAGAGGGAATGATGAAAATCAACTTTAATAGACTAAAAAAGGATAGATCATTTAGAAATCTATACCTTACCCATACAATTAGAGCTCCATTTTCTCAGATTACAACACTTTCAAACTCAGTTTTCCTTTTCTACTTTGTTCAAAGTGAAAAGCTCATGGGTAATCTAAATTCAATATTTTCAATTACTTCAATAGTACTGTTCTACCTATACTTAGTACTACAAAGAAAATTTGAAAGAAAAAATCTAATGATGTTTGGAGCAATCGCCCACAGTCTGGCAGTACTCCTACTGATAAAACCATCCTTCACGACTTTTGTAATATACAGTCTAGCACTTACTATAGGTACAACTTTCTTTGCCAATGCCCTTACAGGTCTTCAAATTCACTGTGCAAAGAGATATTCTGAAAACCAAATGGAAATGCTAGGTAACCTAATGCTAAGGGTCATACTCCTTAATATAGGACGTTGCACATTCTTCATACTATTATACTTCCTATATACTGGTTTTGATTCTTTATTCTTTAAAGTACTATTAGTATATAACTTTATTGTACCGGTACTTTGTTATTATCTTTCTAAAGAAGATATTTAATTTCGGGTCAGTCTAGTGCTCTTTTCCTTTGGAAAATACGCGTCTAGTATTCAAGTTTCTTGAATGTCTAGTGTAAGATATCCAGGAACACAATCTTACGACTAGTAGCTTACCTTCGGAAAACTGTCCTCGGATATTTTCCAATTGGAAAATTCTAATCGTATAAAAAGCAAATATAAAAGCAATGTAACTTGGAAGTATTATACTAGCAAGTTACATTGCTTTTTTCATTCCTTTTTTCCTATTAAATAAAAATTTCCGTATGGAAATTGTCATCGGTCGGATTGCTTTAGCAATACACTTGACGCAAGATTGATTATACATATATTGCACTAGACGACCAAGTCAACTTGGTCACTAGACACGATTTTTATGAAGTAAAATAGTACTAGACAAGTAGCAGTTTTTACTGCTGCTCAAAGAGCCCTAGACTATTCCTTCGGAACACGTATAAAGGCAACTCCCATCACATTTCGATTGGAGTTGCCTTTAAATACACTCTTCGTTCATATTTATTTATCCCTCAACATTTTTGGTGGAATCATCTCCTCATGAAACACCATTAACCGTACGATAATCCTAAATCTTTTCCTTAAGGATTTAAACACGTTTCTTTAACACTAAAACTAGCTGTAAAGCAAAATCAATATTACCTTTGTTAACAACTTTCTTCTCGTAACAAATTTCACTTACTTATTGACTTTGACACATTAAATCTTAGCTAAAAACTTGTTCAACAATAACCTACACTTTCCTTTTACTTACTAACTTTCTTACTAACCTTTTTCAAATTACTTGGTTCTTATTTCATGTTTCTTATTTCATGCTTCTTGTTTCATGCTTCTTGTTTCTTGGTTCTTGGTTCTTGGTTCTTATTTCATGTTTCTTATTTCTTATTACCAATTCACGTTTCATTTTACTTAGCTCACGCTAACCTGACTAGCCTTCTTACATTTGTCTAGACATTTAACAAATTTGCATTAAACCTAACATTCTGCTTTTTCCTTTCAACTTCCAGCCATGGTACTAGAGTCTTGGGATAAGCATACAACTTTGACATGTCAATAACACTTTTACCGATATAAAGCGACTAACCGATTTTGGCGGAACCACCTCTTTCATAAATACTGATAAACCGTAGCTAACGATTTATCTAACTTAATTATATCACAATTTTCAGAAAATTCAATAAGTTTATAATGAAATTCTGATTATTGTATTCTAATATATAGCCAATAAAATAATCTTTAAACATTTATTTTATAATATTATTTATTCTACCTGCGAACTTTTTTCCTAGGCATCTAATACCTGGAATTTTAAGGACTTCTCCCCTTTCGTAAGAAATTTGAGAAATACTGAAATTTGCAGGCAACCTGAATCCTTTATTTATACAAAGTGAATTAAGCAGTTGGGACGACACGGAGTCTCCTCCTGAACTACCTGATACAATTACTCCGTAAATGTATTTTTCGTGAAAACTCATCTTTCTGTAAAGCACTGTCATTCTATTTATTACAGCCATCAACTTTGCTGATACAGAATCATTATAATTGGGACAAAGCCATATAACTATATCGGCCTTCTCTATTGCCGGTAAAACTTCTTCAGTAATTGCTCCCCCATAAAAACAGGAATTTTTTTCTCCGTAATACAGACATGTCTTAAATGAACATCCCTTACAATCAACAATATTTCCATTCTCAACATGAAGAACTCTTACATTTCCATGTATATGTTTCTTTATCATATCAAAAAACATTATAGTATTGGACATTTCAGGATTACCTGCATGAAGGACTAATATATTTGGATTTTCAAAACCTAAACTTTTATACTCCATCAATCTCCCAACAAGTTCTTTGCATTTATGAAGAAATATCTGATCAAGCTCCATATTCAAAGTCTTTTTCCAAGTTCGAAAATTCTTATAGTCTTCTACTGCTTCTACCAAGGGATGGCCCATAAATTCCATCCCTATACTATTCAAGTGATAAATAAGTTTTTGTCCAAAACTCTTTGTAAACTGCTCATTACTACTCCTTACTATCACTGCCCCATATGAATTTTCTAACTTAACTAATTTCTTAATATTTTTCTCTATCATTTCCATGACCCTATAATCCATTCCAATAGAATTTAACTCAACTATAAATAAATATCTAGTATTATCCTGAAGAATAAAGTCATTATAATTAAGTTTTTCATATTCCACATTAGATAAAATTTTTTTTGCTACTGCATTTAGTTCCTGACTTATATTTAAAGATTTATATACAAGTAATCTCTTATTCAAAATCAATCAATCCCCTATAAGTATTATTAATTCTATTATATAATTCATCCTCAACTTCATATGTTTCTATATAATCTCCAAATTCAGTATATCTGTTTTTTATTCCAAAATAACAATCCCCTAATCTTACAGCACTATAATGCCAATCGCCCCTTAATGTCTTCAAAATACTTAATGCTCCAGAAGATAAGGCTGGTGCCACAAATGGTTTATAACCTATTTCTCTTAGTTTTAGATTTGCAGTTACGGTAGCTTCAGTAAGTTCTCTAGACATCATATCATCGTAGTTGCTTATACTATTGGCACATATTAGTTCTTTTCCATGGGGACCAAATACTCTCCCCTCTTCTTTATACTCATGAAGACCCATCTTTTCAGAAAAATAATTTGCCCTTGCATTCATTACTCCAAGACCATATCCCCTTATCTGATGGGGCATAAGTCCTTTGTAGTCAAAGTTTTCACCTTCTGTATTGCTACTATAATATAATGACTTACAAAGATGATCCACTGGATCAGATACAACTGCAAATATCCCTTTAAATCCCCTCTCCCTTGCCTTTTTTCCAATAGAGGAAAGTATCTTGGAATTTTCCTTGTACTGAATCATTCTTACATCACCTTTTTCTTCCCCTACAGCAGGAATAAACTTTGATGCACAGAATACAAAAATATCACAGTCAAATAAATTTTCATCATTTATCATAGTTACCTTTGGAAAAGTTTCATCAGGATAATAAACTTGGTTAAGCTCAAACTCCCATCTTTGTTTTTTCTTTTCATCAAGGTCATATATACCAATTTCTGATAGTATATCTCCCCCAAGGAGCCTTAGTCCAATTAGTAAATTACTACCCACATCCCCTAGACCTAGGAGATGCATTTTATACTTTTCTTTTTTCCTAGTGATCAGTGCATCTTTCCATCTGGGATTAGAAATATTTAAAGCATGTACTCCTTTTTCTAAAGGATCTTCTCCTTTTATTATTTGTGAAAGATCATCTGATTTTTTCAAGTTTTCCATATACTCCAAAGGAAATACTATCCTATCCTTCATTTCATGATTTTTTACACAGAGAAAGATTTCTTCAAAATTCTTATCCTCTCCAAAGTACTTTTCTTCACCATCAATTTCGAAATTTGATAGCACAAGTTTTCCATTTACTATATATCTATTCATACTTCCTCCCTGTTCTAGCCATCAACTCTAGTCTTTTTAATCTTTCAATATCATTTAGTATATATTGGGATGGTTTTTTATTTAAATCATAGTAAGTATTCTTACCTATATCAGGATACCTTGGTGAACCAATAACTTCACCAAGTCTTGATAGAGTAAGGGATTTTGAGTTTACTTCTTGATAAACATCCTCAAGAGTCCTCATTATTTCATAAGAATTTTCTAAAGATACCAGTGAAAGATTATAAACATCCTTTCTAGAAGCCCCCCTTATATAAGAGGCTGATGTATAAGGCATAATTAGATTAATAGAAGGAATCAAAGTCTTAAGAGCTTTATCTCCTCTCCAAAGGGTATCTCCTCCGATAAAGGGATATAGATGACTTTCATTGAACCAAACCTTGAGTCTTGGTAAGAAATATGCAGAATCCACCTTTCTACCTTGACTCTCCATTAAAGCTTTTCCTCTTCCCGATAATATTCCAACAAATATCTTTCTAATCTCAATATTTTCTTTCTTAAACAAAGGATCAATCGCCCTAACCCTATATCCCTTGTGAAGTAAATCGTCCACAAGAAGAACTGACCTGTTATAGGATTTTATCATTTTCACCTGATTTTCAATATCTAAATAGTATGGATATGCCTTAATCTCATATCCCTTTAAGTTTGGATTGAAATACCTTTCTGTATGGAATGCCTTGGTTATTGTATTTGGCAATCTCCACCTATTAAACAAAGCTCCAAATGGCACACACATATACTCCCCTGACGTCTTTGGTACAATGGGTCTAGTAGGCATTCTATTTTCATCACATATTTTCTTAATTAGGTTTTCATAAAGCATGGTTCTTCCAAAAGTAATAGTTAAATTACCTGGATATAGATTAACAAGGGCTTCTTGTAGCTTTTTCCTTGTACGATTAATAACATCCGAAACCTCAGGAGAATTTCTAAAAGGTTCCTTAATCATGGACTTTACGTCAAGGGTCAATGTACATGGGGATGACATATTTACTACATAAACTTCTTTGTCATCTTCACCCTTAACATTCAAAAATCCTTGGGATAAAAAAACTTCCTTAACCTTATCAGAGTTTTGATTATAAATTTTATTATTAAAGATACAGTAAGAATAATCCTTAGCTAGGCAATGGGCCAAAGTCTCAGTAAGAATCATCTGTTCAACATCTGGAAAAGCTGAATCCTTATTAATAAATATCCCATCCATAACAAGAATCCTACCTACAGAGTTTTCCCTTACATACTCTGCTATAATTTTGTCGTCGAACTCTTTAAAAATATTAGCTGACCTTAGCCAGTGGAACATAGAAAAACCAATGATTTCCCTGTTTTTATTTATATTTCTCAGTATTAACATCTTTAGCTCTAAATCTTTAGATATACTTTTAAAGCTATTATAGGTATCAATAAAGTCCCTATCTAGGACACTAACTATCTCCTCAAGAATATCATTAGTAACCTGACTATGAACCTCAACATTTATAGATTTTGTTGTAAGTATTTCCTTATACATAGGTTCCCTTTTATATAGATTCTTTTCAAGTATATACTTTTGGGCAAGTGGATCAATAAGTTCAGATATATCCCTATTTTCATCGATATAATTTCTAATTTGAGTAGAGCTAATATCTTCAAATTTTGAATCTAAAACTAATCTAACCGTATCCCTATGAAGCTTAGATATAATATCTGTCATTTTATTAAAATCGTCCCCTGAGTGACTGGATTTTCTTTCAAATACTACATGGGGAAATCTTAATATTGCACTTTCATCCACATCTTTTTTGTATGCAGATGCATTAACAAGTACATCACTACCAACCACCATATATACTTCTTTTCCCTTAAAACAATCTGTCAATTTATCAAAATCACTATTATTAGCAATATTCACAGAAATATCCCTAGGAAAATTATATATATCCAGCTCATCAGCAACGGACATCTTAAGTATGTCCCTTCTGATTAGATTTGGCTGAGTTCTCTTTGACCATGAAAATTCGTCAACAGCTAAGAAAACTTCAAAGCCGAGATTTCTAATTTGCTTTGCGATCTCCTTATGACTTAGTGAGAATGGATCAAAGGAACCTGGGAAAAATGCAACCTTATCAACAGCTTCAAGTGATAACTCCTTTTTCCTATAAAAATTATAGTCAGATATAAACTTATATATATGATTTAAGTTAGATGCGTTATTAATAAAAAGTATCTGTAATCTTTCATCTATGTTTGAAACCAAAGATAATACTTTCTTAGATATAGTCTTAAAAATTCTTCCCTTTTCATCCAGCGACAATACACTTGAACCAAATAGTCTATTGCCTATTACAGTAAATGAAGTATGGGCAATCATAGTATCATAATTTACAAAACCATTTAGCAGTACCCCTAGCATTTTCACAAGTCTGTTATCATAATCCTTTTTATCTTCTAAATCCTTGAATCCATAGTCACCATAATTTTCTATAGATACACCAATAGATCTTAAAATCAGGGATGTAATCTGAGGTGAACCTTTTTTAACCTTTTCAGTAAAATCATCAATTATTTCATCAAATTCCTTTGGCTTAAGATTAATCAGAACCCTTCCCAGATATTCAGGTATATAATTTGCATACTGGTATCCTTCTATTTCAAGAGCCCTTAAAAGCTCAATCACTATATCATTTTTTTGCTCAAAGGATAGCATAGGAACCAGTTCAATTAAAGATTCTCCCGCACAATTTCTAACCTTGTGATATGCACTAACCTTAAGAAGATTACAGTAATGCATTGCAGTATAAAATGCATTATGTCTATTGTAATCCAGAGTATTTTTCAGCAATAGTTTTACTTGAAGTTTTTTTGTAATCGCAGTAGTAGCCGTTTTCAGATTACTTAAATAAAGTTCGGAAACTATACTTTCTTCAAAATCAATCTCCTTTTCATACTTTGCAAACTTCTCATGTTCTGCCCTTAAGGTTCTCAAGATAGTGTAAATAATGAAGTTCTCTGAAGGAATACTGGATATATTACTAATTACTTCACTAAACCTTTCTTTAAACTCGATCTCAGCCTTCTCAAGGGGCATATGGGTTATTAAATTGTGAAATGTTTCAAATGCAGACAATCTAATATCATCATCCTGCTCTTCCATTTTTTCAAAAAGGTAATCAAAAATTTCTTTTTTATGTTCTTTCAAAACACCAAAAGGCAATGTTTTTATAGCTTCTAGTAAATAAAGTGTAGACCTAGAACCGTGGTCAAAAACATATCTTAAGAAAAGTTCAGTAAACTTTCTTGAATTGTGTTTTTTACAATGTTCAAATAAAGACCTTGCCATTGACTTAAAGGCAAAACCAAGCCATATCTTATGCCTAGATATAATTTTAATATCTGGTTCAAGGAACTTTCTAATTTGCACTTCTAAAAGCTCTGTACCAGTAATTTCAGCTGGATATACTACAGCAGATTCTGGTATTTCTTTTCTAAGTTCTTCATCAAAATTAGCTATAAGCAAACCAATAATATGGGCTGCAGTATGCCTAATATCCTCTTCTGGATGAAGAATTTTCTCATGTAAAAAATCAATAGTAATAAGCTTTTGTTTTTGAGTAAGATATGTAGAATACTCTTCTATTATTTGAAGATAACCCCTAAGACCAAAAGAACTTTCCTGTTCCCTGGCATTTTCAAGTATGGCATTAAGGGAAGACTCATTCCTCAATAAGTGTAAAAGCTTAATATTGTGCTTTTTCGCCTCAAATTTGTATCCATTTATTACTTCATCCCCATACATAAGAGAATAGTGTTTTCTTGAAACTTTTATATTCTTTTTAATCCTCTTAAATGGATCTAGGTTTAAGCCCATGGAAATTAAATATTTTTCAAAATCCTTTAATTTTGCATATACCCTTCTATATCTTTTCTCTTTTTTATCATCAACATTATCAAGCTTAGATAAAATAACATCAAATGCTTCATCAAGGGAATAGTATTTCATCCTTACACCTGAAGACCTATCTTTAGGGGCTTTAACCCTAAAGTCAGAGTATATGAGAATCAACGATTCAATTGGTAAATTGTCCAGTTCAAGGTCCCATGTAGAATGGTTTATTGCAACATTTCTAATATAGGTAATATCATGTTTTAAAAACCATTGACCTGTATAGTAATAATGAAAATAAGCAACCCTTTTAAGCTCTTCACCCTTGCAACCAAACTTTCCTACATCATGGCCTATAGCAGAACCAGACACACGTCCCATATCTATAGGTAGACCTACAGACTTAAGTTGCCTTCCTATCATCATAGCAATATGATTAACACCACAAATATGATCAAGGGTCGAATAACCAACATATTCTTGATTTAGTTTCAGAAGTTCATATATATAATCGTCATTGAAACCCTTCATAAATTTCAAATATTCCTCAGAATCTTCAAGGGATTCAATTTCATTTTTTGATAGAAATTCTATAGGATATAAACTCTGCCAAGTTCCATCTTTAGATTTTTTTTGATACTTAGAAAGTATTCTCAAAAATATCAGATATGCCTCTGCTGCAACCTCATAGTCATTTACTATCTCAGCACTTCTGGCATCCGGAAATGCCTTTCCAAGAGTATACTGATATATATAATCAATAAAATTCTCAGGAATACCGTAAGGAGTAAGTTCATTAAGAAAACCCTCTAAAACCTCAAAAAGAACTAAGGATGAATAATCGTTTTTCATAATCATATCCCTTAGCTTTACAACTAAATTTACCTTATATAGATTTCCGATAATAAAATCTCTATCGAAATTATACTTTGTAAGAAATCGTTCTGATACTATATTTTCAAAAACCTCATCATACAGTTCCGTATAAAAGTTTTCCAAATCATTCCCTCCCTATAAGTACCACTAATAGTCCATTAAATTCTTAATATAATAATTCAATAACAAAGGATAATAATCCTCTTTTTATCACTGCATAATCAATTTAAAAGCCCCTAGCTTTAAAGAGTTTTTACCCACTAGCAATTGATGTAAATCTTACAAAATACTAAAATTTAACAAGGCCTATGCCGATATACTAATTAGAAAGCTAGTCTTTCAAATCTCATTATGATAGGAGGGATATCATGAGCAGAATAAGTAAAACTACATCAACACAAAAAAGTCCAAGCATTAAAAAAAGAATAAAATTCACACAAAACGCATTTAGAGTTAAAAAAGTCGATCCTATCAATAGATCCTTCAATGATCTAATGGGAAAAGATGAGATGGCAAACAACTATTTTGACAGTGTTTTTCAACTTACAGAAGAATATAAAGAATACTATCACAATGAACAAAAACTCGAAGAAGACATTAAAAAATTTATAAAAGATGATAAAAGTCTTTTAGTAAGACTTATCAATTTGATATCCTCTTACAACAAAACAATAGATTCCCTTATAATCTTTGACTACACATTCCATACAACTTACATCGAGATTATCGGCCTAACAATGAATAAAAACATACAAAGCCTAAATACAATAGGAATCTTTAAAGATGAATTCTCAAAGCTATCAATAGACAAGAAAAAATTCATAAAAAAAATAGCAGATTCAAAAGATCCAACAGAAGAACTTTTTACTCCACTAAGAAATATGATTTTAGAAGTATTCAAAATCCTCGTCAAAGTAAAAGTACCTAAGAAAAACGACAACTTCAAATACTCAAAAAGAAATATGTCCCCATTTTTTCAGGGGAATGTTATAGATACTAAAAAGTGAGCTCTGATAAAAATCAGGTGTTTCCCCACACGGGTAAACACCTGATTTTCTATCTTACAAACTCAAGTAACCAAAGCTTAACAGAATCACAAGCAAAAGAAGCAGCTACCGTATCCATATAGATCTTCCAGTAGTCATCATCAGTCATACCATTATATTTAGCAACTAGCTCCATTTCATTAGTCATATCAGTAGCTGAGACTGTTCTGTTATCTGTTGAAATGGACACTTTAATACCGTCTTTCATAAAATCCATTATTGGGTGATTTTCAAAGCTATCTATGGCCTTTGTCTGTATATTACTTGTAGGGCACATTTCAAGTGTTACCCCTTTGTTTTTAACTGTTTTATATGCTTCTTCATGGGAGTGGATATATACACCATGACCTATTCTTTCTGCTCCAAGTAGCTCTACTGCATCAAAAACATTTTTTCCGCAGCCTGCTTCTCCTGCATGTATTGTAATTCTATATCCGTATTCCCTTGCTTTTTTAAAGTAGTCTGTGTATTTTTCACAAAAGCCGTCTTCTTCAGCCGCACATAGATCCAGTCCAACTACACCTTTTCCTATATACTTTTTCCCTGATTCAATGATATCATCCAGCACATCCATAGTATGGTGTCTCAAATTTGAAAGGATTAAGTTTCCCTTTATATCAAAATCAAGTTCAGCTCTTTTTATACCTTTTAAAACCGATTCTATTACCTTGTCAGTAGTCATACCACTTCTTATGTGTAGATTGGGACCAAATCTTATTTCAATATACTTAACATTTTCCCTCGAAGCATCTTCCATCAACTCATATGCAATTCTCTCAAGACTGTATGGTGATTGCATTACCTTATTGGAAATATCAAAACATTTTAGATATTCAACTAAGGATTCACAATCAATTCTTACCCCCATCATCTTTTCAAGTTCTGATAATTCATAAGTCGGGATATCAATACCTTCTCTCCTTGCAATTTCTACTACAGTATTAGCCCTAACACTTCCATCCAAATGGCAATGAAGCTCAATCTTTGGCAAATTCCTCATAACATATCCTCCTATTAAACCCATAAACAAACCCCTAACCCACTTAAAAACCAACAAAAAAAGTTCCTGACCACGAAGTAAATTTGTAATACAAATTTACCTCGTAATCAGGAACTTGGTCTCCGGTAGACACCCCTGAACCATATTATCAGGGTTATACGTGGTTATTCAAAATATGAAACTTTTAATTATTGATGTAATTCTACAATATATATTCTGCCTTGTCATTGTAGTATATCTACATATTTAATTAATCATCAGTTCCAAACTTGCTTATAATATAAAAAATTCATCAGTATTTATCTTAAGTTTGTCTTCTTTTTCTTTCTTCATTCTGTAATCAGTGCTTCTTCTAAGTTTATTAACTCTTACCTGCTCGTTCTTTAAAAAACCACCATTATTTCTTTTATTTATACTTCTAAATCTTCTATTCATAATATCATCTCCATTATTTTTTTCTATGTTTTAACCGTTTCTTCTTTACCTTTTCTTCACTTTTCCCGACAAAATTTACCCTTACGCTTTCTTTATAAAAAGTTATAATCATATGTTTTATCCTCCTTAAGTTTAATTATGTTCCTCTAAATTTTTAAAATCTTACTTCTCTTCTCATATTAGTTTCCTCCTAATATAAAATATAAATAAACGAACTCACAATAACCTAGTCTACACTCACTTTCCCATGACTAATCAAATTGATCTCCCCCTTTTCTATGTATGCATAAAATTACATTTGTGAGAATAAATTGTAATTTTATGTATAAAAAAAACAGGCCTCAGCCTGTTATTGATGAAAAATATCTTTTTCAAAAATAAAAAGCTGCTGGTGAAGTCACCAACAGCATCAATTCGAAAAAAGTTTAAAAATACGCAGTATTATCCTACTGATATCCCCCTAAAGAATTGAAATCGATGGTGATATTATATTCAGTTGTATTGATCCCTTGGACTCTTCTAATTAATTTAATCACGTTCATCGTCTCCTTTCTCTAAGAATTATTTTTTATTTCTAGACCATTATATCCCAATATTAAATATATGCAATACTTTTTTTCGATCTGTAACAATTCCGTAATATTTACATTAAAAAACTTACTTTTTCCTCATCAAAATCGCATTAATCTCCCCACCTAAAACAAGTATACCGCTGACCAAGTACAACCACATCATTAGTACTACTACAGCTCCAAGAGAACCATATAAAATAGAGTAATTTGAAAATGTATTTATGTATAAAGAAAACAAAAAAGTAAAAATAGATATAGCAAATATTGCAAATACACTTCCAGGTATTACAGACTTTAACTTCAACTTTAGATTTGGAAGATTTCTATAAAAGATTAATAAAATTACGAAAAACACTCCAAAATATACAATCCACTTAAATAAGAAAAACAAACTTTGGAAGTCTCTTGCCACATATATGAATTTCCTAACAAAGTTAAAAAAACCTTCTCCAGTTATTGTAACAACTATTCCTAAAATAATCATAAGCATCAGAACAACTGTATATATCATACCCATTATTCTAGTCTTAAAATACCCTCTTGTTTCCTCTACACTATAAGAATTGTTTAAAGATCTTGTAAATGCAAATATTACCCTAGATGCAGACCATAGTATTATCAATATAGATACAGAAAAAACATTCAACTTCTTTAAATCCAGTACCACATTGGCACTATAATTTGCAATTAGATTATACCCTTCAGCAGGTATTAGTCTAGCAAGAATAAAATTAATATCCGCTGTAGATATATCAAACAAACTTAGAAGGGAAAATAAGAATATTATAAATGGAAATAATGATAGAAAGAAGAAAAATGCCATTTGAGCACTAAATGCCGTTACATTATGACTATTAAATCTCCTTTTCAGTTCTAGTACCACATCTATCATGTTGAGTTCCTCCATACTACTCTATAATCTTCATATTTAAAGTAGAATAACTATTTATTCCATCAAACTCGTTATTATCTTCCTCAGGCTGAGAATTATTTTCTTTATCTACTGCCCTTGCCAAAATAGTGTACTTGCCTGTATTTTGGAATCTATATGAAAACTGCCAAAAAGTCCATCCAAGATCTCCATCAGACTTAATAACTTCTGTTTCATACCATGTTATACCACCATCAAAGCTAATCTCTGAGTAATCAATACCAAGGGGTGAATATGATGCCCCATAAAATACAATTTCATCATAAACCTTAGTTACATCAAACTCAGTAGGTGAAAAAATCTTAGAATTAACCTTCATCTTAGCTCCAGTATTCCATCCCTTCAACTCCCAAAAATCCTTTTCTTCAGAATCGAGAATTTCTATCCTGGACACCTGACCTACTTGCTTTTCACTAAAATAACCCGGAGCAATGAATCTTACAGGAAAACCTAAAAAGTCACTTAGCTCCTCGCCGTTTAAATATAAGGCCAAAATAGCCTCACTACCACTAAGCTCTTCCATGGACATTACCACATAATATCCCTGCTTATTGGAAATTTTCACATAAGATTTATCCGATATACCACAATCAATTAAAAAATCATGCATACTTAGCCCTTCCCAAATACAGTTAGAAAGATACATGCCATTATTTTCATTGAAAATACTCTCAGAAGTAACCTTAACAAGTTTTCTATCATATGAAGCTAAATCATAAAGATTAAACTCCTTGTCAACCTTACCATTTTGATATAAATCAAGTATATAACTTTCATAATTAGGCACTTCATCATAAATACCAGTATAAAATATATCATCAACACTATTATAAAAATTCGGATACTTACCAGAATAAACAAGCTCCCTATTCTTATAATCATTACTACATCCACATAGCATAAATCCAATTAAACATATAACAAATAATTTTTTCAAATCAATCAGTCCTATCTGATAATTTACTTTAATAATATTATACACAATTACAGGGGGGATATACCACATTTTTGATTACTCAGGTGGTGTATTTTCATCAATTGGATGAAAATGGTGGTGTACTCGTCCCATGGAGGGACTTATGGTGGTGTTCGTGCCGTAGGCACGAGGTGGTTGGAAAGGACTTTTGGGGAAAAGGAGAATCGCACTGTAAATTGGCAGTGCTGGGGGAATCAATTTTGTAAACAAAATCTAGGTGAATAGAAAGGACAAGATCCAAGTGAATCCTTCCTTATAGATTTGACGTAAAATTGATTTACTTTTTCAGAAGGAGAGAAAGTTCTTAAGGAAAAACTAATTTGCGAGCTAATAATTCAAATTGAAAACGCTCCTATTCAGTTTGAAATTATAGTTTTGCCTTAGCAAAAAGCATCCTTTCGTTTTTTGACATTCATAGGCCAGACTTTTAACTCGGGATCATAAGACCTTAAAACCCTTCCGAACTACCACCTACGACCAACCACCTACGTCACCTTCATTATTAAAAAAAAAATGAACAGTCTAATTAAAGACTGTCCATTTAAAGTAATTCTTAGTAATCTCCCTGTGCGATCATAGCATCTGCAACTTTCTTGAAACCTGCAATATTAGCTCCTGCTACAAGATTGTATCCTAAACCATATTCTTTTGAAGCTTCAGCAGCTTCTTTGTGGATGTTAATCATAATATCATGAAGTTTCTTATCAACTTCTTCGAATGTCCAGTTGTATCTAATTGAGTTCTGTGACATTTCAAGTGCTGAAGTAGCAACACCACCAGCATTAGCAGCCTTTGCAGGCGCAACTAATACTTCATTGTCTAAGAAGTAGTTAAGTGCATCGTTAGTTGAAGGCATGTTTGCACCTTCTCCTAAAGCTAATACTCCATTAGCAACAAGCTTCTTAGCGCTCTCTAAATCAATATCATTTTGAGTAGCACATGGAAGAGCGATATCACATTTTTCTTCCCAGATTGCTTTTTGGTTTTCTACATAAACTGCTTCAGGATACTTGTTAAGATACTCTTTAATTCTAACTCTCTTAACTTCCTTAAGCTCTTTGATTAATTCTACATCAATACCCTTCTCATCACGGATATATCCAGCAGAATCACTCATTACAACAACTTTAGCTCCATATTGTTGAGCTTTTTCAGCTGCGTAGATTGCAACGTTACCAGAACCCGAGATAACAACTCTCTTATCCTTAAGATCTTTTCCATTGTACTCTAGCATTTCCTTAACAAAATATACTACTCCGTAACCAGTTGCTTGAGTCCTTGCAAGAGATCCACCGTAAGTAAGTCCCTTACCAGTAAGAACACCATTCTCAAATGCTCCTCTGATTCTTCTATATTGTCCGTAAAGGTATCCGATTTCTCTTCCACCAACACCGATATCTCCAGCTGGAACATCAATATCTTGACCAATATGTCTGTAAAGCTCTGTCATGAAACTTTGACAGAATCTCATGATTTCTTTGTCTGATTTACCCTTTGGATCAAAGTCAGATCCACCTTTACCTCCACCAATTGGAAGACCAGTTAGTGAATTCTTGAAAATCTGCTCGAATCCTAAGAATTTCATAATTCCAAGGTAAACTGATGGATGGAATCTAAGACCACCCTTGAAAGGTCCAATTGCTCCATTAAACTGGATTCTGAAACCTCTGTTTATTACTAATTCACCTGCATCATTAACCCAAGGTACTCTAAAAATGATTTGTCTCTCAGGCTCTGTAATTCTCTCTAGAATATTATTTTCTACGTATTCTGGGTGTTTTGCAATTACTGGTTCAAGAGATGCAAAAACTTCCTCCACGGCCTGTATAAATTCTGGCTCTGACTGATTTCTCTTTTCAATCTTTTCAAAAACTTCTTTTAAATATGACAAAATTCACAACTCCTTACTCTTTATTTTCTTTTGACATTATATTTAACCCAATCCATAAAAAGTATACCCAGTTTTCAAATAATTATAGTATTCATTTCAATTATGTATCCAATTTGCATAATCAAATCCCCAATTATTCACACATGATGTTTCATATTTTCAATTCAATGAATTTTTATGTACATAAAAAAATACAACAAAATGCTATAAACAAGACTATAATTTATGTAGTGAGTTTTTTATATGATTTATACACTAACTTAACAATGTATAAATATTAACAAAATTTTCTGTAAAATGCAACAAATTATTAACATTATGTAAAAATTAATGAATCTGCTCACATTTGCCATAAATAATCTGCGCGAAAATAGCTTAATAGCTAAAAAAATAAATCCCTAGATGAAGAAAAACTTCACATCTAGAGATTTTATCATTTTTTGAGCCAAATTAAAAGTAATCAATAACTATTACATGTCCATATCATGATTAAAAACAATATCACTGTATGACTCTATAATTAAATCATCAAAGTATTCTATTAAAGCAATAATACTGTTGTATCTTAGTATTTCTGATTTTGAGTGATATTTTTTTATATCATCAAAGCCTTCTAAAACATTTTCAACCTTTAAAAGTATTTCCTTATAAAAGTCGTTTATTATCAACTTATCCTTAAGGGGACTTTTTTCTATAAGTTCCAGTTCTCTAATCTCAACATTTTTATCAGAAGAAGCATCAAGAATTTCAATCAAGCCACTTTTTATATACATATTATAATGATCCTTGATATCCTTACCTATCCTCTTAGAAAACTTAATAGCTGTTCCTTCTTTTACACCTGACCTTACAAGAACATTATTAACAATATTCATTATATTAATAATGAATATATCAATTCTCTTATTAGAGGAAATCTTCAGCTTATCCATATCCTTAAAATCGAAGTACAAAATATAACTTTCCTCTGATGTATGTTTATCTTCAAAAAGATATTCTTGAAGAGAGTCATAATCTGAATAAATATATTCAAATATTACCCCAACTGTCAACTCCACAGTTTGTATATGCTTTATATTTTTTCTAAGTGGATTAAATGATATAAGTTCCTGAAGTATATCAAAATGATCACTTGATGTGATTATTAGTTCATTTTCAGTTACAATAATCAAATCCCTCAAATTTTTATTATAATCAATATCAGATTTTCTTGGATCATAATCAAAGTTTATGCTTTTAATAAACTTATCATCACCTGATAAATCAATCCCCTCTACAAATAATTCTAAGAATGTCATAATCTCATCATATTCATCGTGGGAGTATACTCCAATGTTGGTTATTTTGTCACCCTCATTTAAAACCATCCCAGGTAATACTACTTCTGTATATTCTATCTCTATTCTATCTATCATCCACTGTCCATCTTCTGCTTTTAGAGAAAATAGAAGTGCATACTTTAGAATTTCTTCTTCATTTTGAGTCTCTACATAACAGTTACTTCTAATCCTACTATTAAAACCATTTACTTCCTCATCAATTATTTCTGATTTTAAGATAGGTGAGGCTCCAAGTTTTCTAACTATAATAGGTACTGTTACATTACCATTAAATAGTTTTTCAACAATCATATTCTTACCACTAGCTACACTATAATAAAAAGTATTTACAGAATAACTTGGCAAATCAATCAGTTCAAGATTGTCTATCACTATTTGATCAATACATTTGTTAGATCCCTCTCCAATACCATAGGTAAAATATTCAATCACTTCTCTATAACTAGGTAAATTCTCCTTCTCTCTCTTATAGTCACGTAAAATATTATTTACGATACATGCATGATCTTCTTTATCACAAACATTGAATTTAGTATCTCCAAAGATACTCCTAATCCCAGTGTTATAATCCCCATCTTTATAAATAACATCAAAATCTTTAAAGATATTTTTCTCTACATCTACATATAGACTTTTTATCACATGGCCATATTTTACAGTATCCCTTAATACAGATACTAGATTGAACTTTCCCTTTAGACCAGTTCTAGATATTAAACATTTCTCCAAAACATACCTACTTGGAACATACAATTTACTTTCTATCTCTTTAAGTTTGCTTGGTGGTACAGCCTTGAGTTTCCTTTCTACAAACTTCTTTACTTCACCTGAATAATTTTTACTAAGTATTATAGCAATCCTAATACCATCTTCAGATTTGAAATTTAGTAACTCTTCAAGAAATCCTGGCAGAACATGCTCAGGTATCAATTCAAATAGTTTCAAAACAGGACTTGGTTCCCCTTCTATATTCATTAATTCCTTTATCTGTACTCTAACCTCTTGCATCAAGGTTCTAAATGGATTAGCTTCACTGGAATAACTACTTAAATTAATTACCTTTCCCATATTATTCACCCCTCATTATAAAATTCCCTATGTCCTTGAACACTTTTTCCCTATCAATCTCATTCAAAATTTCATGTCTCATTTCTGGATATATAATAAACTCAGAGTTACTTAAATACTTTTCTTTTATTGATAACAAATCCTTACCATATCCCGATACAGGATCATTTTCACCAAATAACCACAGCTTGGATACTCCCTTATCAGTACAAGATTTTTCTAAATCATATAGCCTTAGTATACCAGCTAAGAAATCACAGAAAAAAGCAACTGTAGGTACAAAACCACACCAAGGGCTTTTCTCATATAGATCAACTTGATTATTATCCCTGCTTAGCCAATCAAATTCACTTCTATTTGGAGCAAATTTGTCATTAAAACCTTTAAACATCATATCATTCATAAACTTACTCTTCTTTTTATCACCTGAAATTTTCTTTATGATATTAGCTAAAAATAATCCTATCTTCATCTGGGAGGCTTTAGGATTTCCACTACCACTTAATATATATCCATCAGCCTGAATATCAGCAGAACATATTATAGTTCTAAGTAAAAAAGAACCCATACTATGTCCGATAAAAAAATACTTACCTACATTTTTATAATCATCATATATTTTCAAATTATCCTTAACAACATTCATCCAACCATCATTTTCACTAAAATAACCTGGATATCCATATTGAAATCCAGTGACACCATGTCCCCTATGATCTGGAGCAATAACCACATAACCAAGACTATTCAAATATTTAGCCAAATCTTCATATCTAGCTCCATATTCCACCATACCATGAATAATATGGACAACACCCTTTGGATTTTCAACATCATTCCATATATTTAAAAATAACTCTTTGCCATCCCAAGTATTAATCTTCATAGAGATTCTCCTAAGTATAAACTAATCTAATTTAAATATTTTTTTATTACATAACTAAAGTTTTTGTAGTATAATAAACATCTGTGTCACATTTTCAGAACTAATAAGTTGCCTTATTATTATAATATTTCTATAAAGAAGACTTATTTCCTTTTTTATTATCGGATAAAATCAAATCCTTTCTTTATCAACAGTAAAATGGTAAAATAGTTCTGAGTATAGTGTTTAAAACAATAAAGTATATTATGGAGGGGTAATAATTTTGTTAAAATACGGTTTGCTTATAGTAATAGGATATATAATTGGTGGAATACCATTTTCATATATAGTTAGTAAGGCCATCGGAGGAATAGATATTAGGGAGCACGGGAGTAAAAATTCTGGAGCTACTAATGTATTTAGAGTACTAGGATTAAAAGCAGGGCTACTTGCCTTTGCAGGTGACTTTATCAAAGGTTTTGCAATCGCAATGATAGTTAGACATACCTTAGGTCCAAACGAAGCTATAATAGCTTCAATGGCGACTATATTTGGTCACTGCTACTCAATATACCTAAACTTCAAAGGTGGTAAAGGTGTCGCAACATCAGCTGGTATGATTTTCGGACTTAGTCCACTAATCGGACTTTGCCTACTAGTAGTACAGTTCACAATAATATTTACAACAGGATACATGTCATTAGCATCTGTATTAGCCGGTTTATTATTCCCAGTATTTGCTTGGATATTTAATATGCCAACACTATTTATATACTGTTCAATAGTAATCGGACTATTTGTAGTATATAGACACAAGACAAACATCAAGAGACTTCTTGATGGTACAGAAGGAAAGATAGTTAAAAAGAATAAATAAAAATAATCAACTGGACATAGTTCCAGTTGATTTGTTATAATAATTGAGTATTATTATAACACTATATGGGAGTAGATGGGTGCTGGTGTACCCTCTGGTCTTCAAAACCAGTATGAGGGGTTAAGAGCCTCTTAGGTGGGTTCGATTCCCACGTACTCCCGCCAAAAACTTAAAAGTAGATGTTTCATAATTTTTATGAAACATCTATTTTTTGTCTAGACAAAGCATTGCTCCTTGCCAAGCTGAAAATATCTTTTTGATTATTTTCAAGACAAGCCAGAACAGATTATCATTGTTCTTTGACAAGGCGTTTGCTTTGCAAACTCGTGAATTGATGTTTCTCTTGGGAGAAACTTATTTTATCTTCTTCAATCAATCGCCCACCATCATTCCATTGACCGTACATTTTACCGAGTTTGGTTTGCTCTACTAATTTATCTAATCTCTTTTGAAAAACTTCACCTACTCTTATTATTTATCTAACTCATATTTATGATATCTCATATAATTTCCAACTAAAATTAATACATTTGCAAGAAGAATACAAAATGGAGTCACTAAAGAATAATCAGATATAAAATTACTGATTAAAAATGATAGTGAAATTATCACTCCTATAATACTTAAAACTATTGCCAATTTTAGATTTTTTTCTTTAGACATCTTTTTTCTCCTTATCATGCAGTCTTATCCACTACTTTTTAATCTTTTTTGAATTCGTCATCACTATTATAATACAAATCACTTGGGTAATATAATGCATAAATTATATTTATTTCAAAACAACTCTTGGGGCCAGGTCCCTCATTCTTGCATTTCTTAATTAGTCAGATAGTCGAATAGTCTCTTTGTCTGATAGAAAGAACTTTTATAAAATAATTCAATTATACCTTCAAAGACGAAATCACTCCATATGAGTATAATTCTTAAAGGATGCTTTTTGCTGAAGCAAAACCATAAAAATCAAATGAATAGGACCATTTCAATTAAATTTTTATTAGCTTAACTGACAGGAGCGACTTCAACTATGGGTCATTTAATAATTCCGCATGTTCCTCACACAATTAAAAAAGGTGGCAATCCATTTGGATTCCACCTTTATTTATCTACATTATTTCCTTATTATAATGACCCCTAGTATCATTAGTCTGATCAAATACAGACTTAGTAATGGAACCATCTAGTTTGCCTAAAGCCTTTTTAACTATATCCTCAACTTCTTCCTTTGATTCAATAGTAAAATTAAGTCTGAATGCTTCTACTCCCTTTATATTCTTCATTTCATCTAAAAGGTTAAGATTCTTTCCATTTAGAATCGTCGTCGAACAATCATCATGGGAAATGATTGGGAAGCTTCCGTGTTCATCTTTTATTTCATAAGATTTTGTCTTACATACTCCGCATTGACCCATTTTTTCTAGTGGACAATACTTTGTAAATAATAGTGGTGCCTTTCCATATACGATCATTTCAAGTGCTGCATATCCATTGTTTTCTTCATAATAAGCATCAACTAAGTCCTTAACCTGCTTCTTGTTTAACTCATATGATAGGGTAACCCTTTTAGCACCTAATTTGAATAACTCATAGCAAGCCTTGGAATTAACAACATTCAGAGAATAATCTGTTACAAATGGATTTGAGTCCTTGTAACGATATACTCCTCCGTATCCTCCGATTAAAAGTTGACCTTCTTTATCTTTATAATCATTCTGATTTCTTCTAACTACATTATCAAAGTAAACTTCCTTTATTCCTAATGCTATACAAGCATCATATTGCTCCTTAGTAGTTACACTAGCTGTAAGGTAAGGCTTACTTGATTCAAAGTTTATAGACTCTTTTTCCTTAAGTGCCTTAGTTCTATTCTTCTTCATCTGTATCTTTAGGTCATATAGTCCCTGTACAATTTCCCTTCTTGCTACATTTAATAGTTTTGCAGGAATAAATGCATTGTACTCATCAAACTCTACGTGATTTAACTTAAATATTGTATCATTAAGTCTTTTAAGCTGTTTTATTACCTGATCTTTTGTAGTTGGATTAGTCATGGCTTCTTCAAGGTTTTCATCACTCTCATAGAAATAATTCAGTCCAAAAGCTTCTGCTTCAATTACAAGCTTGGCTCCTGCATATGCATAAATCCTAACATCAAGATCAAAACGTCTAAACTCTTTTTCAAAGGAAGCTTCCAGCTCCTTGTAGTATAAGTTATCCTTAGTAACGTAAACCATGTCACCCTTGGACAACTTCTCTTTTATCTTGATATAACAGACGTCATCAGCTTTATTAATCAAGTTGCCGTCTTTGTCATATAATTTTGCAACTGATAAAACAACATCCTCATTGTCATGGGAAATTCTAATTATGTCATTTTGATTTAAAGTGCGCTCAAGTTTTATCTCATAAGTATCCTTAATAATCTTGCTTATTCTACCTATTTCATAACCAAAGTTGTTAGGTCTTGATACATTAGTAATGTCTTTTTTATCTTCATTAAAAAGATATCCCTTTGTAAATGTTCTGTTGAATGTTTTATTAAGATTATCTTTGTCTTCCTGTGTAATCTTATTATCAAGGGCTAAACGGTATCTTGATACAACATTTGCAACATAGGCAGGCTCTTTCATTCTACCTTCTATTTTTAGAGAATCTATCTCCTTTAAATCATTTATATAATCAATTGTATTCAAATCTTTTGCTGATAAAATATAATTTCTACCTAATGATTTACCTGTAGTATTGTCAATAAGATCATATTCCTTACGACATGAACCTACACATCTTCCACGGTTTCCACTTCTATATCCAATTAGACCAGACATTAGACAGTTTCCAGAATAAGAGATACATAGGGCACCTTGAACAAAAATCTCTAAAGGTATTTTAGCTACTCTCTTAATCTCTTTTACTTTATTAATATCAAGCTCACGGGATAAAACCACCCTCTTGGCACCCATTTCCTTAAATAACAAAGTACCTTCTAAATCATCTATTCCCATCTGAGTTGAACAGTGTACTTCCATATCAAGAAAATTATCAACCATATAATCAAATGCAGCTAAATCTTGAACGATGATTCCGTCTACTCCGATCTTATTTAGTTCATGCATCTGCTCTTTCATATCTTCCAATTCACTCTCGAATACAATAGTATTCATAGTAACATAGATTTTAACATTTCTTAGGTGGGCATACTTAATAGCCTCTTCTAAAGACTCTAAATCAAAATTAGAAGAGTATGCTCTTGCACCAAATTTTTGCATACCTAAGTATATTGCATCACAACCATTAGAAATAGCGGCTATTAAAGCCTCCATATTTCCTGCTGGAGCTAGTAATTCCGTCATATTTTCCTCCTTAGTTTTCTCTAGCGAGAAACTATATCGTCTTTCATCACAGTAGAATTATAACAAGTAACTCTAGACAAAACAAGGAATTTCTATAGTTCAACAATCATACCGTCATAAGCAAACTCTATCCCATCATAAACCTTCTCAAGTTCCTTATAATCATCATAAGATTATCCCCAGTCCTCTTCCAAATGGGTCATGATTACTTTCTTAAATCTATACTTACTTTTAAGTTCTATAATGGTACTTTATATCATGAAGAAAAAAGGAACATCCCATCCTTGAATAAGGTCTTCCCTTTTTTCTTGCCTCTTCACATACCCTACATTTACAAAGTGGTTTGGGTAAAGCAACACATCCACCACTTCCTATTACTTCAAACTTCATAGCGTCCTCCTAAATCTGTTTTGACTAATTATAAAGTAATTATTCACTACTTCACTTTCACTTAATTACAAACTATCTAGCTTTTACATTCATTTTATTATATCTACTCAGTAAAATAAATTAATTTACTATTAAATTAAATGCAATAGTAAATTAGTTAATATCATAAAGTATGTCTCAACTCCTCCCTATTCTAATAAGATTAAATCAATGAAAAAACGGGTAATCATATCCATAGAAATTTAGCTATAAATGATAAAGGAGGATATGCTATGAGTGAATCAATCAGTGAAGTTGTTACACGGATTGGATGTGAAAAAGATAAATTATTAGAAATACTATTAGCACTACAGAGTCAGTCTAAACATAACTATCTTTCAAAAGAGACTATCGAAGAAGTATCTGATATCTTAGATATCTCAGTCACTACAATATATGGCATAGCAGAATTCTACGACATATTGTCTACTGAAAAACGTGGAGAGTATGTTATTCAGATATGTAACAGTACTCCCTGCTATCTGAAAGAAGCTAATCACCTTGTCAAGATTTTTGAAGATATTTTAGGTATTAAGATGGGGGACACTACCCCTGATGGAATCTTTTCACTTGAGTTCACATCTTGTATAGGTGCCTGTGATCTGGCTCCAGCTGTTCGGATAAACAATGAAATATACGGTGAACTTGATAGGAGCAAGGTATTTAATCTACTTGCAAAACTAAAAGGTGGTGAAATAAATGGCTAATTTGATATTTGAAAAATCAGATTCCCTATTATCATTTGAAAGTTACCAAAATGCAGATGGATTTTCTGCCCTTAAAAAAGCTCTGAAAATGAAACCCGAAGAAATAATAAAGGAAATAACAGATTCTAAATTAGTTGGCCGTGGAGGTGCTGCATTTCCTGTAGGAAGAAAAATGAGCTTTGTTGCCAATGAAGATAGTGATGAAAAATACATAATATGCAATGCAGACGAAGGAGAGCCAGGTACCTTCAAAGATAGAGAGCTACTAAAAAGAAACCCTATGAAAATCATAGAAAGTGTAATCATTGCAGCATATGCTATAGGTGCAACAAAAGGTTACTTATACGTTCGGGGTGAATATACAAATATAAAAAAAATAATCCAACAGGGTCTTGAAGATACAAGGAAAAATGGATACCTTGGGGATAACATACTAGATAGCGGATTCAATTTTGATATAGAATATCGCTCTGGAATCGGAGCTTACATTTGCGGTGAAGAAACAGCATTGATTGAGTCTATCGAAGGACGCACAGGTGATCCTAGACATAAACCGCCATTTACAGCTGAAGTAGGATTGTTTGGTAAACCTACCCTAGTTCACAATGTGGAAACCTTAGCCAACCTACTTCCTATATTTAATCTAGGTTCAGACCTATATAAAAGCTATGGCACTCCAAATAGTACAGGAAGCAAACTCTTCTCAGTCTCTGGAAATGTAGTCAATAAAGGTGTATATGAAGTAGCTTTTGGCACAAGTCTTAAGGACTTAATATATCAACATTGCGGAGGTGTTCCAAACAATCTTCAAATCAAATTTGTTCAAATAGGAGGTTCCTCCGGTATAGTTCTACCAGGTTTTTTACTGGATATAGACTTGTCATACGAAACCTTTCAAAAGCTTGGTGCCGGATTAGGATCTGGAGCAATATTTGTTGCCGACCAATCTGTCTGTGTACTTGATTTCTTATACTCAACAGCCAGATTTTTCAGACATGAATCCTGTGGCAAATGTACACCATGTAGAGAAGGTAATCGCCACATTTCTATACTTCTAGACAATTTTAGAAAAGGCAAGGGAAAACCTGGGGACATAGAAACTTTGATTAGGACCTGCACAGTAATGCAAGAGGCATCATTTTGCGGATTAGGTCAGAGTGCCCCTAGACCAATTTTATCAATTCTTAAGTATTTTAAGTCTGAATTAATGTCACACCTTAAGGGCAAATGTCTAACAGGAGTTTGTCCTATGGAAGAAGGAGGTAATCATCTTGAATATTAATATAACTATCAATGGTAAAACTTACGAAGTTGATGAGAATATGACAATCCTTCAAGCTGCAAAAAGTGTCAAGATAGATATACCTACCCTATGCTATCATCCAGACCTTAAGGTAAAGGGCAACTGCCGTGTATGTGTTGTGGAAGTGGATAGATGTAGCAATCTTCAAACTGCTTGTTCTACTATGGTAAAGGAAGGTATGAACGTAGAAACCCACAACAAAAGAGTACGTGAAGCTAGAAGAACTATTGTAGAGCTTATTCTAGCTAATCACGACGAAACATGTACTACTTGTCACAGCAATGGTAACTGCGAACTTCAAGACCTTACAGAGTCTTTGAATATAAAAGACAATAGATATGAAAACGTCCTTGAAAGAGAAGAAATCATGGCAGGAAATCCCTCAATACTAAGGGATATGAGTAAATGTATCAAATGCGGTAGATGTGTTCAGGCTTGTAATGATGTCCAAAAGGTTGGGGCTCTATACAATATCGGTAGAAGTACTGATATGCGTATGGCACCAGCGTATGACTATGATCTTACACAGGTAAAATGTACATTTTGCGGCCAATGTATCATAGTTTGTCCAGTTGGGGCAATATACGAAAAAGATGATGTGGTAGATGTCCTGAATGCCATTGAAGATCCAAATAAACATGTCATAGCCCAAATAGCACCATCAATCCGTGTTACAGTAGGTGAAATGTTTGGCATGGCAGCTGGTACATCAGTTACAAACAAACTTCCAGCAGTACTTAGGCAAATTGGATTTGACTGTGTATTTGACACAAACTTTGCAGCAGACCTTACCATAATGGAAGAAGGTACAGAATTTCTCCATAGACTGCAAAACGGCGGAGTACTTCCTATGCTTACATCATGCTCCCCAGGTTGGGTAAACTATATAGAACAGTTTTACCCAGAGCTACTGGATCATCTATCAACATGTAAATCCCCACAACAAATGTTCGGAGCAATCGCCAAAACATACTATGCAAAAAAGATAAATCGTAAGCCCGAAGATATAGTCGTAGTATCATTCATGCCTTGTACAGCCAAGAAAACAGAAGCAAAAAGGGAAGAAATGTATAGAGATGGCGTAGCAGATGTAGACTATGCACTTACAGCTAGGGAACTAGGTAAAATGATAAAAATGCAAGGTTATGACCTTAACAATATAGAAGAAGAACCCTTCGACGACCCATTTGGTATCACAACAGGAGCCGGCCTAATATTCGGAGCCTCAGGTGGAGTAATGGAAGCAGCCCTAAGAACAGTATATGAAGTAGTTACAGGTCAAGAACTCGAAAACATCAATCTTACAGCCGTAAGAGGCCTCACAGGAGTAAAAGAAGCCACAATAAAAGTTGGAGACCTAGACGTAAAAGTCGCAGTAACCAACAGCCTCAAAAACGCCAAATTAATACTAGAAAAAATCAAAAACAAAGAAGCAGACTACCACTTCATAGAAATAATGTGCTGCCCAGGAGGATGCATCGGTGGCGGAGGACAACCAAAACCAACCACCAACGACATAAGACTCCAAAGAATCAAAGGAATCTACAGCGGCGATGAAAAAATGCCACTTAGAAAATCCCACGAAAATCCAGCAGTGAAAAAACTCTATGAGGAATTTCTTGGTGAACCTAATAGTCATAAGGCACATGAGCTGTTGCATACTCATTATTTTAATAGGAAATAAAATAATAAAGGTTCTATCTCATAAAAAACCATGAGATAGAACCTTTGCTTAGTCGCTCCTTTGTCACTCGCCCAGCCATTCACTACCTTCATTCGCCCAGCTGGAATTTACAATTCCAAGCCCAGCCGCTTGTTTCACAAGCTCGCACAAGGATATTTCTCATACGAGAAAATTATTTTTCAAATGAAAACCAAGATTATGATTCCAAGATTTTTAAGATCTAATGACCTCCAGTTCAAGTCTGGCCTATCAGCAAAGCTCAGCTATTATATGACCTGATTTGTCCTAAAAGGACTTATAAATTAAATTTCCGTCTCTTACTATATAAATATATAACTCCATTGATTAACAACTCTGATATTATCACTGCATTTTGAATACAATTTATACTGCTCTATAAAAATATTTTTTTATATGAATCATACTAAAATTTCACGTAATCTATTAAAAATTTATTCCTCAGTTATCAATTTCGCATATACAAAATGTTTTTCAATATATCTTAACCAAATAACCATATTGTTTTTTCATTTTATAACAAAAATCTATAATTTAAAATAAAATTATAGATTAATTTCTAGTAGCTCTATATTAGATATCCTTAAGAATTATTTAAACTAAGATTCGTAATTGATTTAATAATTCCTTTAGCTTTATATGTAAATACATTTCTATAGCAATTTTACTTAATTCTGCTATTTGCTGTATATAGATTAATATCATCTATCGACTTAAAATCAGAATCATCAGTTATAAAATTAGAGATACCTTGCTTTTTAAGTTCATCAATAATCTGATAATCAAAGTTATCACACATATGGTTACTTAATTCCGCCGTAAAATTTTTAACACCAACTATATTTATTTCAAAATCATGTATACTATAAATACTTTCAACTTGGTTTAACACACTAAGATATTCCTTTTTCAACGATTCTCTTTGATTTGCAATACCTCTATACTTCTTTTTTGAAATATTACAATTATTATTATTTTTATATTGCTTGTACTCATTTCTTTCTATTATGTATAATAGCTCAGAAATATTATACATAGTTGTATATAATTTATTTCCTGCTACAATCAAATCTGATAAAAACTTTGGATAAGTGCTAGTCTGATAATTATTTGCGTATGAACCTTTGGAATAATGCATCCAGTATAATACATTAGTATCTATACCAAATGTTTCATTATTTATCTTACTTGCATCAATTTTTGTTATATCTAAAATATTACACTTTGACATATTTTCTCCTTTCTATTCTTCTAATTTTTGTAAAATTTCCGAGATTATTTCTTGTCCATTTTTATCTAAACTTGAAAACTCTACAGCATTTTTTATTACTAAATCTAATACACTTCTACCTACAGAATTCAATTTTTCAATTTTTATTTTCTTTGAAAAAACATCCATTCCATATTTACTAATAATATACCCTATGCTTGAATTAAAAAAAGGAGAAGCAAATAATTTTACTCTCTCAAAATTCAATAAAATGTCCTCATTTTTTTCTAAACACATTATCATTTTACTTCTTAATATAGTACCATCATTTTCAGACATGCATATTGGGGAAATATCAAATATTTTTATTATGTTCATCCTATTCCTCCTAAATATTTTTTCTTAACACATAATGTGCGTTGTCAGTATTTACCCTTAAATAAAACAATGTACCAGGTATTCTTTCTTTTACTTCATTATATACTACTTTTGGTCCAAGAACACTACAAGTACCTTCTCTACTATATATAAATAATTCTCCATCATTGGCTTTAACGAAACTTTTTAATAAACCTAAACCTAAACCTCTAGGATAATCACTTTTTTTAGTAGTATTACCGTCTGTAAAAGCCCATTTTAAAGCATCAACAGCAGATATTTTTTCAGACAAATAGTTAGATACGTTATTAGGAATACCTTCACCACAATCATATATAGCAAAATGAAGAACATTACTTTCTTCAAAATAATAAGCACACGAAAAAATACCCACCATTGATTTTGAGTGATGGTACGAATTAATAATTATTTCATAAAACTTACTAATAAGGTCCGCTTCCAACTCATCACTCATACGAACAGGTATAAGTTGGACTACATCCTTAATAAAATCAATTATTTCACCAGTATTCTCATTTGATATATCAAACCATTTAAAATATTTTGAACTCTTAATATTATCATATTTTGATTTATTACCATTTACATATGACGCAAATCCTGAATTTAGTATAAAAGTCAACACTTCATAATTCGTTAGATTAGTAAAATCAAAATATAAATCAATACCTTTTATTTTTGACCACTTATCAATAACACCTAATATAACCATTGCATTTGGACACAAAAAATCGCATCCTTCAAATGTAATTTTAAATTTTTTAAGAATTCCATTATTATTCATTTCATGAATATGAATCATGATTTCATATAATTTAAAATAGAAGAAAGATTCTGGAGTAAAACGTCCTGACAAATTAATTACATTCCCTTCAAAACTAATACAATGTTCATTTGTTTCACTCATTTTTAAACACCTCAAGTCAATTATACATTATAATGTAATGATATTGTATTAATATTTTCTTATACAATAATAGAATAACCTTCTTCCAAACTTTTTGCAATATTCCAACATTATTTAATTTTGTTATTTTTCAAGCTCATGATATCAACATAAAAAAGAGCCCTAATCCCTAAAGGATTAAAGCTCTTACAATCTCTTCCCCCACCACCTTATGCTCTGGCATAATCACCACCACAAGCACTTGTGCGAGTACACTACCTTGTCTACCGGTAGTAGACAAAAACCACCTAGTTAGTATAAATCATTGACATGTTCCAAGTCAGTAATTTATACGTTTTAGCTTCAGCTAAAAACATCCTTCAGAAGCCTACTGCTCATTCAACCTCTTCTCAACATAGGCCTCAATCTTCGCCTTCTTACCCATTACATTATTAAGATAAATTGGCTTTGCTCTTCCTTTGATTACGTTGATTGGACCCCAGTTGTATGCTGTTACTGCTTTGTTGATATCTTTGAAGTAATCTAAATCACCCCTAAGGTATCTTACGCATACATCGATGTTTGTTGCTGGGTCGTATAGGTCTTCTGCTGTTAGGTCAAAGTGCTTTGCTGTTGATACTAGCATTTGCATTAGTCCTACTGCTTGACCTGTTCTACAATTTGCATCGTAGTTACTTTCTAGCCACATCATTGCTAGGATTAATTTTTCGTCTATTTCATACTTTTCTGAAGCATTTAATGTAAGTTCGATTATATAGTCTGCTTCATCTTTTGTGAGTTTTCTGTTGATTTTTCTTATATAGTCACTAAGTATTGCTCTGTACTTTACGTCTTCTTTGATTAGGATTCCTTCATCACTATTTGTATTTACAAGAAGTCCTTCATCATTGTCCCATGTTATTTCCCAGTCTAAAAGATCGCTTATCTTTTTACATGCTGGTAAATAGTACTGACCTTCATAAGATATTATAGGAAAATCCCATGTGTATACTTCTTTCCCATCATACTGGATGTTTGAAAGTAGTACATATCCATTGTCGTATTTTTCATAACGCTTTACACCATTTATATCTAACTTTCCGTGATCTATAGGTACATATAATACATCCTTGTATGTAAACATACCTTCCTTGTCATAAATCTTATTGTTATTGATTTTCACATCAAAATTAGGCTTTGATATATTCTCCAAGTTTGCACCAAATGCAATGCTCTGGAACAATAAAACCAATACGGCAACACAAACAACAAATCTAGTTTTTCTCATTAGTCTCCCCCAATATGTTATTTTACTTCTTCCATGTATCTTTTTGGAATCCAGTTGTTTCTTCCCCTATCATCTACTATTTTGTATGCTTCATTATCCTGATCAAGTACTTCGTACTCTTTCCCTATAGTAGTATAATGAATTCTAAGTGTATCTATCGCTTTTACTTTCATCAGCTCACCTCCATACTTCATAGCTAGTTTTTATTATATAACATATCTAGCAACTTTCAAAATAGTTCAAAATACCTAGCAAGTAAAACTATTTTCTAATTGCTTATCTGTATCTTCCAGTAACCGGCTTCTTTTATTACCTGCCATCCTTCAATGAGTTTTTCATAGTTTCCGGCTCTATTTTCTATAATCTTTTCATAAACAATGTTTACTACTGTACTGTTTGAAAAATTCTGTGTAAAGTATCTATTTCTACTGTAATCCATATACTTTAATCGAAGATTTTTTCCGTATTCAACAAAGTCTTCATAAGAAATCATATTTCTACTTGTTATGTCTAGGGCCTCATAAGCCAACTCATACTCTTCCTTATCTATCTTGCTTAGGAAATCCATAACAAGATTTGCTGGATCATAATTCAGTTTAGCAATCACGCTTGAATCCCTTTTTATAGGCTGGGACAAATCTATTCCCCCTATATTTTCATAGGCTGCCCCATCAATCAGAAGTTGAACAAGTTGAACATTTTCAAGCTCCGTCAAGGAATTTACTATGGAACCAAGTACCAGTTCCTTTATTTCATAATTCCACATGGTTCCTGTAAGGAATGTCTTCTTCAAATTGACAAAACACACTTCATCCACTACTTCACTGGAAATAACTATATCATCCTTATCAAACGGACTTTTTAGAAGTTTATTTCTTGGCCCCTCTTCAAGCGCCTTAAGCACTCCAAAGGAAATATTCCTCTTGGGCACTTCTATGTTCCTAACTTCATAAGTAAGATATCCATTGTCAATAAAATATAACTTAGTCTGAATTGTAATTATTTCAGCATCTGGATTGATCTGTATTTCAGGTGCATTAGGCAAATCTGTTCTTGGTGAAATAGAAACAAACAAAAAAACCATAATCAGCACCGAAAGTCCCACTATAAATTTATTATAATTAATAATACTATCACCTACTTATAAAGTACTTCTGAGAGGAAGAAATATACTAAATTTCGTTCCAACATCTACTTCACTTTCAATATTAATTTTACCATTGTGAAGATCTACTATTTGCTTAACTATTGAAAGTCCTAAACCTGTTCCACCAGTCTCCCTAGATCTGGCCTTATCTACCCTATAGAATCTATCAAAAATAAACTCCAAATTCTTTTTAGGTATACCTATACCAGTATCGGATACACTGATTTCTAAAAAGTCTTTCCCCATTTCAATGTCTACTTCTATATGTCCACCATCCGGTGTATATTTAACAGCATTATTTATTATGTTTATCATACACTGTTTCAGCTTATCCTGGTCAACCATTATTTGAACATTGTCCTTGGGATTGAACTTTATGTCTATATTCTTTTTCTCTGCAATTCTGGATAACATGCCTATGGTGTTTTCTATTAGATAATTGATATAAGTCATTTTATAACTCATTTCTAAATCATCTTTTTCTATTTCTACAAGATATAAAAGATCATCAATAATATGACTTAGTCTATCAAGTTCACTATTAATATCCCCTAGAAAATCATCGTACAGTTCCTTATTGTATTCATTTGTATGAATTAAGGTTTCTGCTAATATTTTAACCGATGTAACAGGTGTCTTAAGTTCGTGAGATACATTGGAAACAAACTTCCTTCTTCTCTTATCAATCTGGGATAGTTTCCTTATCATATCATTGATAGAATAACCAAGATTACTTATTTCATCATTTCCGCTTACATCTATTTCTACATCCTTATTTCCCAGTGTATATTCTTCTATTGAAGAATTTAGCTTAAGCAAAGGCTTTGACAAGATATCTGCAAAAATAAAACTTATAACCGTTGTTACAAAAAGACTTGTCATGGCCAGTCCAAATATCTTTCCTTTTATGTCCTGAATATCATCATATACACTATTTAATGAGTTCGAAATAAGAATACTGCCAATCACATCCCCATTGTACCTAATTGGAACTGCTACATACATTACACGACCGTAATCATCCAAATAGTATTCACCATATGAACTATAGCCCTGTACAGCACGGCTCACCTCTACCTGTTCAATAAGATTTTCTTCCAACATGGAGTCATAAGAATCAACTAATACATCACCATTTTTATTGGTTACGATGATTCGACTATCTATATCTATAGATTTCTGTCTAATTATCCTGTTGATATAGTTTCTTGTATATTCCCTACTTATCCCCATGATGTTTGGCCTTAGTTGGGCAGATATGATATTGGCTTCTGCCATAGATGATGTTTTTCTTTCATTTATGGCATTGTCCTTGTATGTCCTTATAAAAAAGGTACTAACAAGTACCAAAACCATCACTATTAATAACAAATAGGTGGAAACAAGTTTCCACCTAAGACTAAACATTTTTCTATTTGTTCCTAAAATAATAACCAACTCCCCACTTTGTAAGGATGTATTCTGGTTGACTTGAGTTTCCTTCTATCTTTTCCCTAAGTCTTCTAATATGAACATCAACTGTTCTAACATCCCCAAAGTATTCATAGCCCCAAATTATTTCAAGAAGTTCTTCCCTTGAATAAATCTTACCCCTAGTACTTGCCAGAAGTAATAATAAATCAAATTCCTTAGCTGTAAGGTTGATGTCCTTACCATTTAAGGATACTTTTCTTCCAAGTGTATTGATTTTGAATTCTTCAATTTCGATAGTACTTGAATTCGAAACTGTTGCTTCTTCTTTGATAGATACTCTTCTAAGTATTGCCTTGATTCTTGCTTTTAGTTCAAGGATATTAAAAGGCTTAGTCATATAGTCATCAGCACCATATTCTAGTCCAAGTACCTTGGAAGTATCTTCACCCTTTGCTGTAAGAATAATAATAGGAACCATACTCTTCTCCCTAACCTTCTTACAAACCTCTAAGCCATCTATCTTTGGTAGCATAAGATCAAGTACTACCAAATCATATTTATTTTCTATAGCCTTTCTTAAGGCCTCTTCACCATCATAAGCTACATCTATTTCGTAATTTTCTTGTTCTAAACTAAATTTTAAACCCTTTACTATAGCAGGTTCATCATCTACAATTAATAATTTTTGAGACATATTAACCACCCTTCAAATTCTATATTCCCATTTTATCATATTTTTAAAAATAATACACTTCTTATAAATGCTATTACTTTACTTGAACCCTCTTGCCATCTTCCCTTTTAGTTAACTTTATCTTATCAAAATATTCTAGAATAGGAATAATGTATTTTCTCGATGTTCCTGTCATTTCTTTAATATCATTTATTTCAAGAAAATCATTGGATTTAAAATGTTCTTTCACTTTTTCTTGAAGTTGATCAAGTAGGGATGAATCAAAGAAGATATTATCTGCTACCCTAGTTATCTGACCCTTTCTGATCAAAATATCAGTAATATCATTTTGATGCTTTGTAATACCTTGGATTTTTAGAATATCAGCAAAGGCTTCCGTCTTAAATTCTTGCTTTTTCAAGTCATCAAGGGCCTTATCCACTCTTTTTTGAAGTCCTTCTGAGAATGTTACCTCGTGTCCAGCATGCTTAACATACTGGTCTTCCAGTTCAATATTATTTAAATCTATAAGTAGACTTATAATATAGTCAAAGTGCTTATTTGATTTAAAATCATACTTTTTAGCAAGACTACTTCTAACCTCACCTTTGTTTATACCAAGTTTATATGGATTTTTATCATAAAAAGTATTTAACATAGAAAGTATATCCCCTTCTACTTTTTCAAGATTTTCAAAAAACATATAATCTAAGCCTTTATATGAATATACCATTTTATCATCAATCAGTTTTCCAACTATATCCTCAAAATCATCTTCCTCTATTCCCATTAAAGAGAGAATTTCTTTTTTCTCTGTAAAAAGATTTGCAGAATTTTCAAGCATAGATACTAGAATATCCCTTGGATCTCCCTTTGTTTTAAGTTCCAATTCTTTTATAACACTTTCATCAAACCTTTTGTGTTTATTTGAATCCGGGTTTAGTATTACTCCTCCACCTATGGTTTCAACAGGAGAGTAAAATCTTACAACAAACTTATCATTGTACTTGAAGCTATATGGCTCTTCCAGTCTTAACTGAACAAAATCCTCTTCCCCTGCTTTTAAAACTTCCCTATCAAGAAGCACACACCTACAAAGTATTTCTTTTGCACCATGATATAGTCTTAATCTGGTCCAGTTTTCTATAGACCTATTACTATCACGTGTAAGTTTCAGTTTACAGTCCACTATATATGCAGGTGATATGGAGTCCTCACTTGCTAATACATCCCCCCTGTGAATCTCACTTGTTTTAATATCAGGTAGATTAATGGCAGTTCTTTGTCCTGCGTATGCTATTTCTTCACTTTTTCCGTGGACCTGGATACTCCTTACCTTTGATGATCTTCCTTCAGGATAAATACTAACCTTATCCCCTACAGATATTTCACCTTCTACCAAGGTTCCTGTCACTATTGTTCCATGACCACTTAATGAAAAGACCCTATCGACTGACATTCTAAAAGGTCCTTTTGAATTTTTAGTCTTTATCACCTTGGACTTTTCATCTAATTTCTCTATCAAATTATCTAATCCATCCCCAGTCTTTGCTGAAAATGTAACTATTTCAGACTTTTCTAGGAATGAACTTCCGAAGTTTTCCCTAATGTCTTCCTGAACAAGTTCAAGCATTTCCTCATCCACAAGATCAGCCTTAGTGATTACAATTATCCCCTCTTCTATACCCAGTATTTCAAGAATATCTAAGTGTTCCTTAGTTTGGGGCATAACACCTTCATCTGCTGCAATCACTAGTAGAAAAAGATCCACACCACTAATACCTGCAAGCATGTTTTTAATAAACTTTTCATGACCTGGAACATCAATAATGCCGGCCCTTATTCCACTTGGAAGATCAAAATATGCAAAACCTAGATCAATTGTTATTCCCCTCTTTTTTTCTTCCTCAAATCTATCAGTTTCAATCCCAGTAAGAGCTCTTATTAGTGAAGTCTTACCATGATCAATATGTCCAGCTGTTCCGATAATAAAATTTCTATTCATAGAACTACAACCTCTCTACTACATTTCTTATTATTTCAAACTCTTCATCAAATAAAGTTCTTACATCAAGTATTACTGAATTATCCTTTACCCTAGATATTATTGGAACATTATTATTTTTTCTTAATAGCTCTTCAAGCTTTGAAGCAGAGTATTTTTCATGATCAATCCTAACTACATATGTCTCAAGTCTTTCCATAGGCAGAGAACCGCCCCCTACTTCAGAGTAATCACCGTCTATCTTCATAGTCAAGCCGTCAATATCAGAAAGACAATCATATAATCTTTCTGCTTTTAGCTTTAGACTTTCCTTATCTTCAATCATCATTGCTATTGATGGTATTTCTTTTTCTGCTTCACCATAATAGTATATTTTGAAAAGTTCTTTCAATATAGATAATGTTAGCTTATCTGGCCTTAGAGCCCTAAGTAACTGATTATGTTTCATCTTTTCTATATATTTTTTCTTTCCTACTATTATCCCAGCTTGTACCCCACCTAAAAGCTTATCTCCACTAAAAGAAAGTACATCTACACCTTTTTTTATACTGTCTATTATTGTAGGTTCCTCACTAATTCCGTACTTAGGAAAATCAATAAAATTTCCACTACCGATATCTTCATAAACAGCTATATCCTGTTTGTTTCCTAGGGATACAAGGTCTTCTAGGGCTACTGACTCTGAAAAACCTACAATCCTATAGTTTGAAGTATGAACCTTCATAAGAAGAGCAGTCTCTTCCCCAATAGCATTTTCATAATCAATAAGGTGGGTTTTATTTGTAGTTCCAACTTCCTTAAGAATACTATTACTCATACCCATTACCTCAGGAATTCTAAATGAACCTCCAATTTCAACAAGTTCCCCCCTTGAAATTACAGCTTCTTTTTCCTTAGCAAGTGTATTAAGCACTAAAAGAACAGCTGATGCATTATTATTAACAACAAGTACATCCTCTGCTCCTGTAAGTTTCATAACTATTTCTTTAAGATGATCATATCTATGGCCCCTTGAGCCCTTATCTATGTCATACTCAAGATTGGAATATCTAACAACTTTATCCCTTATAGCGTCAAATACCTTCTCGCTTAAAGGTGCCCTTCCCAGGTTTGTATGTAATACTGTTCCTGTGGCATTTATAACCCTTTTAAACTTACCTTCTCTATTTTTATTTATCTGAGTTTCAAGTCTTTCCAATACAATATCACTACTAATCTCAATACTTGATCCCTCTTCTAAATCAATAATTTCATTTCTAAGCTGATCTATTACTAATCTAATGGACTCCAAAACCATTTTTCTAGAATTTGATTCAATAAGACTTTCCACCTTCGGAAGCATTAACATTTCATCTACTTTAGGCAACATTCTAAATAATTTTTTCTTATCCATATATTCTCCCTTATTTTATCTTTGACTAAATTCTATTTATATACTTGCAACAAGCGACTCTATCATTTCAATTTTAGAAATAATATCTCTGGAGCTTGATGAACCATCCTTTCCAGTCAGATATGCTTCAATTTCCTTGAGGCCCCCTAGAATAAAGGCACCACTGGATAAATCAGTTTCTTTTTCGATTATATCAATTGCCTGTTTTAACCATACTAAACACATGGATACTTGACTATGTTCTGAAAAATTACCTTTGATAAACTCCACACAAAAATTTAAAGTATTCTTATCTGCTTGATTCATAATATCCCTCCAAATATGCTTATTTATTGTGACTATTCTACTAATATTATTTCCTACTCCTATCATACCCTAAATCCTGCAAAATTCCCAATATGAATAGGGAATAAAAATAGGGGTAACAATAAAAATGTAGAAAGTAAATTTATGATAGGAGGAAAATTGATGAGATTTATAAAAATACTACTCATCCTATGTCTATCCTTAGTATTAATCAGCTGTACTTCCAATGACTCCAGTAAAAATGATGCAAGTTCTAGTCAAGTATCTGAGTCAACTGTAAATGAAAGTCCAAAAGAAGAAGTGATGGAGGAAGAAAAAGAGCCTAGTGGCATAGAACTACTTGACTCAATAGAAGCAAAAATTCCTGACTCATATATTCTAGAAATGAAAACCACAATAAGTGAATCAATAACAACAACATTCAAAATGACAGTCATGGGAGAATTCTCTAGAATTGAGACATACAATAACATGACTGAAAAACCAATGATAATACTATACAATCCAGAATTAAATGCAATGTTCCAGTATACAGAGGGTGACCCAGTAGGTATGAAATTTGAAGGAGTTGACGGATCAACAGGAGATATGTTTTGGGATGATTCCAACGACTTTAGCAATTTAGAACTAGAGGAAGTAAAAGACTCCCTAGGAAGTGGCTTTATAGCAAGAAAAGATACTTACAAAGGACAAGATGCAATCTATATTGAAGGTTCATTTGCCCAAGAAGGGGAAAGTACAATGATAAAGATGTGGTATTCACAAGAATTCTTCTTACCACTAAAATACGAAATATATTCAGGAAATCAAATAGTCATGACCTCAGAAGTAATCAGTTTCGATAAAAATCCATCTTTAACAGCAGATGATTTTCTACCACCTAAAACCATGCAATTCCAAGATTTGAATATGGATATGATGGAGCAGTAGTTAGTTGTTAGTAGATAGTAGATAGTAGATAGTAGATAGGTGCAGTCAAAATCCCTTTGTAGGTGATTTTGCCTGTTTTTTTAGAAGCCTTTTTAATTATATCGTAGGTCGTTGGTCGTAGGTAGTAGTTCGGAAGGACTTTAAGATCTTATGACCTCAGTTCAAGTCTGGCCTATGAATGTCAAGAAACGAAAGGATGCTTTTTGCTAAGGCAAAACCATAAATATTAAATGAATAAGAGCATTTCAATTTAATATTTATTAGCTTACCTGATTTGTCCTAGAAGGACATCACTATTACTGCTAAAGTAAATCCATTCTACGTCATATCTTTTCGGAAGGATTCACTTGGATTCTGGGTCTTTTATCCCTTATGACCACAAATCAATCTTTACTAGCTTGCCTTATTTAGCCTGTAAGAATTTCTATATAAAGATCCTTCTACGAATAAAATTTTCCACGGGAAAATATCCATGGACGACTTACTATAGTAAGTCACTAGTGTTTGCGAGGCATGTTGCCGAGCCGATGGGTTGTAAGAAGCCCTTTTACCCAGCCAATGGGGAAGAAAAGTTGTAAGCAAGGGCGTATCTGGTGACAGATGGGTCTGAAGGAAGCTGATGACGGTTGAAGGAAC